>JACPTI010000153.1 GCA_016192845.1 Acidobacteriota bacterium
TCTCGGCTCCGTACCGCTGGACGACGATCGCGATCTTCATGCTTCGACCCGCAAGCGACGCGACAGGATCGAAGCGTGACTAGTCCAGCCGCTCGGGGTCCGCGTGATCGAACGGCGGAGGCGGGGCCGCCGCGTGCTCGTCCGCTGCTGGAGGCGCGGGCGCCGGCTCGGCGTGCGCCGCCGGCACCTCGCTTTCCGCACGAAGCGGCGGCGGTTCGTCGGCCGGCGGCGCCGCCTCGTCCAGTTCCGCGCCGCCCACGCCCTCCTCAGGCGGTTCCTGTTCGGCCGCGGCCTGAAAAGGCACTGCCGCAGGCTGCGTTCCCTCCGCCACGGCCGCGCCTCCGCGGCGCCCCCGCCGGCGGCGCCGGCGCCGGCGCGCCCCTTCCGGCTGTCCGGCCTCCGCGCCCGCCTCCGGCGCGCCCGCGTCGGGCCTCGGCTGGCCGGGCGGCTCGCTGGGACGCGGCGAAGGCCGCTGCTGGTGCAGCGCAGCTTCGACGCCGCGGACGCGGCGATCGGCGAAGTCGACGCGCGAGGCGAGCGACTCCACCCGCGCCGAGAGCGCCTGCACCTCCAGGCTGAGCCGCGACATCTCCGTCACGACGCGCTGCACGATCTTGTAGTGCAGCGCGTTCCACTCCGCCTGCCGCCGGTCGCGCGCCGCATCGCGCTCGGCGGCTTCGACGTTCAGCTTCGCCTGCAGGTGCAGCGCGCGAATGAGCGGGTTCGGGTTGAAGAAGAGCTTCAGCAGCGGATTCAGCAGCTTCCGGATGAAGCGGAGAATGGCGCGGTGCGAATCGTAGAGCGTCGTGTCCTCGAAGACGTAGACCGGCTCCGGAGGCAGCTTCTTCTCCTCTCTGGCGAGGACGTCGTCGGCCCGCCGCCGGAGGGTGTCGAGGAACTCGGGCCTCATCGCGCGCGGGTCGAGGATGTACTCGAGCCGCCGCGCGGCGAGCTCGTCGACCTGCTGGGGCGAGAGGTCCACGCCCTGGCGCTCGGCGATGCGGGCGCGAATCTCGCGCATGATCTGCTCGACGTCGACCTGATCGCGTCCCTGGGGCGGCTGCGCCTGCGAGGGTGCGCGGCGGTCCGGACCGCGCCGATCGTGTCCGCGGCGGCCGCGATGGAAGTGCCCGCGCCGCCTGTCCTGGTTTGGCTCCATGGTCAGTACTTTCTGAAGAGCTGGCCCCACTCGGTGCGCATGAAGGATCGGATGCGCGACCGGCCGATGGTCGGATACCAGAGCGCGTCGTGGTAGACGTTGGACGCGAAGGGCGCCCAGACCATCAGCGGCGAATGAAGCAGCAGCCGTTCGAGCGGCCGGAGGAACCCTTTACGGATCATCTGGTCGCCCCAGATTACGGGCGATCGGCGCGTCCGGAAGCCGAAGTTCTCCTGCGACACGTCGTCGCCCACCAGCTCGATCTCCCGCAGATCAGCGACGCCGAGACCGCGCTCGTGCGCCATGCGGAGGAACGGAATCGACAGTGGATCGAACCCCATGAGCCGCGAAGCGATGGCGTCAATCGCCACCGAATCGGCGGCGGCGAGGATGAGGCTCTTCACCCGCGGCACCATCGTCCGCGGGCCGGCACCATCGCCAGCGACGGTGCCGTCCATGACCGTCAAGACCGCCGGGTGCAGCTCGCGCTGCATGTACAGCAGGTCCACGAGCACCTCGTGCATGTATTTGTGGGCGTAGTGCCTGACCTCGCGCAGCAGGCCGCCGAAGGAATTCTTCACCGCCCCGGTCATGACGGCGTGGCCGTGGGTCTTGACGGTCGGCAGGTGCAGGATCTGACGCCCCGGGTAGATGGTCGGAATCTGGATGCCCTCGGGAAAGATCTCGTTCAGCTTGAGCAGCGGGCTCTTGAACCGGTAGACCTGCCACTCCACCTCGGTGAGCGGCGTGAACGTCAGCCCGTGCCGCTCGAGCACCGGCTCCCACCGGTTGTTCCGGCACCCCTTCCGCGGGTCGGTGACGACCGTCCGGTTCTCGACCGGCAGGAGGCGCTCGCGCGCGAAGCCGTCGCGGAGCATCTTCGACACGACCCCGTCGACCTGCCACGGCGCGGACGAGCAGGCCGGGAAGTATTTCGTCCACGACAGGTTCAACTTCAGCAGCGTGTCGCGATCGCGCCCCAGGACGTCCCGGTAGCCCGCCAGGTCCATGACGCGGGCGTAGTCCTCGATGACCGTTTCCGGCCGCGTGCGGACGACGGCCACGCGCGCGGTGCGGGACCGCAGTGGGGTCTCGGGCGTCGCGGGGGCGTCAATGACAACGGGCATGCGCTATTTCCCGAGGGGCGTATACATCAGGAGGACCACCGTGCCGGCCCAGAGCGCCACGCACACCAGCAGCGGCCGGTCGTTCAGCAGCATCGTCGCGGGGCTGCCGCCCCCGCGCTTCTGGTGCACTAAATAGAGATATCGGAAGATCCCATACAGCACAAACGGGACCGTCAGGCCGAGGCGCGAGGTGCCCAGGCGCTCCGCCGTGTCGGCGCTCGTGGCGAACACGGTGTACGCGATCACCGTCGAGGCGGTCACGACCGCGATCATTTGATCCAGCAGATAAGGGCTGTACTCCTCGAGGATCCGCCGGTGGTCCACGGCGCCGTCGCCGAGCAGGACGAGCTCATGCCGGCGCTTGCTGAACGCCAGGAACAGCGCGAGCAGCGTAGTGCAGACGAGGAGCCAGGGCCGGATCGGCACCTGGACCGCAACCGCGCCCGCCACGGCGCGGAGCACGAACCCGGCCGCGATCACCAGCACGTCGACGATGACGACGTGCTTCAGGCTGGCCGAGTAGATGAGCAGCAGCGCCACGTACGCCGCGGCGATTGCGGCGAGCGCGGGCGCCATCACGTATGCCGCCGCCATGGCGGCGGTGACGAGCGCGACTGCGGTGGTCGCGGCGGTTCCGACCGGCAGCGCGCCCGACGCGATCGGCCGCGCCCGCTTCAGCGGATGCTGCCGGTCGGCCTCGCGGTCGCGGATGTCGTTGACGAGATACATGGCGCCCGAGAGCGCGCAGAAGACCGCGAACGCCCCGAGCGCCAGGAGGACCGCATCCGGCTCGAGCAGGCGGCCGCCGAACAGGAGCCCCGCGAAGAGCAGCAGGTTCTTCGTCCACTGGTCGGGACGAAGCGATACCGCGAGGAGCGAAACGGTGGAGCGGTCGACCTCGCGGCGTGATTCGACGATCACCCGGTCAGACGCTGGCAGAGGAGGAGAAGCTCCGGACAGCGTCCGCCTCGTTGTCGTAGGTCTCGAACACCGTGAGCAGCTTCGTGATCGACAGCAGGTCGGTGATGCGTTTGGTCAGGCTGAGCAGCTTCAGGCTGCCGCCCTGACGGCTGACGGTTGTATACGTGCGTACGATCTCCCCCAGCCCGGCGCTGTCGATGTACGGCACGCCGGCGAGATTGAGCACGAGCTTCCTGCGCCCCTGGAGGATGAGGCTGTTGATCTTGTCCTTGAGCACCTCGTCGCCTTCCCCGAGCGTCATCTTGCCCTTGAGATCCAGTATCGTGACCTCTCCGGCGGAACGTTCCTCAATCTGCATTGCCTCTCCCCTATGAACGTATACCACATGGAAAAACAAGGGCCAGACCGGCGGCCTGGCCCTGCAGTGCGCTGTCGGCAGCGACCGTGAAAACCCCGGAAGCACGATTTGACGCGGCTGGCGGGGTCCCCAACGCGCGGATTGTGCGCGTTGGGGTGCCTAGACGCCTCCAGCGCCCGCGAACTTGCGCTGCTGGAAGCATTCCTTGCAGAAGACCGGACGCCCCTGCGTCGGCCGGAACGGCACCGTGGTTTCCTTGCCGCAGGCCGAGCAGGTGGTCTGCGTCTCGACCCGTTCGCGGGTGGTCGACCCGGCCGCTACCCGATTCGCCCGCTTCGCCTTGCAGCTCTTACAGCGCTTCGGCTCGTTCTTGAACTGCTTGTCGGCGAAGAACAGCTGCTCGCCGGCCGTCCAGATGAATTCCGCGCCACAGTCCACACACCTCAGGGTCTTGTCTTGGAACTCCATCGGTCGCCCCCTCGTGCTCGTCGTTGGCACCCCAACGCGCAAACTCCGCGCGTTGGGGACCCCGCTTCATGCCGGCGCGTCATTCCGATTCGCGTCGGAGTTTCTTCCGATTGCGCTTCCGCGCCAGTGCCTGCTTGGCCCTGCGCTTATCACCCGGCTTCAAATAGAAGGAGTGCTTCTTGATGTCCTTGATGATGTCTTCCTGCTGCACCTTGCGCTTGAAGCGACGGAGGGCGCTCTCGATCGATTCGCCTTCCTGTAGCTTGACTTCAGCCACGCCTTAGAAACACCCCCTTATCGGGCCCATGGTCACTCTGTGACGGCCTGCGGAAAGTGCCGAATATGCTACGCTATCACGGTAGGCGCGGATTCTAGGCGGCAACCCGCCACCACGTCAACGAAATAGTCAGTCCCTCCAACCTGTTGTCCGACAGGTAATTACGCGCTCGTCATGAGAGTCCTCGTCGTCGGCGGCGGCGCCCGCGAGCATGCCATCGTGTGGAAGCTTGCCGGCGAACGCGCCGTCACCGACGTGCTGTGTGCGCCGGGCAACCCGGGCATCGCCGAGGTGGCCCGCTGCGTGCCGGCCGATCCAGCCCGGCCGTCGGCGCTGCTCGAGGTGGTCCGGCGCGAGCAGGTCGATCTCACGGTGGTCGGGCCCGAGCTGCCGCTCAGCATGGGGCTTGCGGATCTGTTCGCCGCCGAAGGGCACGCCATCGTCGGTCCCACGAAAGCGGCGGCGGCGCTCGAGTGGAGCAAGGCATTTGCCAAGGCGTTCATGGATCGCCACCGCGTGCCGACGGCGCGCTTCGAGGTGTGCGGGTCGCCGGATGCCGCGCAGGCGGCGATCGCGAGCGGAAAGTTCGGCTATCCGCTCGTGCTCAAGGCCGACGGTCTTGCGGCGGGCAAAGGCGTGGTGATTGCCGACGATCAGGCCTCGGCCGCCGACGCGGTGCGCAGCGCGATGGCGGAGCGCCGCTTCGGCGCGGCGGGCGATCGCCTGGTGCTCGAAGAGTTCCTCGTCGGCGAAGAGGCGTCCTATTTCGTCCTGGCCGACGGCACCGCGTTCGTGCCGCTCGGGTCCGCGCAGGATCACAAGCGGATTTTCGACGGCGATCGCGGTCCCAACACCGGCGGGATGGGTGCGTTCGCGCCGGCGCCGCGCCTGACGCGGGAGGTCGAGCGGCGCGTGCTCGACGAGATCGTGCGCCCGGTGCTCGACGGGATGGCGCGCGAGGGGACGCCGTTCCGCGGGTTCCTCTACGTGGGGCTGATGCTCACCCCGGACGGGCCGAAGGTCGTCGAGTTCAACGTGCGCTTCGGCGATCCGGAGGCGCAGGTCGTGCTGCCGCGGCTCGACGAGGATCTCTCCTGGCTGCTCGGCGCGACGGCGACCGGCGCGCTGCCGTCGCGGCCGGCGCGGTTTCGCGCGGAGCCGCACGTCGGGGTCGTGCTGGCGTCGGCGGGGTACCCGGAGACGGTCGAGGCCGGAAAGGCCATCGGCGGCATCCAAGCTGCAGCGCGGGTACCCGGTGCGCTGGTGTTCCATGCCGGCACCCGGCAGCAGGACGGACAGCTCGTCACGGCCGGCGGCCGTGTGCTGACCGTGGTCGGCCGCGGCGCGAGCTACCAGGAGGCGATCGACGTCGCCTACCGGGCGGCGGCGCACATCCGCTTCGAGGGGATGCAGTTCCGCAGCGACATCGGGCAAAAGGCCTTGAACACGTAATGAATCGTCGTAGAAGTGTGAACGACAGGTTATGAAGTACGCCGTCGTCACCTTCGGCTGCCGCGTCAACCAGGCCGACTCGCTGGCCATCGAAGGCGCCTTGCGCGCGCGCGGCGCGATCGCGGTGCCCCCGGAGCAGGCGGATCTCGTGGTCGTGAACACCTGCTCGGTCACCGCGAGCGCGGACCAGGCGGCGCGGCAGACCATCCGCCGGGTGACGCGCGTCAACCCGGCCGTGCGCGTGGTCGTCACCGGCTGCTACGCCACCCGGCGCCCGGACGACCTGGCGCCGCTCCCGAACGTCGTGCGCGTCGTGCCGAACGCGGACAAGGAGACGCTCGTCGACCGGGTGGCCGACGACTTCGGGCTGACCACCGCCGAGCGGTTCGGCAGTGGCGAGGGGGCGTGCGGGAGCACGCTGGAACCAGGCGTCGCCGGCCGCACCGCGCTCACGCTGCGCGTGCAGACCGGGTGTGAGGAGCGGTGCAGCTACTGCATCATCCCGCTGACCCGCGGCGCCAGCCGCTCGCGTCCTGTGGCACAGGTGCTCGCCGACATCGAGCGCGCCGTGGCGGCCGGGTACAAGGAGATCGCCGTCACGGGCGTGCATCTGGGTTCGTACGGGCGCGATCTCGGCGACGGCTGCTCGCTGGCCGCGCTGCTGACGGCGCTGGCGAGGGTGGACGCGGACGTGCTGTTTCGCATCAGCTCGCTGGAGCCGATGGACTGCACGCCGGCCGTCGTCGATCTGATGGCGTCATCGCCGCGGTTTGCGCCGCACTTCCATCTGCCGCTCCAGCACGGGTCCGACGAGATGCTTCGGGCGATGTGGCGTCCGTACACAGTCGCGTACTACCGCGACCTCATTGCCCGCATCCGGCGCGTGCTGCCGGACGCCGCGATCGGCTCCGACATCATCGTCGGCTTTCCCGGCGAGACATCGGCGCATTTCGACGAGATGCGGCGCGTGCTAGAGGATCTGCCGCTCACGCATCTGCACGTGTTTCCGTACTCCGATCGGCCCGGCACGGAGGCGTCGCGGCTCGAGCCGAAGGTCGACGGCCGCGCGATCCGCGAGCGGGCGCGCGAGGTCCGCGCGATCGGAGAAGCAATGGCACGGCGGTTCAGGCAGTCCCAGGTCGGCCGCACGCTGCGGGCGCTGACGGTGGACGAGGGGCAGTCGGTGGTGACGGAGAATTACCTGAAGCTGCGGCTCCACCTTCCTCGCGCACGAAACGAGTGGGTGGGGGTACGCGTCGAGGACGAGCACCACGCGCGCGTGATTGACGACGTGGCAGCCGGAGGGTTCTAGCCGTCCGGAAGGCGATGGCCAAGAGGAAGGCAACACGCCGAAAAAAGGCTGCGCCCGCATCGGTCGGCCTCACGACGGAGGAGGTGCGCGGGGCCGACCCTCGTGCGCGGGAGCTCGCGGCCCAGGTCGAGCGCGACGGCGGCGTCGTCGTCGGGGCGTACCACGATCCGTTCGGCGGCTCGCTGGTGCTGCTCGTGGCACTGCCGATCGAGCGCGTGGAGCCGACGCCCTACCAGCGCGACCCCTCCGACGCGCACATCAAGCGGCTGATGACGGTGATCGAGAAGGTGGGCCGCTTCCTCGATCCGGTCGTCGTCATCCGTCACGACGGGGGTTACTGGACGCCGAACGGCAACCATCGCCTGCAGGCGATGCGGAAGCTCGGCGCGAAGACAATTGTCGGCCTGCTCGTCCCCGAGCCGGAGGTCGCGTTCAAAATCCTCGCGCTCAACACGGAGAAGGCGCACAACGTCAAGGAGAAGTCGCTCGAGACGATCCGTATGGCGCGCGCGCTCGCGGAGCGGAAGGCCGGCAAGGAGAGCGACTACGCGTTCGAGTTCGAGCAGGCGCCCCACCTGACGCTCGGCGCCGCCTACGAGGAGCGCCGCAGCCTGAGCGGCGGCGCGTACCATCCCGTCCTCCGGCGCATCGACGACTTCCTGGACGAGCCGATGGCGAAGGCGCTCGGCGAGCGCGAGCGCCGGGCGATCAAAGTCCTCAGGCTCGATGACGCGGTGTCGAAGATCGTGGAGGCGTTGAAGAAGAGAGGCCTCACGAGTCCGTACCTCAAGCCGTTCGTCGTGGCCCGCATCAATCCGATCCGCTTTTCGAAGGCGACCGAGTTCGACTTCGACGAGGTCATCGACAAGATGATCGCGTCGGCGGGAAAATTCAACGTCGATCGCGTGAAGCAGGAGGACGTGGCGAAGATCGGCGGCGCGCCGATGGAGGAATAATTGTGCGTCTATCGCATGAGTAAAGCCATCTGCTGCGCGGCGGATTTCTTCGTGCCTCCTTCGACGATCAGCTGACCGCACGCGGCGCGGATGTCGCGCCCGCGGCTCTTGCGCACCGAGACGGTGATGTGGCGATCGGCGAGAATCTGCGCGAAGCGATCGACCCGCTCGTCGGACGGCCGTTCGAACGGAATGCCCGGCGCGGGGTTGAGCGGAATCAGGTTGACCTTCGCCTTGACGTCCGCCAGCAGCTTGACGAGGCGCCGCGCGTCCTCCGGCGTGTCGTTGACGCCGTCGAGCAGCACGTACTCGAACGTGATGCGGCTCCGCTTCTTCAGCGGGAAGCGGCGGCACACCTCGAGGATCGCCGCGAGCGGATACTTCCGGTTGGGCGGCACGAGCGCAGTCCGCTGCTCGTCGGTCGTCGCGTGCAGCGAGATGGCGAGGTTCGGCATGAGGGGCTCGCGCGCGAGGCGCTCGAGGCCTGGCACGATGCCGACCGTCGAGAGCGTGACCCGGCGCGGCGACACCGCCAGACCGTGCTCCGAATGGAGCATCCGGAGCGCCTTCATCGTCTGGTCGTAGTTGTGCAGCGGCTCGCCCATGCCCATCAGGACGATGTTGAACGGATAGTCGAGCAGACCCGTGGCCGCCGCCAGCACGCGGACCTGGCCGGCGATCTCGCCCGCTGTCAGGTTCCGGACGAGTCCCATCTTGCCCGTCAGACAGAAGCCGCACGACATCGCGCAGCCCACCTGCGTCGAGATGCAGAACGTATAGCGGGGTGCCGTCGCCGGGGTGTCCGGAATGAACACCGCCTCGATGCGTTTGCCGTCGGCCAGCTCGAGCAGGAGCTTGCGCGTGCCGTCGATGGATCGCTCGTCGCCGACCGTGCACGGCATGCCGATGACGAACTCCGACTTGAGCGTCTCGCGCAGCGTCCGGCCGAGATCGCTCATGCGGTCGATATCCGTGACGCCGTGCCGGTAGATCCAACGGTAGAGCTGGCGCGCGTGAAAGCGCTCGACGGCACGCGCCTCGAGGGCCGCTTCCAGCTCGCTGAGCTCGAGCTCCGCCAAATCCACCTGAGGATGAGTCATGCTATGTCTCGCATTTCCATCGAGATGCAAGCATTCGATTGTACAACCCGGAAGCGGAGTGGCCACCGCGCTCCTGTTCCGTGCTATCATGAGGCAGTTCTTCTAATTCCCTGTCTGTCAACGGTTTGCAGCGAGCAAGCCAAATCCTGAACATCCGTGGCGGTAACCATCGTTCGCGACCTGCTTCCCAACGGACTCCGGCTCGTCACCGAGCGGATGCCGCACGTGCGGTCGGTGAGCATCGGGGTCTGGCTCGCGCGCGGCTCCCGGCACGAACCGGTCGAGCAGAGCGGCATCGCGCATTTCGTTGAACACATGCTCTTCAAGGGGACCGCGACGCGCAGCGCGGAAGACATCGCTCAGACGGTCGACTCGATCGGCGGGCAGATGGACGCGTTCACCGCCAAGGAGTACGCGAGTTACTACATCAAGGTGCTCGACGAGCACCTCCCGATCGCCGTGGATGTGCTCTCGGACATCGTGATGCGGCCCGCGTTCACCCCGGACGACATCGAGCGCGAGAAGAAGGTGGTCCTCGAGGAGATCAAGATGGTCGAGGACACGCCGGACGACCTCGTGCACGAGCTGTTCACCGAGCACTTCTGGCGGAACCACCCGCTCGGCCGGCCGATTCTCGGAACGCGCGAGACGGTCGAGTCGCTGACCGCCGACGGGTTGCGGCGCTACTTCAGCGCCGCGTATACCTCGCCGAACCTGATCGTGGTCGCGGTCGGCAACGTCGAGCACGCGCAGGTTCGCGATCTCGTCGGGCGCTACTTCGAGGAGCTCCCCTCGTCCCGCCAGCCGGTGGTCGAGAGGCCGCCGCGCGTCGTGCCCGACGTGGTGATCCGCAACAAGGAGCTCGAGCAGAGCCACGTGTGCCTCGGGACGAGCGGCTATCAGCAGGATCACGCCGATCGGTACGCCAGCTACGTGCTGAACACGGTGCTGGGCGGTTCGATGAGCTCGCGCCTGTTCCAGAACGTCCGCGAGAAGCGCGGGCTCGCATATTCCGTTTTCAGCGGTCTGAGCGCCTACCGCGACGCCGGGTCGGTCACGATCTACGCGGGCTGCGCCAACGACGCGGTCGGCGAGTTGGTCGACGTGGTCATCGCCGAGCTCCGGCGGCTGAAGGAGGAGTCGCTTCCCGACTCCGAGCTGCGGCGCGCCAAGGACCATCTCAAGGGCAGCCTGATGCTGAACCTGGAGAGCACCTCGAGCCGGATGTCGCATCTGGCGCGGCAGGAGATCTATTTCGACCGGCAGTTCGGGCTGGACGAAACGCTCGACGGGGTGGAGCGCGTCACCGCGGACGACGTGCAGCGGGTCGCGCGGGACCTGTTCACGGACGGGGCGCTGGCGGCCACCGTGCTCGGCGCGGTCAATGGACTGGTGCTCCCTCGGGAAAAACTTTCACTGGGGTAGATGATCAGACGGTACACGGGCGCGGAGATGGGTCGCATCTGGAGCGACCAGTGGAAATACGAGACCTGGCTCCAGGTCGAGATCGCCGCGGTGGACGCGATGGCCCGCGCCGGAATCGTGCCGCCCGAGGCCGCGCGCGACATCCGCGAGCGCGGCCGGTTTGACATCGCCCGCATCGAGGACATCGAGCAGGTCACCCAGCACGACGTCATCGCCTTCACTACCGCGGTGGCGGAGCACATCGGTCCCTCCGCCCGGTGGCTGCACTTCGGGCTCACCTCGTCCGACGTCATCGACACCGCCCAGGCGCTGCAGATGCGCGAGGCGTGCGATCTGATCCTGCAGGGCCTTTCCGGGCTGATGCAGGCGGTTCGCACGCGCGCCGCGGAGCACCGGGACACGGTGATGATCGGCCGCACCCACGGCGTGCATGCCGAGCCGATGACGTTCGGCCTCAAGCTCGCGCTGTGGTACGCGGAGCTCGGGCGCGACGTGGAGCGGGTCCGGCGGGCGCGCGAGGACGTGTCGGTGGGCAAGCTCTCGGGTGCCGTCGGCACGTTCGCACACCTGCCGCCCGCGATCGAGGCGGACGTCTGCCGGACGCTCGGGCTGGAGCCGGCGCCGGTCGCGTCGCAGGTGATCCAGCGGGACCGGCACGCCGAGCTGCTCTCGGCGCTCGCGATCACGGCGTCGACGCTCGAGAAGTGCGCGCTGGAGATCCGCGGGTTGCAGAAGACCGAGATCGGCGAGGTGGAGGAGCCGTTCGCGCAGGGGCAGAAAGGGTCCTCCGCGATGCCGCACAAGCGCAACCCGGTCGGCTGCGAGCAGATCGTCGGACTCGCCCGGCTCGTGCGCGCCAACGCGGGCGCGGCGTTCGAGAACAA
>JACPTI010000070.1 GCA_016192845.1 Acidobacteriota bacterium
GGTAGGGGCTGTGTCGCGGCACTCCATTCGTCCTCCTGGGACGTCAGGATAAACCGCGCTGGCCGAATTGGACAAGCAGAATACGTTGCCATATTTATGCGAGTCAGTACTAAGGCCTGAAGCCTACAGCCCGGAGCCGTTAAGATTACAGGCGATGTACTCGGTTACCAAGCGCATCGAGTTCTGCTACGGGCACCGGCTGCTCGACTACGACGGGATGTGCAGGCACCCGCACGGCCACAATGCAGTGGCCGAAATCGAGATCCAGGCCGACGCGCTCGACGGGCGCAATATGGTGGCCGATTTCGGCGACATCAAGCGGATCGTGAAAGGGTGGGTCGATCGGGAGATCGATCACCGGATGATTCTGCGGCACGACGACCCGCTCGTGACCTCGCTCAAGGCGCTCGGCGAGCCCGTGTATCTGCTCGACAGTAACCCCACCGCCGAGCGCATCGCACAGCTCCTGTTCGAGGTCTCCCGCGCGCAGGGGCTCCCTGTCGTCCGCGTCACCGTCTGGGAAACGCCGACATCGTGGGCGACCTACGCCGGCTGATTGTTTTCGATCTCGACGGCACCCTGATCGATTCCCGCCGCGACCTGGCCGAGTCGGCGAACCAGCTGATCGGCGAGCTGGGCGGCGCTCCGCTGGCGGAAGAGGCCGTCGGCCGGATGGTGGGCGAGGGCGCGGCCATGCTCGTGCGGCGGGCGCTCGAGGCCGCGGGGATCCACGTCCCGCTCGACACGGCGCTCCCACGGTTCCTCGCCATCTACGACGCCCGTCTCCTGAACCACACGCGCCTCTATGACGGCATCGCCGACGCCGTTCGGCTGGCGGGCCGGTACGCCAGGCTCGCCGTGCTCACCAACAAGCCAACGGCGCCAACCGAGCGGATTCTGACGGGGCTCGGCGTGCGCGAGCTGTTCGACGAGGTCATCGGCGGCGACGGGGCGCTCCCGCGCAAGCCCGACCCGGCGCCGGTGTTCACCTTGATGGAGCGGGCCGGCGCAACGACCGCCACGACGCTCCTCG
Source organism: Acidobacteriota bacterium (assembly GCA_016192845.1). GTDB lineage: Bacteria > Acidobacteriota > Vicinamibacteria > Vicinamibacterales > UBA2999 > MELF01. Next base: position 1,034 of record JACPTI010000070.1, read on the forward strand.
TCGGCGATTCTGTTATCGATCACGAAACGGCCAGGCGCGCGTCGGTGCGCTGCTGTCTGGCGACCTACGGCTTTGGCTACGCGACATTCCCTCCGGGTCGGCTGACCGGCGAGGAGTGGATCGCTGCCGACCCCTGGCAGCTCAAAGAGGTGCTCCAGCGTTTTACGGGTGGCGGGTAAACGGCAGCTCGTACGAGAAATAACCGAACACGCCGATATCGGTGGCGCCGCCCGCGAACGAGGCAGGAATGCCGAGGCCGACAATCGCCTGTGCCTCGCCGAGGTTCCATCCGGTGCGAAGCCCTGGCGCGAGGGTGAAGACGGCCTCGCGGCGGGCGGTGCCGGCATCAATCGTTTCTTCCCATTCGACGACCGATTCCAGCATCAGGTTCAACATGGGGCGCAACTGCCAGATGCCGCTGACCGCGACGTGCGGCGCGAACAGGTTGTATTCGCTGCTCTCGATATCCGCAGCGGGCGTGTGGGTGAATCCGGCGTTCCCGTGGAGGTACATGTCACCAAACTGCTTGCTGAACGGCAAGTTCACCTGCCAGCCGGGACCTCCGTTGCCGAGTCCTTTCGCGGCATTGCCCGTCGGCAGGATCAGCGAGAGCCGTGGCGAGAACGCCGGCCGGGACTCGCCTTCCGTCGATGCCTGCCAGCGGTAGTTGACCATCAGATCGCCGAGTCCTGCTTCGCCGCTGGCGGCCAGCGTCGAGAAGGTGAACGACAGTTGATGCGTCTGGGTGCGAAGCGGCCATTCCTGGGTAAAGGCCGCTTCCCACGTTCCACGCCCGACGACGTGCACGCCAAAGATGTTCTGAAAAACTCCTGGCTCCTGGTTGAATGCCTCCTCCACCAGGAACGAGTTGTCCAGGATCCCGAAGGGCATCTGCGGTTGGGCAGATGCCGTTGTCGAGAGCCCGATCAGCAGCAGGATGGCGGCGGTTACCTGGACCAGCAGTTTCGACGCGGCGCGGGCGCCGATCGTAATCCGGTGATCGTCCTTGCCGCGCACGCTGACGCTGTCGGAGGCGGAGTCGCGATCCTCCACCTCAATCGACTCGCCCGGCTTGAGGTGATGGTTCTCGATGAAGCGGAGGAAGCTCCTGTCCTGATCGATGACGCGCGTGATCGTGACGCGCGTGTTCAGCGGGCAGGTCAGCAGGGTATGTGCGAGCTGCGGTTTGACCACCCCCTCGGGGTCGGGAATCGGGTCGCCGTGGGGATCCACCTCGGGCCGGCCGAGCATCTCATCCATGCGGTCGATCAGCCGATCCGAGACGACATGCTCGAGCTGTTCGGCCTCGTCGTGCACCTCGTCCCAGCCGTAGCCCATCACCTGCACCAGGAACAGCTCGATCACCCGGTGGCGGCGGACGACCATCGCCGCGAGCTTCTGGCCGGCGGCCGTCAGCGTCACGCCGGCATACGGCTCGTACTCCACGAGGCCCGACTCGGCCAGCGTCTTGATCATCGTGGTAGCCGTTCCCGGCGCGACGCCCAGCGCCGAGGCGAGATGCCCCATTGGCAGCAGTCGGCCCGGGTCACCCGATGAGCTGACGCCCAGGTAGATCGCTTTCAGGTAGTTCTCGACGGTGCTCGAGGCGAGCATTCGTACGCTAGTGTACCCTGACTTTGACTAATGGTCGATTTGACTTTTCGACCGTCAAGGAAGTAATTTGGGTTAGTCAAAATGCTTGAGCTTACTCGGCGTGCGTGGCTGCGTGCGACCGGCCTGGCGTCGCTGGCGGGGAGCGTGATCGGCGGAGCTCGGCTGGCCGGACAGACGGCGGGCTCGCCGCGCGCTTATCACCCGCGACACGATGCGCACGTGATGGGGACCGTCGGCCGCACGTCAGCCGCCGGCTTCAACCCGTCGGCCTACGTGCGGAGCTGGAACTTCTCGGAGCTGCCGCCCGACGAGCGCTCCCGCTTCTATCGCGAGACGCCGCGCGGCGACGGCACGCTCCTGCGCGAGTACGAGATCTTCGCCGTCGATCGCGAGATCGAAATCGCTCCCGGCCTGTTCTTCCCCGCCTGGACGTACAACGGGCAGGTGCCGGGCCCGACCATCCGCGCGACCGAGGGGGACCGCATCCGGATAACGTTCAAGAATCTGGGCACGCACCCCCACTCCATTCACTTTCACAGCTGGCATCCACCAGAGATGGACGGCGCGCTCGCGGGGCAGGAGGTGCATCCGGGCGAGACGTTCGTTTACGAGTTCGATGCGGATCCGTTCGGCCTTCACCACTATCACTGCCATACGGTCCCGCTGAAGCGCCACATCCATAAGGGACTCTACGGGGCCTTCATTGTCGACCCGAAGCAGGGGCGCCCGCCGGCCGACGAGCTGGTGATGGTGATGAACGCGTTCGACACGAACTTCGACGTCGAGAACGACGTGTATGCAGTGAACACGGTGGCCAACGCGTACGTCCACGAGCCGATTCGCGTGCAGGTCGGGCGTCTGATCCGGATCTACCTCGTCAACTTCACCGAATTCGATCCAGTCAACAGCTTTCACCTGCACGCGATGTTCTTCGACGTCTATCGCACCGGCACGTTGCTCACGCCGTCGGAGAAGACCGACACGCTGATGCTCTGCCAGGCGGAGCGCGCGATCCTCGAGACGAGGTTCCGGTACCCGGGCGACTTCATGTTCCACGCGCATCAGACCGAGTTTGCGGAGCTCGGCTGGATGGGGCTGTTCCTCGCGGAGGAGGGGCGCACCACGTGACGCGCCGGCTGCTGCTCGCGCTGCTGCCGCTCCTGCTGCTCGGAGCGCTGCTGGCGATCATCATCCGGACCGGGCCGGCCGACGCGGTCCGCGGCGAGCATTTCCCGCCGGTCGAGCGCCTCACCTTCCAGCGCGTCACGCTCGAGCCCGGGGCGATCGTCGCCGGCGTGATGAACGACGGCCCGGACACGGTGACCATCGCGCAGGTGCAGGTCGACGACGCCTTCTGGACGTTCACGGCGGACAACGGGGTGGCGCTCCGGCATCTCGGCCGGACCACGCTGCGGATCCCGTATCCGTGGGTCGAAGGGGAGGCGCACGTGGTGCGCCTCCTCACGTCCACCGGCACCGCGTTCGAGCACGAGATTCCGGTGGCGGTCGAAACGCCGACGCTGAACGCGCGCTTCTTCGGCATCTTCACGCTGATCGGACTCTACGTCGGCGTCATTCCGGTCGTCATCGGCCTGCTCTGGTTCCCGTTCATGACCCGCGTGTCGGACCACGGTATGGATTTCCTGCTGGCGCTCACGGTCGGCCTGCTCGCGTTCCTGCTCATCGATGGCGCGGCGGAGGGATTCGAGGCAGCAGGGTTGCTGCCGGAGTCTTTTCAGGGAGCCGTCCTCTTTGCGCTCGCGGCGGCCGGCGCGTACCTCCTGCTCGAAGGACTAGGTGCCTGGCTCAAAGGGCACGGCCGCGCGGCCGATAAGGGCTATGGCGGCTGGGTGCTGGCCGTGCTGATTGCGGTGGGGATCGGGCTGCACAACTTCGGCGAAGGGCTCGCGATCGGCTCCGCCTTTGCGCTGGGCGAGGCGGCGCTCGGGACGCTCCTTATCGTCGGCTTCACGCTGCACAACACGACCGAGGGGCTCGCTATCGTGGCCCCGCTCGCGCGGGAGCGCCGGCGGGTGGCGCTCGGCGGCCTGGCTACACTGGGACTCATCGGCGGGGTGCCGACGATTGCGGGCGCGTGGCTGGGCGGCTTCGTGTACTCGCCGGTCTGGTCGGTGGTGTTCCTGGCGATCGGCGTCGGCGCCATCGCACAGGTGGTCGGCCAGATCGTGCGGCAGATGGCGCGCGAGGGGTCGGTCGCGCGGATGCTGGCGACCGGCCCGGTGCTGGCGGGCCTGTTCGCGGGGTTTGCGGTGATGTACGTCACAGGGATGCTGGTGGGATGAGTATCTTCGGCCGGACGGTTTCAGCACGGGCCGTCGCAGCGCTGGCGCTTGTCATGCTGGTCGTGGCGCTGCTGCCGGCGCTCAGCAACACACCCACGCGGGAGATCACGCTGGTGGTCCGCGGGATGACGTTCTACCTGAAGGACGATCCGCGGACCCCCAACCCAACGCTCGAGGTGAAGGCGGGCGAGCGGGTTCGCGTCGTGCTGGAGAACCAGGACCGCGGCATGACGCACGACTTCGCGGTGCCGGCCTTCGACGCCGGGCTGGATCCGATCGACTGGAACGAGACCGACACGCTGGTGTTCGACGTGCCCGAGACACCCGGCACGTACGAGTACGTGTGCCGTCCACACCGCCTGATGATGCGGGGTACGATCCGCGTCTCGTAATTGACACTTCGCTCGACGATTTCGACCCCCGAGGGCAAACGGCGCTACGTCCGCCGGCTGTTTGCCACGATTGCCGAGCGCTACGACGTCATCACGCGCGTGCTTTCATACGGCCGCGACCGCCGCTGGAAACGGCGCCTGATCGCCCTCGCCGCGATCGGCCCCGGGGATCGCGTGCTGGACCTCGCCTGCGGCACGGGCGATCTGCTGCTCGCTGCGGCGGCGCGGGCGCGCGCCGCCGTCGGCGCCGACATCACGTTGCGGATGCTGCAACTGGCTCGTAGAAGGGGCCAAGGAGGTGGGAGGCAAGGAGGCACCTCCCTGTGTGTCGTGGTGGCCGACATGCTGGCGCTGCCGTTCGAGGGTTCGGGCTTCGACGTGGTGACGACCGGCTACGGCCTCCGCAACGTGCCCGACCTGCGCGCCGCGCTCGCGGAGGTTCACCGCGTGCTGGCGCCAGGCGGACGCTTTCTGTCGCTCGACTTCAACCGGCCCGAGAATCCGCTGGTTCGAACCGCGTACTTGACCTACCTGACGGTCGTCGGGTCAGCGCTCGGGCTCATCCTTCATCGGGACCCGGACACCTATCGCTACATTCCCGAATCGATCCGCCTCTATCCCGGCGCGGCTGGGGTCGCCCGTTTGATGGAGCAGGCGGGCTTTACGGACGTCCGTGTGGTGCCGCTGCTCGGCGGGTTGATGGCGATTCACACGGCCCGGAAACGCGGTTGAACGACTACCGCCTGAAAGGCGGTAGACTCCGCGCGCGACTGAAAGTTGCCCCGCGCGCGGGTGTCGCAGCCCGACGCGGTAGTCGTTCATAGGCGCGCGCCACGGCGCGCGCATCGCTAGTCCCACGTGCTCGTTAGCTCGATGCAGCCGATCAGATCGGACCTGCTGAAAGCTTACCGCCTGAAAGGTGCTGGGTTTAGACCTGGCACGTGGGACTAAAGATACTCGCCAGCGCGCAATTTTCCTCGACACGAGCGCCGCGAGAGCCGAGCGCTGGCGTCTGGACGCCGGTTCCCGCGCCACTGGAACGGGCACAGGCCTTGCGGTGGCGTCAGGCGAGGAGTTCTTTCATGGCGGAGCGAATCCGAATCGAACAACACAGCGTGGGCGGGCTGTTGTGGGTGGCGGGATGGCTGTTCACCATCGGCTACCTCCAGCTGACGTTCTGGAAAGGCGTCCTGGCGATCCTGATCTGGCCGTACTACCTCGGTGAGACGCTCCGGGCTCTGCTGTCGTCGTAGTCTCCACGCCGTATCCGGTTACTGTTGTCACAGACCTTCAGGCCACGGCCCGCCACTTCACTGCCGCGGCCGCGCGAGCGTCGGATAGGTGATCCCGAGCTGTTCGAGGTACGTGCGGTACCGACCCGGGTCGTAGTAGAACTTCTTCAGCTCCGGCCGCCACCGGTCCATCGTCTCCTTGTTGAGCCAGATCGGCGCCGGCGTGTCGGCGGCGATGAACGGCGTGTACTTCGTCTCCTTCGTCTGCACGTTGGTGAAGTAGTCCCACGCGTTCTTGACGAGCTGCGAGTCGACCAGCAGGTCGATGATCGTCGTCGCCTGCACCTTCGCGCCGGCGACGACCCCCTTGTGCGCAATCGGCGTCGCCATGGCAATGGCGTTGGCCCAGTTGTGTCCCGGCAGGCCCGGAATGTTCGACGGAAACCGGAGCGAGACGGTCGGCACCGTCCATGAGACGTCGCCGATGTCGTCCGATCCGCCGCCGCGCTTCTCTTCGTCGGGGATCGGCTCCTCGATCTTCGCCAGCTCCACGTCGAGCCCCTTCTGGTTCGGCGCCCCGATCTCCTTCTGCACGGCCTGCGCAAACGCCTGGTCGTCCTCGGACCACTTCGGCAGGCCGACGCGCTGGATGTTGGTGAACATCGCCTCGGCCACCGGCTTGTTGAAGTGCTGCGGCCACGCGGCGCCGATGATCCGCGACGTCCACTTGGTGTCGGTCATGAGCGCCGCGCCCTGCGCCATCCTGTTGCCGAGCTCCCACATGTCCTTGATGCGCGGATACTCGGTCTCGCGGAAGAAGTACCACACGGTTGCGCGGCTCGGCACGACGTTCGGCTGGTCCCCGCCGTCGGTGATGACGTAGTGCGACCGCTGCTGCAGGCGCAGGTGCTCGCGCCGGTAGTTCCAGGCCGCGTTCATCAGCTCCACGGCGTCGAGGGCGCTCCGTCCGCGCCACGGCGCGCCCGCGCTGTGCGCGGTTTCACCCTCGAAGGTGTACTCGATCGACACGAGCCCGTTGCCGGATCCCGATCCCCACGACACCTTCAGGTTGCTGTCGACGTGCACGAACAGGCACACGTCGACCCCTGTGAACACGCCCTCGCGGACGAGCCACGCCTTGGCCGCCAACAGCTCCTCCGCAATCCCCGGCCAGAGCATCAGCGTGCCGGGCAGCCTGTCGCGCTCCATGATTCGCTTCACCGCGAGCGCGGCGACGATGTTCAGCGGGACGCCGCTGTTGTGCCCTTCACCGTGGCCGGGCGCGCCGGCAATCAGCGGATCGCGGTACGGGATGCCGGGCCGCTGCGACGCCTGCGGAATGCCGTCGACGTCGGAGCCGAGCGCGATGACGGGGCGCCCCGATCCCCACGTCGCCACCCACGCCGTCGGCATGCCGGCTACGCCGCGCCGCACCGTGAAGCCGTTCTTCTCGAGAATGCCGGTCAGATAGCGCGAGGTCTCGAACTCCTGATGCGCCAGCTCGGAGAAGCTGAACACGGAGTCGACCATCTCCTGCGCCATCTTCGCCATGCCCTCGACGCTGGCGATTGCCCCCTGCTTGTACGCCTCGGCTCGATCCGCACCGGCCTGCTGCGCGGCCGCGGTCTGCGGCAGAACGCAGACGAGCACCACGACGACGAACGCCAGTGCGCGCGAGATGCGCTCCATAAGTCTTCCCCCTCTCCGACAGTCCTGGATTATACGGGGAACGGGAACAGAAATACCCGCCTCGCCGATCACGTACCACCGAGGCGCCGAGACACCGAGAGCTTGTTTGTTCTCGGTGCCTCGGTGTCTCGGTGTTCCGTCGTGAGCGTGGACGAGCTCAGGGGCGATATTCGAATCCAACGACGAACGCCCGCCCCGGCATGCTGTTGCCGACGCCGCCGTTCGACAGCGCCGTGTCGGCCACGACGGGCGCCCTGTTGATCGCGATGAAGAGTGGATTCCTGAACTTTTTTTCAGATCCGCGGGTCAGTGAGGAAGCGTACTCGGGGTGCCGAGCCCCAGTCGAACTCCCGCAACCGGGCAGGTCCGAGCGTCTCCACGTTGCGCAGCGTCGCCGCCGCCGCATCGAGGAGCGCCTGAACGTCCACGCCCTGGCAGATCGGCGCAAACGGCTCCAGGTACTTCGAGCCGCGCGTGAGCATGTAAACCGCGCCGTGATGGTTGCCGCGCTCGAGGTGGTAGAGCGCGACGCCAATCTGCAGGATTCCCTGATACAGGCGGCGGACGGGACGCGGCTCGGCGCGCCACAGCGTCTCCAGCGTCTCGTGCTGCTCGAAGTAGTCGCCGCGGTTGAATTGCGCGACGGCTTCGACGAGGAGTGGCGGCGGCGGCTCGTCGCAGCCGCTCACCGCGCCAGCGGGTGCGGACGGAGCTGGAAGCGCGCGGCCTTCGGCCGGTTCTCCTTGCCCCCTTCGAGGTGGAACATCGTCCGGGTGCCGGAGGTCGACCAAAGCGCCCTCCCCTTCCAGCCGCCGTTCGGATCATCAATGCGGCCGTCGACGTTCTTGGGAAAGAACCCGCTCGGGTACGGGATGCGCAGCGTGACGATCCTGCCGTCGACCACCGCCAGCAGCGAATCGCTCAGGTTGCCCATCGCAATCGGCACGTTTCGGCCCAGACCGAACGCGTCGAACCAGTCGACCCACGTATAGTAGCTCGCCTCCGCGCTCCCCGCATCGGGCACGTCGCGCAACTGCGGGCCGGGCAGCTGATAGAGCGTCCACCCTTCCGGGCAGTGCGCGCCGGTGGCGGCGGGACCGTTGAGCGTCTTGCACCGCCGGCGATCGAACCGACCCAGGTGGCCGCTTGCCAGCGACACCCAGTACACTCCGTTGCTGTCGACGTCGCCGCCGCGAGGACCGAACGCGGGCGCCGGCGGCTGATAGATCTCGGTGAGCGCGGTCTCGATTGGATTCGGCCCTGGCTGGACGCGCACGATCGCCCCCGGATACCCGAGCACCGTGCCCCACACGGCGCTGTCGGCCGGACTGATCGCCACCGCGTAGATATTCACCGCGACGCGCATGTCGCGCGCGGGATCCGCCGGCTGATTCGGCTCGACGTACGCGTCGCGGCGGCCGTTGCCGTTGGTGTCGAGCACGAATGGCGCCCATCCCTGCGCCCGCACTTCGTCGCGCGTCTCCTCGTACACCCGCCGGTTGAACCAGCCGATGACGCCAGGGCCCTCCACACCCGCACTCGTCCAGAGCGTCTGGTCGCGGTCCTGCGCGAAGTTCAGATGGTGCGTCGGAAAACAGGTGCTGATCAGCGTGAACGCGCCGCTCGCGGGGTCGTAGATCGACAGGTGCCGGTTCGATTGCGCCAGCGGGACGAGCTTCGCAGACGGATGCAGCGATCCCTGGCGGCAGTACTCCGGATTCTCGGCAGGCCGAATGCGCGCCGTGAACCAGACGCGTCCTCGCTCGTCCATCATCGGGTTGTGCGCCAGCGTCTGGCTGTCCCAGATCGGCTCGGCGCCCCAGTACGGCGACGGCCCGAACGGATTGCTCTTCGAGGAAGGGGTCTGCGGATCGCGGACCGGATGATGGATCTCGGTCACCGCGTGCGTGTTCGGGTCGAGAACCGGCAGGAAATCGGTGCTGTCTTCGGCCGAGGCGTACACCTTCCCGCCCGCGTTCACCCGGGGGTTGCGCCGGTCGGTGGAAATCGCGTCGTGCAGATACGCGGTCGGCCGGCTCCAGTCCCACAGCGTAATCACGACATTCCGCTCGATCCCGCGCGGGCGCTCCGGATGCGCGAAGGGCAGCTCGCCCGCGGCGATGCGGTCGGTCCAGTCGGCAAACAGCGCGAGCGCGCGCTCGCCGTGCAGGCGGTTGACATCGCGCGCCATCAGCGCGCGGGCGCTCCCCGCCTGCAGGCGCCGCGACCACGCCTCGATGGAGTTGCTGACGGGGCCCAGCTCCTTTGGGATCGTCCGCATCCCCGGCGTCCCCAGCGCGTGGCACGACTGGCAGGCGCCGCTCTTCACGATGTTGAGCCACACACCCTGCGACGGCACGGGCCCCAGCGGGAACTCGCCCTTCGGCGGCACGCGCATCAGCGAGAACCAGTACATCGCGGGGTAGTAGGCGGCGGCCGCCGCCGGCCCGGGCGCCGGCACGGCCTTCAGGTTGACGAGGCGTCCGGGTCGCGCGGTGGTCTTCGGTGAATCGACGAGGCCGTACCCGCGCACCCACAGGGCGTAGGTCGCTGCCGGCAGATCGGGGACGAGGTACCGGCCGCTGTCGTCGGTGACCACGATCTTCGCGAGGCGCGCCGGCAGGTCGGTGGTTTCGGCGATGACCCAGACGCCTGCTTCCGGACCCGAAGGCCCGGTCACCACGCCGCCGATGTCGTCACCGTCGATCGTGACCGGCGCGGCGTCGCGCTGCGCGCGGATCTTGACGGCGGGCGCCGCGAGGACCGCTGCGGCGGCAGCTCCGATGAGCACCACCACGGCACACGTTCCAATGCGTCTTTGGCTCATAGCACGCTCCCGCGGCAGATGGTAACTCACCGGGGGGCCCATGGTAAGTTGGGTGCCGCACCGCGCCAGCGGCAGCCCGGAGGCGGTAGCCGGGAGGCCGGTGGCCGGATGGTCTCCGGAGGGCTTTGGCCCTCCGGTAAGATGAGATCGGCGAAGGAGGCAGCCACCAAGATGAGCTTTTGCGAGCACTGCCAGGGGCAACGGTTCGATCGGGCCCAGGTGCTGCGCGCGCTGCGCGCGGCGCGCAAGCGGCTGCGCAACTCACACGCCGACCGCAGCGTGGATCAGACGTTCGCACTGGCCATTGAAGCCGTCCGCTCTCTGGAGATCCCGCACCTCGAGCCGCTGGACGAGGTCGTCGACGGCGAGGTGGTGCACTGATCCGGTACCCCGATGCTCACGGCCGCGCTGCTGGCCCTTGCCCTCGCACCGGCTCCCGCGCGGCTGCCCTTCTCCATCCGGCCCGCCGTTCAGGCTGACGACCCGGACCGTCTGTACGCCAATCGCACCGATCTCGCCAGCGCCGAGCGGGCGGCGTCGCTCTGGGAGGCGCGTCTGGCGCGCGACGGCTCCGATTTCGAGGCGGCGTGGAAGCTGGCACGCGCCTGCTACTGGATTGGCGGACACGTCGCCCGCGCGGAGCAGCGGCGCCAGTACGAGCGCGGCGTCGAGGCGGGCCGCCGCGCCGCCGCGCTCGAGCCGAAGCGACCGGAAGGGTATTTCTGGATGGCCGCCAATATGGGCGCTCTCGCCGAATCGTTCGGCCTGCGGCAGGGACTGCGGTACCGCGGCGCCATTAAGGATGCGCTCGAGACCGTGCTCCGGATCGATCCCGCCTTTCAGGACGGGTCGGCCGACCGCGCGCTCGGGCGGTGGTACCTGAAGGTACCGGGGCTGTTCGGCGGCAGCAAGGACAAGTCGATCGAGCATCTGCGACGATCGCTGACCTACGACCCGCACAGCACCGCGTCGCACTACTTCCTCGCCGAAACGCTGCTGGAGACGAACCGCCGCGACGAGGCGCGCGTCGAGCTCCAGCAGGTGCTCGACGCGCCGGTTCATCCCAACTGGGCGCCCGAGGACGAGGAGTTCAAAGCGAAGGCCCGGGCGCTGCTGGCGACGCTCAGGCCGCGCTCGCCTTGAACGGATTCTCGTCGGCGCTCGGGCCGTAGATGGATGGCACGAGCGCACCCACCTGTCGCAGATAGACGGACAGTTGGCCGCGGTGGTGATACCAGTGGTTGAGCATGATCGTGCGGAGCACCGCGCCCACGGGGAGCGCCATTACTTCCGTTCCGGCATGGACCGCGCGCCACGTCTTGTTCAGGTCGGCGTCATTCATCCCGCTCAGGATCTTCTTGGCGTTGGCCACACTCTGCTCGAGGGCGGGAATCAGCTCCGCTGCCGTCGTGGCGCTGGGAATGAACCCAAGCGCTGAGTGCTGAAACGTGATCAGCGTTCCTCCGTCGACTTCCTTCAGCCGATACTGCACGTTGGAGACGACCGGGTACGACATGAAGAGCGGCCCCGTGATCTCGAGCAGCATCGGCCGTTTGATCGCCTGCACGTGCCCCCAGAAGTGCCCGTTGTCGCCGCCGAGGTCCCGGAACCAGCGGCCTCCAGGCCATGCCTCGAGCCTCATCGGAATGGCGGTACCGTCCGGGGTTTCATTGGCGGGCCCCATCTGCTCCAGCAGCGCATCGAACGTCGCGGCTGGCGACGCGCGAATGTGAACCTCCTGGCACGTGGGACTAAATGTCAGGTTGTCGAGCGTGGGTGCGGTCACGTTCATGGCTTTCCTCCCTTGCCGGATGGCGCGCGTTCGGCCCGTTCCTTGACGCGCGACAGCTGGTGCCGCCAGAAGCGCTCGAAGACGGCGGCCCAGTCGTGCAGCGGCCGGAGCGCGTCGACGTTGGTGCGATAGAGCACCTGCCGTCCCTCCCGCCGCGCCTCCACCAGCCCCACGTCGCGGAGCACCTTCAAGTGCTTCGAGACGGACGGCTGCGCCGCCCCGAGCGCCTTGACGATGGCGGTCACCGTTTGTTCGCGCGGCGCCAGGTAGACGAGGATGTCGCGCCGGCGCGGCTCGGCCACTGCGGTGAAAACGTCGGAGGTCGTGGCGAGGCGCGGCACGCCGGGCAATCATATTCCCATTTCGGAATATGTCAACCCGCGCCGGCCCGGAACAGAATGGACGGCAGGAGGACCCAGATGCGGCGCGCCGTCCTCGGTTTCGCCTCCTTTCTCGTCTCTGCGGCGCCGGCGCTCGCGCAATCGGCCTACGTGGCCGGCGGCATCGGCGCCGACATCTTCCGCCCCGCCCGCGTCGAGGCGCGCGGCGCCGACGACCTGACCCTCGGCGGCGAGGCGGTGGCGCTCTCGGTGCGGGTCGGCACCGCCGTGACCGACCGCTGGGGCGTCGAGCTCGAGCTCACACGCGCGGGCGAGACCGAGCGCGAGATGCGGCGCGGCGTTCCGATTCCCGTGCTCACCGGGCGTGCCATCGAAGCCGGGGTGCTCCTCATTCCGGAGCTGGCCGTGCCGCTCTTCGAGTCGACCGTGCGGCTGGCGCGCCGGCACACGACGCTCGATGCCGTGGCGTGGGTCGCGCAGACGATCAGCGGACGCGTCGATCTCGTCTATCTGGGCGGCGTCGCGTTCATCCGATCGACCGGGGAGATGGAGTTCGAGATCAGGCGCCGGCCTGACGCGGCCCCGATTGTCGTTCCCCCCCGCACGCGAACGACGACGTACGATGCCGGGCCGGTGGCGGGCGTCGAGGCGCGCGTTGCACTGACCGGGCGCACGACGCTCATCCCCGGGCTGCGGCTTCACGGGGTGGGGGGCGATACCGCCGGCGCCTGGCTGCTGCGGCCGTCGGTCGCGGTCGGCTGGCGGTTCTAGGCCTGTTCTAGACCGGAACTCACTTGAGTCGAGTAGCGACGCCCTATGGAGGTGGCCGATACGGCGCACCTGACCGCGCGAGAAGGCTCTGGGGATCCGCGAGGTTGAGCGCCGCACGGATCGCACCCCGTTGCCGCGGATCGCACATCCCAGCGTTCGCTCGTGCCGGCAGGCCCGGGAGTGGCCGCCGCGCGGGTCCTGGCGCCGGGTTTCCCCAGCCGCGGCCACCCCAAC
>JACPTI010000133.1 GCA_016192845.1 Acidobacteriota bacterium
GCTTGTGGCCGAGCCCGCCGCCGGCAAGCACCTTGAAGCCGAAGCGCGTGCCGTTGCGCACCGCGACGATGCCCATGTCGTGCATCAGGCCCTGCGCGCAGTCGGCTTCGCAGCCGGAGAAGCTGATCTTGAATTTGCGCGGCAGCTGCTGGTTGAGCGGGTTGCGCAGGAAGTGCGCGACCGCGCCGTCGAGATGGCGCGTCACGTCGACGTGCTCGCGCGGGCATACTCCGGCGAGCGGGCATGCGGTCACGTTGCGGATCGTATTGCCGCACGCCTCGCGCGTGGTGAGCCCCACGTCGCCCAGCTCGCGCATGGCGCGTTCGGCGTCCTGCAGCAGGACGAAGTGGAACTGCATGTTCTGCCGCGTGGTGATGTGCCCGAAGCCGCGCGAGTACCGCGCCGCCACGCGGCCGAGCGCGCGCAGCTGGTCGCCGGTGAGGATCCCCTGCGGGATCTTGATCCGGAGCATCTGGACGCCGTCCTGGCGCTGCCCGTAGGTGCCGCGCAGCAGCCGGAACCGCCGCCAGTCGTCGGCCGAGATCTCGCCGCACTCGTAGCGCCGCAGCATGTCGACGAACTCGTCGATGTCACGCTCGTCGGCGAACGAGAGTCGCCCACGCCCGAACGCCTGCACGTTGTCGATTACGGCCATAGCTCACCTCGTTGCCGGCCCGATCCGGCGGATCGCGTCGCGACGCGACCCGGCGGCCAGCGCTGGCTCGCCGGTCTGCTCCGGAGACCGGCCTGCTGTTCGAAGCACGTCACGAACGCGCACCACCTCGCCGACCACCAGCGTGCCGGCCAGGCCGTCCGGCGGCTCGACCGCCGGCAGCTGCGCCAGCGGTCCGCTCCACGTCCATTCGTTCACCGTCGACGCCGCGCACACGACCGCGGTCGGCGTGTCCGGCCTCCATCCCGCGGCCATCAACCGCGATGCCAGCTCGGCCCGCGCCGACAGCCCCATCAGCACCACGAGCGACACGCTGTTCGGCGCCACCGTCCGGATGCCGGAGTCGAACGCCTCGAGCGCGTGCCCGGAGACGACGAGAAACGCGGACGCGATCCCGCGATGCGTGACCGGAATGCCCGCCAGCGCGGGAGCGGCCGTCGCGGAGGTGACGCCGGGCACCACCTCGAACGCGATGCCGGCCATCGCCAGCGCCAGCGCTTCCTCGGCACCGCGACCGAAGACGAACGGGTCGCCTCCCTTCAGCCGGACGACGCGCTTGCCCGCCTGGGCGGCGCGGATCATCACCCGGATGATCGTTTCCTGCCGCACGCTGCGGCGGCCGGCGCGCTTGCCCACGCAGAAGCACTGCGCCTTCGTCACCGTCCGAAGCGCCCGGGCATCGACCAGCGCGTCGTACAGGACGAGGTCGGCTTCCTCGAGCCGGCGGACCGCGCGCACCGTCCACAGCTCGGGATCGCCGGGCCCGGCGCCCACGAGCGACACCCGGCCGGGACCCGGGATCCGGGATCCGGGATCCGAAAGGTTCCCGGTTCGCCGGATTCCGCCGGATCCCGAATCCCGGATCCCCGATCCCGGCTTACTTGCGTTTCTCATACAGCTCGATCAACGTCTCCAGCAGCTGCGGCCGGCGCTCCTCCATCGGCACGCGCTCGGCCTTCCAGCGGCGGCGCGCCTCGTCGGCCGCCGACAACCACTCGTCGAGGTCGGCGGGGAGCCACGCGTCGAGCGCCTCGCGCAGCAGCCCCGACAGCGCCGGCGCGCGACCGTCGGTGGAGATCGCCACGATCACACCGTTCCGCCGGACGACCCCGCCGAGATACGCCGTGGCGTGCACCGGATCGTCCACCGCGTTGACGAACACCCGCCGCGCCTCGGCCGCCGCGAGCACCTGTCTGTTCACCTCCTTCGGCGCCGCCGCCACGACCCACCACGCCCCGTCGAGATCCACCGGATCGAAGGGACGGCGCACCACCAGAACCTTCCGCCGCGCGATCTCCGGCACGACCTCGGGCGACACGACCGTTACGTCGGCGCCGGCCTCGAGAAGCGCGTCGAGCTTCGATGCCGCGACGGGCCCGCCGCCGACGACCACCACCCGGCGCGACCTGAGGTCCAGAAAGGCTGGAAACATAAAAAAAGCCCGGGACTTTTGAATCCCGGGCTTTCGATCTCCTTCGTGTTGTGGGCTGGTTACGCGTTACCCGCACGGCGGACCGAGAGCGCCGGGACCCTGGCGGTCCCCATACAACAACACGCGCACGCGCATCCGCCCAGACGCACCACGATGCCGGAGATTCTATAGCGGGCGGACTTTTCGGTCAAATTTCGCCCGAGGTGCTCAAGCGCGCGCCGCAGCCGCCTGCTGGGCGACCCGCGCGCCGAGCGCCCGTTCGAAGTCGGCGAGGCCGCGTCCGATCCGCGTTGGAACCGCGACGCGGTCGAACATCACGTCGGCGGTCTTGTAGCCGTTTCCGGTGATGCAGACCACCACGGAGTCGTTCGGCTTGATCACGCCGCGCCGGATGAGCGTACGGGTGACGGCAAGCGTCGTGCCGCCCGCCGGCTCCGTGAAGATGCCTTCGGTCCGCGCGAGCAGCTGCACCGCGTCGAGAATCTCGTCATCGGTCGCCATGGCGCCGGCGGCGCCGGACTCCTTGACGACGCGCACCACCTGAAAGCCGTCGGCGGGGTTGCCGATCGCCAGCGACTTGGCGACGGTATCGGGCTTCACCGGCTCCGGGAATTCGAGACCGGCCTCGAGCGCCTTGATGACGGGCGCCGACCCGGCCGGCTGCGCCGCGTGGATTTTCGGCAGCGTACCGCTGACGAGGCCGACATCGCGCAGCTCGCGGAACGCCTTGTAGATGCGCGGCAGCAGCGTCCCGCCCGCCACGGGCGAGACGACGTGATCCGGGAAGCGCCATCCGAGCTGCTCGGCAATCTCGAAGCCCATCGTCTTGGCGCCTTCGGCGTAGTAGGCGCGCAGGTTGATGTTGGCGAATCCCCATCCGTAGCGATCCGCAATCTGCGTGCACAGCCGGTTCACGTCGTCGTAGTTGCCGTCGACGGCCACGACGTGCGGCTGGTAGATTGCAGCGCCGAGCACCTTGGCCGGCTCCAGGTCGTGGGGGATGAAGACGTAGCACGGCAGGCCGAGACGCGCCGCGTGGGCGGCCACGCTGCCCGCCAGATTGCCGGTCGAGGCGCAGCCGAGCACCTGGAAGCCGAGCTCCACGGCGCGCGTGGCGGCGACCGACACGACCCGGTCCTTGTACGAAAACGTCGGATGGTTGACCGAGTCGTCTTTGAGGTACAGCTCGGACAACCCCAGCTCGCGAGCCAACCGCGTGGCGCGCACGAGCGGCGTGAACCCGGAGTGGAAGCCCGTGCGCGGCTCGTGGACGGGGAGCAACTCGAGATAGCGCCAGAGCGAGGGCGGCCGCGACTCGATCGCGCTGCGGCTGATGGCGCCGCGGACGGCCGCGTAGTCGTATGACACTTCGAGCGGACCGAGGCAGTCGGTGCAGACCCACGACGCCTCGGCTGGATACGTCGCGCCGCAGAGATGGCACGTCAATCCCGCGACGAATTTCATACGGCTCCTCCCCTGGCCCCTCGACTCGGCTCGGGGCAAGCAGCCCCCACCGGCTCGGGCGCTCCTTCGGGGCTTCGATGCACGCCGAGCGTGCGAACCGTCGCCGGGCAGCCGGCGCGCTCGTAGATCGACCTCACCAACTGCTCGAGGCGGGCGAAATCACGCCGCGCGAGCAGCGCCACCGTCGGTCCGGCGCCCGACAGGAACGACCCGAGGATTTCGGGGTCTTCGAGCGCGAGCACCGCGGCGAGCTGGGGCACGAGTGCGCTCCGCGCCGGCTGGTGCAGACGGTCCTGGACGGCTTCGCGCAAGCGGCCGTAATCACGGGTCTGCAGGGCATGCACGAGCGACAGCACGCGCTGCATGTTGAAGACCGCGTCTGTTCGTGGCACCGCCTCCGGGAGCGCCGCGCGCGCCTTTGCCGTCGCCAGGCCCGCGGCGGGCGTGACCACGATCAGCCGTAGTTCCTCCGGCCACGACCATCGCAGCGCCACCGGCTCTTCCCCCTCGCGTTCGACGACCGACGTCAGGCCTCCGTGGAGCGCCGCCGCCGCGTTGTCGGCGTGCCCCTCGAGCGACGCGGCCACCGCCAGCAGGACGCCCACGGGCACCCCGGGTCCGTCGGCGACGTGCTCGAACACCCGAAGCCCCGCCACGACCGCGGCTGCACTGCTCCCGAGACCGGCGGCCATGGGAATATCGCTTTCGACCTCCACGGAGACGGTCGGCGCCTTCCGGCCGGTCCGGCGGGCAATCGCCTCGAACGCCCGCTCGACGGCGTTGCGGCCCCGGACGGCCGGCGTGCTCCGGACGACAGAGAGCGTTGCCCCGCCGTCATCGCGCACGTCGACGATACGGACGCGCAGATAGAGCTGCACGGCCACCGCCAGCGTGTCGAAGCCGCCGCCGAGATTGGCTACCGACGCCGGCACGACCACATCGTAGGTAGGGCGGGTTCTGCGGTCCTCCGACACGCTCAGGACGTCCCGAGCCTGTCGAGGGACGCCGGCAGGCCCGCCGGTGCCCTTAAGTGACACGAATTACAGAAGATATCACGGGCGCTCCCCCTCGCCCAACTCCGGGGCCCCCGTCGCGCACGCCTGCGCGACGGGGTCGAACAGCATCGGCAGGGCGAGCGGACGCTCGGCGTGAAAATCGGATCCCGCAATCTCGTCGAGCGCCGCCTTGAGAGATGCCTCCTCGCACGCCTCCACCGTGATGACGAAGGGGAGCGCGTCCTTCGGATAGCCCGGTTCCTGGAGGACGGCATCGAGGTTGATCCGCTGATGCGCCAGCGACGCGGCAATCGACGCGAGGATGCCGGGACGGTCCCGGACGACGAACCGCAGGTAGTACGGGCGTGCGGGCGGCGATGCGACGCGCGCCGACGGCCACTCCTCCCCCCGCTCGTGCGTCCGCTGGGTGAGCGAAAGCAGGTCCGAGACAACCGCGACGGCAGTGGCGGGGCCGCCTGCGCCGGCGCCGCTGAAGCTGTTCTCGCCGCCGTAATGCCCCGCAATCGTCACCACGTTGTTCGCACCCATGTTGAGGCCGAAGTGCGACCCGCGCAGCACGAGCGCCGGGCCGACGAAGGCGTGGAATCTCTCCTCTGCGGGTGTGGCGGGGTTCCCAACGCGCACATCTCCATCCCATCGCGCAGGCATGCGCGATGGGGACCCCGGACCTGCGCGTTGGGGTCCCGTTTCCACCATGGCAATCTGCCGGATTGTGCAGCCGAGCCGCCGCGCGTACCGGAAGTCGGCGCTCGAGATCGGCCGGATCGACTGTCGCGGAATGTCCGACAGGCGCAGATGGCGCCGGAACGCGATGCCTGCCAGCACCACGAGCTTCGCCGCCGCATCGTCGCCGTCGACGTCGGCGCTGGGGTCGGCTTCGGCGTAGCCCAGCTTCCGCGCGTCATCGAGTACCACGCTCATCGGCTCGTCGCTCCCCGCCATGCGGCTCAGGATGTAGTTCGACGTGCCGTTGAGGATACCGGCGACGCGCGTCAGGCGATCGCCCGCCAGGCCTTCGCGCACGCCGTGAATGAGCGGCACGCCGCCGGCCACCGCCGCCTCGAAGCGGAGCTGGGCGCCGTAGGTTGCCGCCAGGTGCAGCAGCTCTGGAGCGTGCGCGGCAAGCAGCATCTTGTTGGCGGTGACGACGGAGGCGCCCTGCGTCAACGCGCGACGCACCCAGGCGCCCGCGGGCTCGACGCCGCCGACCACTTCGACGACGGCGTCGGGCTTTGCCGCAAACAGCTCATCGATGTTGTCGGTCCATGCGACCGAGGAGGGCACCCAGCTCGCGCGCTTACGCGCCACGTCGCGGTTGAAAATGTGTGTGAGTTGCACGTGGGTGGCGAGATCGGGCCGCTCGACGAGGATGCGAGCGACCGAGCTCCCCACGGTGCCGAAGCCGAGGAGCGCAACGCGCAGCGGTTTTCTGTTCATCTGGAACAACCGTAGCGGCCGGCTTCCGCCGGCCCCCCGTGCGGGGTCCCCACCGCGCATACCTGCGGGGTGGGGTGCCATCCGCCCGAAGGCGGACGTTACGTTACGCTAGCATAGGGCGACATGTTCACGATCGGCATCATCCAGGACCGCGCGGATGCGGACGTCGAGGGGAACCTCGCGCGGGCCGAGCGGCTCGTGCGCGACGCCGCGCGCCGCGGGGCCCAGATCGTCTGCCTGAAGGAGCTGTTCAACACGCCGTACTTCTGCAAGTCGCAGGCGTGCGACCGCTTCGACTTGGCCGAACCGATTCCGGGGCCGACCATCGAGCGGATGCAGCCGGTGGCGCGGGAGCTCGCTGTGGTCCTGATCGTGCCGATCTTCGAACGCCAGGCGGCGGGCATCTACCGGAATTCGGCCGCGGTGATCGATGCGGACGGGACCCTCCTGGGCGTCTACCGGAAGATGCACATTCCAGACGACCCGCTCTTCTACGAGAAGTACTACTTCACGCCCGGCGACGGTCACTTCGACTACCACGGCGAGCAGCCTGGCGACGCCGCCGGCTTCAAGGTATGGAAGACGCGCTACGCGACAATCGGCGTCCTGATCTGCTGGGACCAGTGGTATCCCGAGGCGGCGCGGATCACGGCGCTCATGGGCGCGCAGGTGCTCTTCTACCCCACGGCGATCGGCTGGCATCCGGCGGAGAAGGACGAGTGGGGACGGGCGCAGGTCGACGCGTGGCGCACGATTCAGCGCGCGCACGCGATTGCCAACGGGGTCTACGTCGCCTCGCCGAACCGCGTGGGCCACGAGGACGAGCCGGGGACGAACGGCATCACGTTCTTCGGCCATTCGTTCGTGGCGGATCCGTTCGGGCGCTACGTCGCCGAGGCGGGCGACGGCGAAGAGGTCCTTGTCGCGCAGTGCGATCCGGCGCTCATCGAGAGCGTCCGCCGGAACTGGCCGTTCCTGCGTGACCGGCGCGTCGACGCGTACGGACCGATCCTCCGGAGATACATCGGTCCTGAAGTGTGAACGACGTGAGCTCCGTTCAGTATCGAATGCCGGCGGAGTGGGAGCCGCATCGCGCGACCTGGGTCGCCTGGCCGCATCACGAGCCGGACTGGCCCGGCAAGCTCGCGGCGATTCCGTGGGTGTACGCGGAAATTGCGCGCGTGCTCGCCGACCACGAGCCGGTCGAAATCCTCTGCCAGACCAGCGACGTCGTCGAGGGCGCGCGCGTGGCGCTCGAGGCGCACGGCGTGCGGCGCGACCGCATCACGCTGCACCGGGTGTCCACCGACCGCGTCTGGCTGCGCGACTCGGCGCCCACCGGCGTCATCGACTCGGCGGGCGACGTGGTGCTGGTGAACTGGGCGTTCAACGGCTGGGCGAAATACCCGAACTGGGAGCAGGACGCGCGGGTCGGCGCCGCCGTGGCGCGGCTGACGGCGCTCCGGCGAGTCGAGCCCACACGCCCCGATACGGGGGAGCGGGTCGTCTTCGAGGGCGGCGGCATCGACGTGAACGGCGCCGGGCTGCTGCTCGTCACCGAAGAGTGGCTGCTGAGCGACGTGCAGGTGCGGAATCCCGGGCTCGGGCGCGAGGACTACGAGCGGATCTTCGAGGAATGGCTTGGTGTCCGCCGCACGATCTGGCTCGGCGCAGGGTGCGTCGGCGACGACACGCACGGCCACGTCGATGACGTGGCGCGATTCGTCGCGCCGGACACGGTCGTCGTCGCGGTGGAAGACGACCCGGCGGACGACAACCACGCCCGATCGATCGACAATATCCGCCGGCTCGAAGCGGCGTCAGGACAGCCCGGCGCGGGGCCGCTCCGCATCGTCAAGGTGCCGTTCCCGCGGCCCGTGATCATGGACGGGATGCGGCTGCCGGCCAGCTACCTGAACTTCTACATCGCCACCGGCGTCGTACTGGTGCCGACGTTCAACGACCCGAACGACCGCATCGCGCTCAACACGCTCGCCGAGCTCATGCCGGCGCACCGCGTGGTCGGCATTCACGCGGTCGATGTGGTGTGGGGGCTTGGCACGATTCACTGCCTGACGCAGCAGGAACCGGCGCCGGCAACGGTACAATAGGTGCGAGGGTGCGACGGTACGAGGGTGCGACGGTACGAGGGTGCGACGGTGCGAGGGTGCGACGGTGCGACGGTGCGAGGGTGCGAGGGTGCGCCAGCGACCGACAGCTGACGACAGGCTGACCGCGCGTACGTGCACGATGACGTTGCGCAAGCCTGGAAGCACCTCGAGCGCGGAACGAGGTCCTCAGGAAACCGCTCGTCGCCCCAGAATCCCTGACAGCCTCGGTATAGTCCTCGAATCGGTCACCGCGGCACGTTCGAGTTCGACCTGAACTACCCGCAACGACATCCTGCCGAAGACGGACGGCTGCGCGGCGGGCGCGCCCGACAAGACGGACTGGATCCTCGACTGCGTCACGCCGCATGAGGTGTACAGGCTCGTCAGGCGCGCGATTACTCTGCTGGACTGGCTGCTGGCCTGAGTGGTCGGTTGGTGGTTGGTGGTTGGTGGTTGATGGCTGCGGGTCCCGCAGCCGTCAGCCACCATATGTAGTTACATCACTACATGAAGCTTGGGCTGCGCGAGGCGAACCAACACTTCTCGAAGACCATCCGGGCCGTGCGGGCCGGCAAGGAAGTCGTCCTGACCGAACGTGGGCAGCCGATTGCGGTGATCAAGCCGATCAGGCACGAGCAGCCTCAGGAGGCCGCGCTGAAAGCCATGGCCGATGAGGGATTGATTACCTTGCCCGCTCGCCAGGGCCCGATGCCGGCGCCCCGCCGGCGGCCTGTGAAGGTCAAGGGCAAGCCGCTCTCGCAGACGATCATCGAAGACCGCGAGGACCGCGCCTACCCGTGGCGTGGGCGTATTTCGACGCGAGCGCGCTCATCAAGCGCTACGTCGACGAGCCTGGCCGCCGCGAAGTCCTGAGACTGCTCCGCCGACACGACTGTGTCACGTCCGCCGTCTTGCCCATCGAGGTCCACAGCGCGCTGCGACGCCGAGCCTCCGAAGGCACGCTCGACAAGGAGCGAATACCGGAGATTCTGAAACGCTTCGCCGCCGATCGTCCGTTCTGGATGATGGTCCGGGTGTCGAATGATGTGCTCGCCGCCGCGGAAACGCTGGTCGCCGCGCATCCATTGCAGGCGCTTGATGCGATTCACGTGGCATCCGTCCAGCTCTTCGCGACTCGCCTGGCGGTGCCCGCCGTCTTCGTCAGTGCCGATGCTCGACAGACGACCGCGGCGGCGGCATTGGGGATGACCATCCGACACATCGCACCATGAAAGGAACGCGCCTCATGGCTCATACGTCTCCAATCGCCTGTTGATCTGCGCAACCGGCTGGTCCACGAGTACGGGTCGATCGACAACGCAATGGTGCTGGCGGCTGTCGGGACGATGCTGAAGCTGTACCGGGCATTCATCGAGGCGGTGGAGGGGTTCCTCGTGCGATCGGGCGTCTCCGACGTGCGAGGGTGCGTCAACGCCCGACAGCTACAGACACGCTGACGGCACGTCCCGGCATCGCTACGCCAAGCACCTCCTGGTACTCGGCGTCTCCGAGGTTGGTTCCCTCGAGCCGCAGCTCGTAGAAACTGAACCGGCGGCTGACGCGCAGGTCGACGACGGCGTAATCGTCTGTGCCAAGCGAGCGCGTGCGGCGGCGATATTCCAGGCGCGGTGCCACCTGCAGGTTCGCCGGCAGCGCGAGCGAGGCCGCGACCACGATGGTGTGCGGCGCGTAGTCGAGTACGTACTTGGAGAGCTCGGTCACCGCCGCCGCGCGGACGTCGAGGCCCGTATAGCCCGCCTGAACGAACCAGCCGTCCGCCAGCGCCTTCCGGGCGGTCAGCTCGACGCCCAGCGTGTCGACGTCACGAATGTTGTACGTCCGCCACCGGTCTGCCGCGGTCGGCCGCAGCCAGTCGATGACGTCCTCATCGAGCCGGCCGAACACCGTTGCCGCCACCGTCCACGAGCCCGGCAACAGCACATCGGCCCCGGCCTCGCCCGCCCAGGCCGTCTCCGCGCCGATCTCCGACCGCGCCAGGTGCGCCGGATCGCTGTAGTAGCGCTCGGTAAACGTCGGGACCCGGAACGCCCGGCCCGTAGACGCACGGAGCCGCAGCGTGGACGAGGGCCACCAACCGACGCCAAGTGCAGGGCTCCACGCGGTGCCGAACTCGGTGTAGCGATCGACGCGCAGGCTGGCGTCGAGCTGCGTGGTGGCCGCCAGCGCGTGGCGCCATTCGCCAAACGCGCTGGCGCGCCGCGTGGCGTGGTCGCCGAGGTTGCTCGACCGGATCCAGTCGGCGCCCCCTTCGACGCCCGCGGTCAGCGACCCGCGCGTGCCGACGCCTCGTGAGGCGCGCAGCGCGCCGAGCACGGCGTGCGTGCGATGCCGGTTCTCCGCCACCCCCGGCCGGAGCACGTCCCAGAGGAAGTGGTCGCCGTGCGTGCGGTACGAGAGCGTCGAGCCGAGCCGCCAGCCGGCGCGGCTGCCCAGGCTTCGATCGGCCGCCACCAGCGTCTGATTCGTCCACTCATGAGAGGGGGAATTGCCATAGAAGCCGTTGGCGCCGAAGTCCTTCCAGAGATACGAGACCAGGACCCCCCCGCGCTCGCCGAACGTCGTCCGTGAGCTCACGCCGGCCGTGACGAAGCCGCGCTCGAACATGAAGCCGGCCGACCGGTCGACGGAGGCGGCCAGCACCTGGCGGATCTCGCCGCGCGACAGGCCGACCTGCCCGCGGCCCGCCGCGAGCCCGAAGCTCCCGGTCTGGACCACGGCGGACGGCGGCGCGTCCCGCCGGGTAATCACGTTGATCGTGCCGCCGAATGCATCGGCGCCGAACAGAGACGACCCGGGCCCGTGCAGCACCTCGATCCGCTCCACCGCGTCGAGCGGCACCGGAATGTCGCCGTTGTGATGGCCGGACTGCGCGTCGTTCAGCCGCACGCCGTCGACCAGTACGAGCATCTGGCCGAAGTTGGCGCCGCGGATCGCGAAGTCGGTCTGCACGCCGCGCTCGCCGCGCGCGCGGACGTCCGCCAGTCCCGTCAGGCGCAGCACGTCGGCGATGCTGTGCACCGGCAGGCGCGCGATCTCTTCCCGCGTGATGACCGTCAGCGTGCGCGTGACGGTGCCAAGCTGCACGGGCGTCGCGGCCGCGGTGACCACCACGTCCTGACGAAACGGGCCCTGCGCGGCAGCCGACGCCGCGCACAACAATGTGACGGACGCTACGCAGGCGTACGCAGCGTCCGGCTTCAACCGGACCATGACAGACAGGGATTTTATCGCCAGCGGGTCAGTACCAGATCCAGCGCGCCTCGGCGGCGCGGCTGCCGGGGCTCGTCCTGCTCGCCGCCGGCGCTGGATACGGCGGGCGCGGTGAAAGGGCGCGTGCAGGTGACCGGCGCACGCGTGACGGACCGGGAGGACATCGCGGCCGGTCCGTACCCGTGGGGATCGTGCCCGTACATCGCCGATATTGGTGCGCGCGAACTCGCAGGCGGCGCCGGCGCACGGCCGCTGCGCGTCGACCTTGGGGCGCTCGGCGAGCCGCAGGGCGAAGGGGTCACGATCGGCGCGGGCGGCCTCGTCTATCTCGTCGGGGAAGGGGGCGGCCGCGGTGGTACGCTTGCCACGCTGCGGTGCACGCTCCGCTGATCTTCGAAGCGCTCTCGACCGCCTTCTTCGTCGTCATGGCTGCGGCGGCGTTCCTCACGCGCGCGCCGCACCACCGCCGCCGTAGGGTCGCGCTGCTGTCGGTCGGCGGTGCGGCCGCGGTCGTCGCCGCGTCGTACATGCTGCCCGCCGACGTCCGCCTCTGGTTGGGTCACGTGTACCTCGTGGCGGGGTACCGGTTGCCCGCATTGCTGGTTCCGGTCGGTCCGGCTGAAGCCGGACGCCACGTACGAGGCACGGATCCCGGATCCCGGCTCCCGGATCCCGAGCCCTTCGAGGCATGGCTGATTCGCACGGACGAGCGCTGGTTCCGTTTCCGTCCCGCGATCCCAGCCTGGGCCGCCCACGTACTGGAACTGTCGTATCTGTTCTGCTATCTGCTGGTACCGGCGGCGTTCGTCTTCATCTGGATGGCCGCATCGGCCGGCGCCGCCGACCGCTTCTGGGCTGCGGTGCTGCTGGCGGGCTTTGCGTGCTACGGACTGCTGCCGTGGCTCGTCAGCCGGCCGCCTCGCATCCGATACGTCGCGCCCGTCGCCTCGGCAGCCGGTATCCGCCGGCTCAACCTCTACATCCTCGGGCGCGCCAGCCACGGCTTCAACACGTTTCCGAGCGGCCACGTAGCCGTGTCGGTTGCCGCGGCGCTCGAAGTGTTCTCGGTCTCCACGTCCGCAGGACTTGCCGCGCTCATCGTCGCGCTCGCCATCGCCGCGGGCGCGGTGGCGGGCCGCTATCACTATGTCATCGATGTCGTGGTCGGCGGGGCCGTTGGAGCTGCGGCCTGGCTGCTGACCTGATGTACTCGGCGATGAGCGCGAGAAGCGAGGCCGAGAAGCTGAGGAGCGCGCCCATCTTCGTCTGATCGAGCACATCGCCGGGCGGGAAGGCAGCGGTGGCGAAGAACAGCGCCACCGTGAAACCGATGCCGGCGACGATTCCGACGATGATCAGGTCGCCCCAGGTGACGCCCGCGGGCTTGTGCAGCCCGGCCCGCACGCAGATCGCCGTCGAGAGCATGATACCGAGCGGCTTGCCGAGAAGGATGGCCGCCAGCACGATCCACGTCCCCGGGCCGACGCTCGTCACCGCGACCCCGGCGTTGACGAGCCCGAAGAAGAACAGGATGGCTTGCACGGGGAGCTTCCACCAGTGCTCGAACTCGTTGAGCGGGTCGTGCAGCAGATGCGGCGCCTCGACGAACAGCCCGGGATCGCGCTTGGCGTGCGGCAGAAACGGGACGATCGGCACGAGCGCCAGCGCCGGGTGCAGGCCGCCGCGGTAGAACGCGACCCACGACACCAGCCCGGCGCCGGCGATGTAGGGCCAGAAATTCCTGGTTCGGCCGCGCTTGAGCCAGTATGCGAAGCCCATGGCCACCGCCAGCAACAAGCCGAACTCGAGCGGCCGGATCGTTCCAGTTGGATAGAACGCCGCCAGGATCAGCAGCCCGAGCGCATCGTCGGCAATCGCCAGCAGCAGCAGGAACGGGATGGCGGGGTGCGTGGTCCCGAGGATCAGGCGCGCGATGAGATAGCTGAAGGCGATGTCGGTGGCGCAGGGGATCGCCCAGCCGCGCAGCAGCTCCGGCAGACCCCAGGCCAGCGCCAACGCAATGTAGATGCCCGCAGGCCCGGCCATGCCGCCGACCGCGGCGAGCATGGGCACCGAGGCGCGCCGTGGCGAGTAGAGCGCGCCGCCGGGTGCCGTCGCTTCCACCACTTCCTTCGTCGCGAGGGCGAAGAAGAACGCCATCGCGACGTCGTTGACCACGAAGTGGAGCGCGTGGACGAAGCGCTCGTAGCTGTCGTGGGCGAGGTTGGCCCAGAGGAGCGCGGCGCCCGCACCCGCCAGCAGCAGCCCTGAATTGTCGATGAAGCGCCGCAGCACGCCGCTGGGCTCAACGTGCCTTGTACGATCTGCTGAACCCGTTGCGGCCGTTCATCATCGTGAACTGGCCGTTGGCCTGCACCGACGCCCTGATGAAGTGCCCCTTGCACTCCGCCGTCTCCTCGAAGTTGGCGATCATGTCGGGCGACGTGTTGTGCTTCGGGTCCTTGTCGAGCAGCGACAGATGGCCCTGCCAGATTCCCTCGATGCCGGGGAGCGCCGCCGCGCGGGCGTACCCGTTGCGCTCGTACGGCGCCACCTTCACGCCGGGCGGTGTGATGACCTTCGCCTCCTGCACCTGTCCGAGGCCCTTTCGCGGTCCGTTGTTGAAGACGACCACCTGCGGCCGGATCGCGCCGAGGAACGCGGGCGCGCCCGCGCCTTCCCATGCGCCGTGGCGATTGCTCTGGAACAGGGTGACGGCGCCGACCTTGTTGATCGGGCAGGCGAGCTCCATCTCCGTGGCCCAATCGAAGTCGATCAGATTGAGGAACGTGAATCTGTTGTAGGTCAACAGCAGCCCAACGCCCGCCTGGTTCTCGAAGCCGGCCGGCGCCTTCTGTTCCGCGTTCGCGCAGAGCGCGTTGGGGCCGCCGCCGTTGGCCGGCTTCGGCAGCAGTTGATGATCGGAGGAGACGACCAGCACGTCGACGCCTTTGATCGGAATCTTGTCGCCCGGCGCCACAATGGTCCGCCTGCCCGCCGACACCGCCCGCATGCTGTCGTACCACTTCTGATCGGCCGGCACGGCAATCTTGTCGCCGCGCGTGTAGACGCGGCCGATCGGGATCATCGTCGCGAGCGCGGCCAGGCCGCCGACGTGGTCGCCGTGGTAGTGGCTGATGACGACGTGGTCGAGCTGCTTCAGGCCGGCCTGCTGCGCCGCGGCGTGGATTCGTTTGGCGTCGCGGCCGTCGGTTTCATACCCGGTGTCGACGAGCATCGACTCGCCGGAGGGCGCCACGATCAGCGTGGAGGCGCCCCCCTCGACGTCGATCCAGTAGATGTCGAGCGCCCGCGACTGCGCGGTAAGCAGTGCCGCGGGAGCCAGCGCCGCCGCCAGAAGTGCGACGAAGAAGCGCCGCATGACCGCCTCCCTTATCTCGTCCCCGGCCAGACCACGCCCTGGTGGGGTGCCCGTACACGCCCGACGCCCTTGAACACAAACTTCTGCAGGCGCTTCCCTTCCCACGTCTCGGTCGTGTAGATGTTGCCTTTCGAGTCGGTGGCAATGCTGTGCACGCCGAAGAACTGCCCCGGCTGGCGCCCGCCGGTGCCGAAGCTGGTGAGCACCTCGAGCGTCTCGCGGAGGAGCACGTAGATGCGGTTGTTCATGCCGTCGGTGACGTAGAGATACCGCTGCTGCGGATCGCGCGAGAACGCCACGTCCCACACCGAGCCCGACGCCTTGGTGTTTCTCGCGATGAACACCTCCCGGACGAACGTGCCATCGGGCTTGAACACCTGCAGGCGATCGCTGTTCCGATCGCAGACATACAGCAGTCCGTCGTTCGAGAGCATCGCGCAGTGCACCGGGTTGCGGAACTGCTTGGCGGGCGGCGCCGTGGGCTCGTACGGCGGCACGGGCGTGTCGTCCGGCTTGTTCCCGTACGCGCCCCAGTAGCGCTTCATCTTGCCGGTGGCGGCGTCGAGGACGGCCACGCGTTTATTGAGATAGCCGTCGGCGAGGAACGCTTCGTTGGCCTTCGGGTCGACGAAGATCTTGGCGATGCGGCCGTAGTTGGCCGGGTCGTTGCT
The DNA here is from genome assembly GCA_016192845.1 of Acidobacteriota bacterium. Lineage (GTDB taxonomy): Bacteria > Acidobacteriota > Vicinamibacteria > Vicinamibacterales > UBA2999 > MELF01. The sequence continues at coordinate 15,418 of JACPTI010000133.1, forward strand.
CCCGCCGACGTAGGTCGGCTGGCCCTGCGCGTTCGGCGGGCCGCGCCGCGCGTTCGGCTTCCCGAACTGCTGCAGGAACTTGCCGTCCTTGGTGAACTTCACCAAGTGCGAGTCGCCCGGCCCGTTGCCGCCGATCCAGACGTTCCCGAGATGGTCGATGAAGATGCCGTGATTCCCAGAAGGCCAGTCGTAGCCCGGCCCCGGCCCGCCCCAGGAGCGCACGAGATTGCCGTTGGCATCGAAGGCCAGGACCGGCGGCGCGCCCGCACAACACTCCCCGTTTTTGAGCTCCAGCGCCTTCTCGTTGTCGGCCAGGGTGGCCGAACTGCGATGAATGATCCAGATGACGTCCTGCTCGTCGGCCCAGACGCCGATCGCCTGGCCGAGCACCCAGTTGTTCGGCAGCGGCTTCGGCCAGTACGGATCGACTTCGAACCGGGGCGCCTCGATGCCCCCCTCTTGTGCCACGGCCTGCTGGAGGCCGAACTGGAGGAACCCGAGCGCGACGAGCAGCGTGAGGAAGGTGGCGCCGACGAGGAGAGTGCGGTTCCGCTTCATACCGGCCTCCTGTTGTGAAACCGGACCGGGACCCGGGGCTTGTGTGCGGATTATACGGCGAGTCCGCCGCGGCGGCGCAAAAACCTCGGCCGCGAGGTCTTCGGCCAGTAGTTGATGGCGTGCGGCTCAATCGTGATGGTGGTGTGCCTGCTCGTGCTCGGCGATCTGCTTGTCGCGCTCACTCTTGGCATTCCGCCGTCGGGCGGCCTCCAGGTTGGACCGCCGCGTGTGCTCTGAGCTCACGGCAAACATCGACAGCAGTCGTTCGAGGCTGTGCCCGTCGCAGGCCGGACACGACGGGAGGTCCTGGTCGCGGACCAGCGCCTCGAACCGGTGCCCGCACGTCCGGCATTCGAATTCGTAGAGCGGCATTACCGGCGGTTCCCCCCGTTACTCGGTCGCCCCAAGGCTCCGAAGCAGCTCGATCGTTGACTTCTTGGGCCCGGGCGGAATCGGCAAAAAGCGGCTTGGAGGGCTCGACATCGCCAGCGTGCCCGTGGTCGCCGCCGCCAGCGGGGTCTGGCCCTTCTTGTTCCTGACGTCGAGTCTGGCCCCTTTGTCGACCAGATACTTCACGACCGAGTTGTACCCCCGGGCGGCCGCGGTGTGAAGCGCCGTATTACCGTCGGCATTGGCGGCGTTGACGTCGACGCCCCGCTCGGCTGCGAGCCTGACAGCCTCGAACGTGATCGCCTCCATCTCGGCCGGTGAGAGGGGCTCCCGGCGCTGGGAGTCGACGGGCGCCCCTTCGGCAATCCTGGCGAGACGATCGACCGAGAAGATCGGGCTCTCTCCACCAAGTCCCGCCGCAGCCATCACAACCGTCGTCGGGCCTTCGTGCAACAGCGTTCGCGAATCGCCGTAGTTGCGGCCGATGAAGTACGTCGGATGGTGCACGAACTGCGGATCGGCGCCGCGCTCCAGCAGAAGGGCCATGATCTTCGGAGAGCGGAACCGGGCGGCCAGCCAGAGCGGCGTCGCCCCGACCATGCCCGGGCTGAAATAGAAATCAACGCTCTCGCGCCGCGTTGGGGTCGACTTCAAGAGCGGCGTGTTCGGACTGGCGCCCTTGGCGAGCAGCGCGGCCACCAGCTTCTCGTCCTTGTGCAGCAGCGCCGCATGCAGGGCGGTATAGCCGGCCAGGATCGAGTTCGGGTCGGCGCCCTTGTCGAGCAGAAACTGCGCCACCTCTCCATGTCCGCTGTGCGCGGCTACCACGAGGGCGCTGGTGCCGTAAGGCGCCGTGTCGTTCACGTCGGCGCCCGCGGCGACGAGAAGCGTCGCCGAGGCGAGGTCGCCCGCTCGCGCCGCGAACAACAAGGGCGTGTAGCCCCCCTGCTGGATATCCGTGACGTAAGCGGGATTCATCACCTCGAGCGTGGTCTTAACCACCTCGGTCCAGACGTTGGTTCGCACATGGACGTCCGCGCCGCCTGCCAGCAGCGCTTCAACGACCGCGGGATGGCGCTGCGCCACGGCCCACATGAGCGCCGTCTGCCCGTGCGCACGTTCCTTCGCGTTCACGTTCGCGCCCTTCGAGAGGAGCAGCTTGACGACGTCCGCATTGCCGGCACGCGCGGCCGTCATCAGGAGCGTCTCGCCCGCCATGAGCGTGGTGTTCGGGTCGGCCCCGGCCTGCAGGAGCTTCTGCGCCATGGCGGTACTGCCGTTTTCGCAGGCGGCCCAGAGCGGGGTGACGCCGAGGTCGTTCGCCGCGTTGATCCTGGCGCCGGCCCGAATCAGCAGGTCGGCCGTCTCGAGGTCATCCCGATAACCGGCCCAGTGCAGGGCGGTCGTGCCATCCGCCTCCGACGCATTGACGTTCGCCCCCTGCTTGAGCAGCGCGCGCACGGCGCTCTGGTCGGCGTTCTTGGCGGCGTCAATGAGTTGCAGATCAACGGGTCCCGCCCCAAGGTTCAGGGCCGCCACCCCCAAGACGAGCAGGCATCGGCGCAAGGCTGTGGTGCGCATCGTTGGCTCCCGATTCAAATCACAAGTCACAAGGCACAAGTCACAAGGCACAAGTCACAAGTCGCGCTTTTTGTGATTTGTGCCTTGGGCCTTGGGCCTTCGCGAACTCCCCTACACCCCCGAGAGCGTGTCGAACTCGAGCTTGCCGGTGCTGTTCCCGATCGATTCAATCGGCATGTCGAACTTGTCGAGGATCGACACGAGCAGGTTCGCATGCGACGTATCGGCCGGATACTTGAGATGCTTGCCGCCCTTGAGCCGGCCAGCACCACCGCCAACCACCACGAGCGGCAGGTTGTCGCTCAAATGTCTGGTGCTGTTGGACAGACCCGCCCCATACAGAATCGTCATGTGGTCCAGGAGCGAGCCATCACCGTCAGGCGTCGCGCGGAGCTTGCCCAGGTATTCGGCAAACATCCTCACGTGATACGTGTTGATCTTGGACATCAACGCGATCCGATCCAGCTGGTTATTGTGGTGCGACAGCGGATGGTGCGCTTCGGGGACTCCAGCCTGTGGATAGGTCCGGGTGCTCTGCTCCTTGCCGAGCATGAACGTCACGACGCGCGTCAGGTCGGACTGCAGCGCGAGGAGCTGCAAGTCGAACATCAGCTTGATGTGCTCGTCGAAATCCAGAGGCGCGCCCGACGGTTCGTCGATGGAGCCCACCTCCGCGTCGCGTTGTGCCTCGGCCAGCTGGATGCGCCGTTCGACGTCGCGAATCGCCTCCGTATACTCCTGGATCTTGCGACGGTCCTGCGGCCCGACCTCGCGCACGAGATCGCCCAGCTTGTCCATCACCGAGTCGAGAATGCTCTTGCTCTGCCGCATGCGGGCGAGCCGCGCCGCCGGTGCCGCCGAGCCGCTGTCGCCAAACAGCCGCTCGAACACCGCCCGCGGGTTGCTCTCCATCGGCAGCGGCTGGGTCGGCGTGCGCCACGAGATCGTCTGTGTGTAAGCGCAGCTGAGGCCCGCGCTGCACTGGCCCGCAGTGCCTTCCCGCTCCATGGCGACCTCGAGCGAGACGAGCTGCGTCTCCCGCTCGAACTGCCTCGCCAGCATCTGGTCGATCGAGGTGCTCGCCAGCAGTTCCATTTCGCTTCGCCCGCCGCGCACCGTGCCGGTCAGAAACGACCCCGATGCGCCCGCGTGCACCTGGCTCCACGAGGCCTTCAACCCCGACAGCACGAGCACCTGGTCCCGGAACGGCGCCAGCGGCTCCAGAATCGGTGTCAGCTCGAAGGTCTTTCCCTCCGTCGCCGGTGTCCAGAACTCCATGGCCATCCCGTTCGGCACATAGAGCGCCTGGAAGCGATGGACGGGCTTCGTGACGGCCTTCGCCACGACCGAGAAGGCCGGGACCATGGCATCCAACAGGGGCAACCCCAGCGTGACACCCAGACCGCGCAGGACGGTCCGCCGCGGCAACGCTTTCATCACGATATTCATGACCCTCGCCTCCTTGGCAATGCTCAATTCACAATGGCCAATGCCCCCTGTGGTTCGTCATTGAGCATTGGGCATTGAGCATTGGTTCAACTCGCGGCCTGGGATCGCCGCATCAAAAACGCCGGACTCTTCACAATCCCGAGAATCAGCGACGACCAGCGGTACTGACTCGCTGCGGCGTCGCGCACGATCGTGCGCACGGTCGGCCGATCGTAGTAGTCGATCGTGCGTCCGAGGGCATACGCGATCAGCCTTTCGGTGACGGTGCCGACGAACTGCTCGCGCTGCCCCAGCAGCATCGCCCGCAGCCCCGGCAATCCCTGGACCGTCACGCCATTCGGCATCGTCGCCGACGGATCGATGGGCTTGCCCGCTTCGTCCACGGTCCGCCACGCGCCAAGGCCGTCAAAGTTCTCCAGTGCGAACCCTGCCGGATCGATCGTCGCGTGACACGTGGCACACACCGCATTGGTCCGGTGCTGCTGCAGCCGCTCGCGCACCGACGCCGGCCGGCCGCCTTCGCCGGTCTCGGGCAGGTCGGGCACGTTGGGGGGCGGCGCGGGTGGAGGGGCGCCCAGAATCGCGTCCAGCAGCCACTTGCCGCGCAGCACCGGCGACGTCCGGGTCGGATACGACGTCAGCGACAGCAGGGATCCGTGGGCGAGCAACCCGCCGCGCTGATCCGTGTTCGGGAAGGTCACCCGGCGGAAGCGGTTGCCGTAAATCCCCGGAATCCCGTAATGCTTGGCCAGCCGCTCGTTCACGAACGTATAGTTGGCAGTCAGCAGATCGAGGATGCTCCGGTCCTCTTTCAGCGTGCTGCCGATGAACAACTCCGTCTCCCGGCGGAACGACTCGACCAGATTGGTGTCGTAGTCGGGGTACGCGATCGAATCGCCCACGACATCCGTCAGGCGGCGCAGCTGCAGCCACTGGGTGACGAAGTTGTCCGTCAGCGCCGCAGCGCGCGGGTCGGCGAGCATGCGCCGCACCTGCTGTTCCAGGATCTTCGGATCGGTGAGCTTTCCACTTTCCGCCAGCGTGAGCAGCGGCTCATCGGGGATGCTGCTCCACAGGAAGAACGACAGGCGCGAGGCCACCTCCACATCGGTGAGGCGATAGTTCTGCCCTCGCGCCACGTCGGCTGGATCCCGTTCGATGCGCAGGAGGAAGTCCGGGTCGACGAGGAGTCGCTCGAGCGCGAGCTGAATGCCGGCGTCGAAGCTGCCGCCCGTCTGCCGGCCCGTCCTAAAGAACCCGAGCAGCATCTGCGTGTCTCTGGCCGTCACGGGCCGCCGATAGGCGCGGCGGGCCATCTTCGACAGAATCTTCGTGGCGCACGCCTCCTCGTCTGCCTGGCGCGCCGGTTGACAGATGAACATCTCGCGGCGGCTGGGCGTGTCGCCCGGCCCGGTGATCTTGTAAGGGCCACCGATCGAGACCGAACCGACATTCGCGTACCCGTCGTAATAGACCTCGTTTGCGTGCACTTCCCCGGCCTGGCGCGGCTGGAAGATGCCTTCCGGCTCGAACATCTTCCTCACGAACGACACGCCGACCAGGTGCGAGCCCGCTTTGACCGACAGGCGCGCTTCCAGGCCGGCATCGGCGGTTCGGACGTACTCCTCCCACCTGGGATCGCCAGCCTCACCGGTCGACGTGAAGCTGCTGGGGACCGCTCGGCCCGGGGCTTGTCCGCCGATGGTGAGCCGCTTGACCAGCTGGCCGTCGATGCGGATGTCGAGCTGATGGGGCGACCCCATGCCCTGGATGAAGTCCTGGTAGTTGGTTCGGAGACGGACCTTGACGAGATACTCGCCATCGACCGGGAAGTAATGGCGAACCGCGGCGCCGCCGCGCGATCCGAGCGGCAGATCTTCACTCTGTCGATCCTCCTGCAGGAGGAGGACGGGGACGTCGTATGTGTCAAACCCCGGACCTGTCGGCGGGACTCCCGTCGCGAGGCGCGTGATCCGGCGCGCCGCCGACATGTAGCGCTCCAACTGGGCCGTCGAAATCGACAGCACTTCCGCGTTGTTGTCGAAGCCGGTGTCCGATGTCGCGTCCCCGGGCAGCAGCGCTGACACATCGATGTCGAGCGCGAACAGGTCGCGGACTGCGTTGCGATATTCGGCGCGATTCAGACGATGGACCGTGCTGGGCCTGCCCGGATTCGGGCCGGCCGCCGCCACCGCCCGGTCGATCTCCGTCTCCAGCCAGCGCGCGGACGCGTCATAGGTGGCCGTATCGGGCCGCGGCCTGCCGACCGGCGGCATCGTGCCCATGCGCAGCTTCGTGACGACCTTTTCCCAGACCTCCGGGTTCGCAGCGGGCCTGGTGACGTCCACCGTGTCAAGCGCAAGACCGGCAGTGCGAACGGTCTGGCTGTGGCACGCCACGCAGTACTTATCCAGGACCGCCCGGAGCGCAGGAGCCGCCGCTTGAACGGCTTCCGGCTGCGTCTGCGGCGGCGCGGTCTGCACGCTCGAAAGCGCGGAGGCGATCCAGCCGGCGACGACCAGCACGAACATCGACGCACGTCCCGCCCGCGGGAGTCTGGAGCGTTGGTGCATGACACACCTCGAGGGGAAGGATGCCCGGGGTGCCGCCATCCAAGACCGATCACGCATGGACACCTCGCAGGAAGGTGCACAATCGTGCGCCCGAGGAGCCGGGCAAGTCAAGACCTGACTTGACAGTCAGCCGGCACGAACCTCGCCGAGCCCGTCCGCCTAATCTAATCCGGCTGATTTCTATGGAAAAACACGTGAGCGAAGGTTGGTGCCGGAGGTGGGACTCGAACCCACACGGGGGGTAAACCCCACCGGATTTTGAGGGCACAGCGACGATCGAAAACACGCCGAATCTTTCACATTGTGCTGAAGGATCCGGCGTGTTGCTTTGATGGCGTTGGGTACCGGATGACCGACTTCTGATAGGAGTTGGGCACAATTCCGGGCACAGCCGTAGGGACGACCCAGTTCGCCGTCCTTGTGCATCTCCGTGCGCTCGCGCCGTCGCCTTCATCGCTCCGGGGTTTCTCCAGCACGACCTGGACTTCAACGGTGCTGGCTCTCGCCTTCGAGCGGATTCTCCGGTCATCAACGCAAACTGATCGCGCGGTCGGCCTTTTACCCAATCACGGGCACCTTACGTCGTTCCACGTAGGAAACAGGCGGTAGCTCCGCATAGCGTCGGCGGTGCTCGTTGGAATCGACTGCAGCGAGGTGAGGGCCACGATCTCTTGCGGACGTATGGTGCGAGCCGCCAGCGACGTTCCGATTGCCCCGAGCTGGACGTCGGACCCGAACTGCGACCCACTGGCGTTGAGGAACCGCACAACCACCGCTGTGCCAGTCGCGCATCCAGCACCGAGTCGGCTTGGTGTCTACTCCGAGAGCTCGCGAAACAATCAGGCACTCTGAGAGATTTCAGGAAGCCGGAACGGGTGAAGAAACAAATGCAGGAGACTCGGCGAATTTTGCGCGAATACCTTCAGCGGGAGCACTTCGAGATTCCTGGTACTCCGTTGCCATACGCTCGTGGGACCGGCTACC
>JACPTI010000135.1 GCA_016192845.1 Acidobacteriota bacterium
GTCCCCGCGCCGGCGGTCAGGCGTCCGCAGCCGCAGCCGAAGCCGGCGCCCGACGAGGAGCCGCAGCCCGGCGTCACCCGGACAGAGACCGGCGCCCGCGGCCAGGGCTTCGGCCTCACGACCGGCGGGTCGGGCGGCAGCGGCGTGCAGCTCGACGTCGCCAACTTCTGCTGCCCGGAATACATCGAGCAGATGGTGACGCTGATTCAGCGCAACTGGCAGTCGAACCAGGGCGTCACCGGGTCCACGGTCATGAAGTTCACGATTACGCGCAGCGGATCGATTCAGGGCATCATGATCGAGCGTCCGAGCGGGTTCCTGGCGCTCGACCTCGCCGCGGAACGGTCGCTGCTCCTCACGCGGCTTCCGGAGCTGCCGCTGCAGTTCCCGAACCCGACGCTCACCGTTCACCTGACATTCGAGTACCGGCGATGACGATGAGACACCTCGCACCGGCTCTGGCCGCAGTGGCCGGCGTTGTTCTGGCCGCGCAGGAGCCCGCCCCGGCGCCGCAACAGCCCTCGGAAGTCGCCGTGGTCATCAGCGGCGACCCGGGCACGCCGCCGCGCTACGCCGTTCCCGACTTCATCCCGCTCACGCCGGACGGCGGCGAGATCGCGAAGACCGTCGGACAGGTGCTCTGGGACGACCTCGCCTTCGAGCGCGAGTTCTACCTGATTCCGCGCGACACCTACGCGACGATTCCGGTGGCGCGCTCGCCCGACCAGGTGCCGTTCGCTGCCTGGCGCGAGCTTGGCGCCGACGCGGTCGTCTTCGGCACCGTGGCGCGCCGCGGCAGCGAGGTGCGCGTCGAGGTCCGCCTCTTCAACATCCGGACGCGTCAGTCGGTCTTCTCCAAGGAGTACACCGGCACGGCGAACAATCCGCGCCTGTACGCGCACACGGTGGCCGACGAGATCCACCAGCAGCAGCGGGCGCTGCGCGGCGTGGCGCGGACGAAGATCGCTTTCTCCTCGGACCGCAATCGCGAGCGCATGGTCGGCACCGTCGAGAATCGCGACGTGAAGGAGATTTACATCGCGGACTACGACGGCGCGAACGTCCGCCGGATCACGACGAACCGGCAGCTCAACCTCACGCCCGTGTGGTCGCCCGACGCGCGGGCCATCGCCTACACGTCCTACCGCCGCGGCTATCCCGATCTGTTCGTCGCCCTGATCTACCAGGGCGTGCAGGAGGAGCCGACGCGCGGCGGCACGCAGAACTGGCTGCCGATGTTCTCGCCCGACGGCACCCGCATGGTCTTCACGTCGAGCCGCGACGGCAACCCCGAGCTCTACATCACGAACAGGGACGGGTCGGGCCTGCGCCGGCTGACCAATCACCCGGCGATCGACACGTCGCCGACGTGGTCGCCGACCGGCACGCAGATCGCCTTCACCTCCGACCGCGCCGGCACGCCGCAGATCTACATCGTCGGCGCCGACGGTTTGAACCTCCGGCGGCTGACGACCACCGAGTCGTACGCGGATCGGCCGACCTGGTCGCCGGCGCCGTTCAACGAGATCGCGTTTGCGGCGCGCACCGGGCCGGGCTACGACATCAAGGTGTACGAGCTGGCGACCGGCGCCACGCGCCAGATCACCTTCGGCGAAGGCAGCAACGAGAGCCCGACCTACGCGCCGAACGGGCGGCATCTCGCGTTCACGTCCACGCGGACCGGACGCGCGCAGATCTTCACGATCGGCCGCGACGGCCGCGGCCTGAGGCAGATCACGCGCGACGGCAGCAACCACACTCCAGCCTGGTCGAACTGAAATGGCCCGACACTGCGTCCTCATTCTGGTTCTGGCGAGCGTCCTCCTGACCGGATGCGCCCGCCGTCGGCCGCCCGCCCCCGCGCCCGCCCCGGCGCCTCCGGCTGGATCTCCGGCGGCGGCCGCGCCCGCACCCGCTCCCCCGCCGCCGCCGGTGCGGGTGGAGGAGGCGCTGCCGGTGCCTCCCCAGCCGCTCGCGGAAGACGCGATCGCCAACCGGTCGCTCGACGACCTCAACCGTGACTCGCCGTTCAAGCCGGTGTTTTTCGCGCTCGACAGCGCCGAGCTGGACGAGGCGGGGCGCGCCGTCGCGACCGCCAGCGCCCAGCTGCTCCGCAAGTATCCGACGTGGGTGATCACCATCGAGGGGCACTGCGACGAGCGCGGCACCGCCGAGTACAACCTGGCGCTCGGGGAACGCCGGGCGGTGGCGGTGAAGACCTACCTCGCGTCGCTCGGGATTTCGCCCGATCGAATCAGGACGGTCAGCTACGGCAAGGAGTTCCCGTTCGATCCCGGGCACGACGAGGCGGCGTGGTCCAAGAACCGGCGGGCGCATTTCGTGATTACCTCGAAGTAAGATGAGCGGGACGATGAGGAGACGAACGGCGCTCGCGCTCGCCGTGCTGCTGACCTGGCTGGCCTCGCCCGCCGCCGCGCAGAACCGCGAGCATCAGCAGATGGCCGCCGAGCTGCGGATGCTGCAGGAGCAGGCGCAGCAGCTCGCGCTCACGCTGGCGACCCTCAACCAGGCGCTCGCCGAGTCGATGAAGGCGATCGGCGCGCTGGGCGGCCGGCTGGACGAATCGAACAACGCGACGCGGAAGATGTTCGCCGACCAGAAGCTGCTCATCGACAACATCGCCGAAGGCGTCCGCGTCATCCGCGAGCGCACCGACGACACCAACGTGCGGATCGCCACGCTGCGGGAGGAGCTGGAGGCGCTGCGCACGACGGTGCAGGCGCTCCAGCAGGTGGCGCTCGCTCCGCCCCCGGCGCCTGTCGATCCGTCGGCGCTCCCCGACCCGAACGCCCCCGCGCCGCCGCCCGCGCCGCCGCCGGTCGCCCTCCCGCCGACGGCGGGACTGTCGCCCACGCGACTGTACGAAACTGCCCGCGCCGACTATTTCGCCGGCCAGTGGAGCAGCGCCATCAGCGGCTTCGAGGCGTTCCTGCGCGCCTTTCCCCGCTCGGAGCAGGCAGACGACGCGCAGCTCTACATCGGCGAAACCTACTACGCGCAGAATCAGTGGGCGCAGGCGATCACCGCTTATACACGGGTGATCGACTCGTACCCCGGCACCAATTCCGTGCCGATTGCCTACTACAAGCGCGGCCTCGCCGAGCAGCAGCTCGGGCAGATCGACGCCGCGCGCGCCTCCTGGGAAGCAGCCGCCAAGATGTTCCCGGACAGCGATGCCGGCCGCCTGGCCAAACAGAGCCTCGATCGACTCAGCTCGCAACCGAAGCCGTGACCTTGGCTGTCACCCTCCCGGGATAAACTGGACCTCACGACAGGCCCCAGGCCTCAGGGCCGTCCCAGGCCATAGACGCGAGGCCACAGCTTTTGAACCTGTCTTGTAGCGGCGGAACCGGGTCCGTCGGAAAGGCAATATACCGATGGGAAGCGTCAACAAAGTCATTCTGGTAGGTAATCTCGGCAGGGATGCCGAACTACGCTACACACCCGGTGGCGCCGCAGTGGCCACAGCAAGCCTTGCGACTACCGAGACATGGACCGATCGCAACGGGCAGCGCCAGGAGCGAACTGAGTGGGTGCGCCTGAATATCTGGGGAAAGCAGGCGGAGTCGCTCCAGGAATACCTTGTCAAAGGCAAGCAGCTCTATGTCGAAGGACGCTTACAGACGAGAAAAGCGCCGCGATGCCGAAACTGTGATGCGTTCCTGCCAGAACGCAATTGGAAGGCAAATGGGGAAAAAGTGCGCTGCCCAAAGTGCAATCACGAGGCGGTGCCATACGGCGAGACGATGCTTGATGTAAAGGTCGATCGAATTGTGCTGCTGGGCGGTGGGGGGGGGCGTGGAGGAGCAATGGATCGTGGTTCCACGACTCAAGTCAGCACAGACGAGGCTCCGATTGAACCTCTTACTGACGACGATATTCCATTCTGAATAGTAGGCAGTAGGCAGTGGCGCAGCCACCAACTGTGAACTGCCTACTGTCTACTGCCTACTTCGTGTCCACTCGTCCGTACCGGTCCTCGAGCCGCACGACGTCGTCCAGCTCCGGTGTGGAGACTTCGAACACGTCGCAGTCCTCGATGGCCGTCATGCGGTGGACGGTTGTCGGCGCGACGTGGATGGCGTCGCCCGGCCGCAGCTCCTGCCTCGTCAGCCGCCCGTCGCGCTCGATCTCGAACAGCAGCTTGCCCGAATAGAGGTAGATCGTCTCGTCCTTCCGGTTGTGGTACTGCAGGCTGAGCGCGTGGCCGGCCTTCACGTGCAGGATCTTGCCGACATAGCGGTCCGTCCTGGCCCAGTGCAGCTCGTAGCCCCAGGGCTTGTCGACGCGGGTCACGGGTATGTCACTCATCAACGGGCCTCATCGTACACGTTCTGCCGGCCGAAGGATCCGAGGAGGTACTGCTCGATCTCGTCGACCGTCCCGAGCGTGAGCACGCGCGCGGCGATGCGGGCCATCTCCGCGGCGCTCGTCTCCTGAACGACGCGCCGGGCCATCGGCAGCGCGCCGGGCGTCATGCTGAACTCGATGAGCCCGCAGCCGACGAGCAGCGGCAGCAGCACCGGATCGGAGGCCATCTCGCCGCAGACCGACACCGGAATCCCGCGCCGAACGGCGCCCCGGCGGACCTGCCGGATCAGGCGCAGCACGGCCGGGTGCAGCGGCTCGTACCGGTCGGAGACCCGCTCGTCGGTGCGGTCGACGGCGAGCGTGTACTGAATCAGATCGTTGGTGCCGATCGTGAAGAAATCGGCCTCGCGCGCCAGCATTGACGCGGTGAACGCGGCCGACGGGACCTCGATCATGACGCCGATGGCGGGCGTCGGGCAGGCGACGCCCCGGGCGGCGAGCTCGGCGCGCGCCTCCGCGACGAGCGCCCGCGCGGCGCGGACCTCCTGCACCGACGAGACGAACGGGAACAGGATGCGCAGCGACCCGTGCGCCGCCGCTCGCAGCAGCGCGCGGAGCTGCGTCTTGAAGATCACCGGGTGAGCCAGGCCGAAGCGGATGCCCCGCAGCCCCGCATGACCGGCGCGCTCGGCCTGCGGAAACCAGCGTGCCTCGAGCCCGGAATCGACCAGCGGACGGGCCAGCTGCCGTTCGTCGACGTCGAAGGTCCGGATCGTGACGGGCCGCGGCGCCATCCGCGCGACCGTCCGGCGGTACTCCTCGTACTGCTCGTCCTCGCCGGCCATATCGGGCGGGCCGCCCCCGAAGAGGAACTCCGACCGGTAGAGGCCGATCCCTTCCGCCCCGGAGCCGAGCGCCGCTGCTGCATCGTCGGAGCGCTCGATGTTGGCGTGCAGCGCAATCGCCACGCCGTCGCGCGTCCGCACGGGGCCGGCCGCGGCGGCCGGGCGCGGCTGCTGCACCCGCGCGCGCCGCGCGCGCGCCTCCACCTCCAGGCGCAGCGCGGGATCCGGATCAATCACGACCTCGCCGCTGTCGCCGTCGATGAGCACGGAGGCGCCCGCCGGAATCCGGCCGCTGACGTCGCGCAGGCCGACCACGGCCGCGACGCCGAGCGAGCGGGCGAGGATGGCGGTGTGATAAGTACGGCTGCCCGCGTCGGTCGCAAAGCCGCGGATCAGATCCCAGTCGAGCTGCGCGACCACCGATGGCGCCAGCTCGTCGGCGACGAGCACGCACGGCGCGTCGAGGTCGCGGAACAGGTCGCGCGCCCCGCCCTTCTCGCCGCGCATGTTCATCCGGAGGCGCCCCGCCACGTCCTGCAGGTCGCCCTTGCGCTCGTGCAGGTACGGATCGGCGATGTCGCTGAACACCTCGGCGACCTCCTCGAGCGCGCGCTGCACGGCCCATTCCGCGTTGACGCGCTCGCCGGCGATGATGGCCGCCGCGCGGCCGACGAGCAGCGGGTCGTCGAGCAGGAGCAGCTGGGCGTCGAAGATCGCCGCCAGCTCCTTCCCCTTGCGTTGCGCGATCCGGTCGCGGATCTGCTGCAGTTGCTCGCGCGACCTGGCGCGCGCCCGTTCGAGCGCCGTCAGCTCGCGTGCCACGCGCTCGGGCGCCACCGGAAACCTGATGACCTGCGTCCGTTGTATTGCGACGAGCGCCGGACCGACGACCAGCCCGCTCGAGACCCCGATTCCCTTCAGGCGTTCCACGATTCCTCAGCAAACCCCGATTCGACCAGCCGCACGAGCGCCTCGACGGCGTGCTGCTCGTCCGGCCCTTCCGCGCTGATTGTGAGCGTCGTGCCGCGCGCCGCCGCCAGCAGCAGGATGCCCAGGATGCTCTTGCCGTCCATCACCTTCGAGTCGCGGCGAACGCGGATGTGCGACTCGAAGCGCGTCGCCACCTGCACGAAGCGCGCCGCGGCCCGCGCGTGCAGCCCGAGCTCGTTGCAGACGACGACAGCGCGTGAGGTCATGTTGCTGTCCCGATCGTCTTCGTATGCTTCTCCTACGTCGTCTTCGCGTCCCTCTCCCCCCGCAGCAGATCAGAGGCGACCCAGATCGCGTTCCGGCCGTGCTCGCGGATTTCGCGCGCCGCGTCGAGCAGGCTGGTCTGCGCCGTCAGCCCGGCGAGCTTGATCAGCATCGGGAGGTTGACGCCGGTCACCACCTCCACATTGTCGCCCGCGAGGAACGACATCGCCAGGTTCGAGGGCGTCCCGCCGAACATGTCGGTCAGCACGAGCACGCCGTTGCCCTGCTGGACGCGCGCAATCGCCTGGGCGATTTCCTCGCGCGCGTCGCCGGTGTCCTCGTGCCAGCCGATCGACACCGCGGCAAAGCGCGGCAGGTCTCCCACAATGGTTTCGGCCGCGTTCAGCAGCTCGGTGGCCAGCTGCCCGTGCGTGACGACGACGATGCCGATCATGTCAATTCCCGGTGCCTGGTGCTTCGTCCCTGGTTCGGCGTTGGTCTTCGGTCCTTAGCTAGACTAGCGTGAGTTTCCTACGTTCAGAGGGATACGCGCGTTTTCTGCTGTCGCCACTTGGGTTTACCGAGGTGACCGTGTA
>JACPTI010000071.1 GCA_016192845.1 Acidobacteriota bacterium
CGCACGTCGCCGACGTCGCGGATGCGGTGCCGCGGCTCCTTTTGCAGACAGCCGCGCAGGATCGTGCGAATCGCCGGCGGCGTAGTGGCCGGCAGCGCCGCCCAATCGGGATCCGACTTGATGATGCTCGCCGTCACCACCGTCACGTCGTCGCCGTCGAAGGCGCGCGCCCCGGTCAGCATCTCGTACAGCACGCAGCCGAACGCCCAGATGTCCGCCCGCTTGTCGACCGGCTTGCCGCGTGCCTGCTCCGGGGCCATGTAGGCGGCTGTGCCGAGGATCACGCCGACGCCGGTCATCGCCGGCGTCGTAATCGTCGGCGACGCGCTGAGCGCGGCGGCGGCGCGAAGCCCCGACCCGGCGGCCTGCGTCAGCTTCGCGAGGCCGAAGTCGAGCACTTTCACGGTGCCGTCGGGCCGGATCTTGATGTTGGCGGGCTTCAAATCGCGGTGGACGACGCCCGCTTCATGGGCGGCTTCGAGCGCATCGATAATCTGACGGGTGATCGACAGCGCCTCGTCTACCGGGATTGGGCCCTCGGCAATGCGATCGGCGAGCGTCTGCCCCTCCACGAGCTCGAGGATGAGGGCATGCACCAGCGCTTGCCCTGAGCGCGTCGAAGGGCTCTCCTCGAGACCATAGATGACGGCGATGTTCGGATGATTGAGCGCGGCGAGCGCCTGTGCCTCGCGCTCGAACCGGGCGAGCCGGTCGGCATCGAACGCGAACGCCTCAGGGAGAATTTTCAGCGCGACATCCCGATGCAGCTTCGTGTCGCGAGCCCGATACACCTCGCCCATTCCGCCCGCGCCAATGGGGGCCGTCACCTCGTAGACGCCGAGCCGCTGCCCGGGCTGGAGGGACATGGTCGAGCCGAGCGGGATTTTACTGGAAAAAAAGGCCGATCTGAAGACCCGCCTCTACGACCCCTTCCAAATCCGTTTGACACCCCTCGCCGACGATGGCATCGTCGTCGTCACGAGGTCGGGCGCCAGTGAGGTGTCTATGGAAACTCTACTGGTGCCGCCACCCGTACGCGATAAGCTCGGCGATGCGGGTTCGGATGGTCTTGTGAACATGTTTGCGGAAGCGCATCGGATCGGGGTGGAACTCCTCGACCGCCGGTTTGCGGAGTCGAACGAACGACTGGACCGACGGATGGGGGAGATCTCGGCGAGTTTTGAACGACGGCTCGGCGAGGAGACCTCGAAGCTGCGCCTCGAGATGGCGTCGCTCAAATTCGAGATTCTGAAGTGGAATTTCCTGTTCTGGATCGGCCAGCTCGCGGCGATGACCGCAATTCTGAGCGTGATGCTGCGCGGCGTCCGCTGAGGCCTGGGCCCTGAGGCCTGAGGCCTAGTGAATCGTCCTCGTCTTCTTGTCCATGTAATCCATCAGCACGTACTGGCCGAGCGTGAACGGCGTGGTGAAGTACGCCTTGCCCCGGCAGATCGCCGCCACGCGCCGCACGAATGCGACCAGATCCGGATCGCGCGCCAGCATGAACGTGTTGATCATGATGCCGGCCTTCTGGCACGCGCTCACCTCCGCGAACGTCTCCGCCACGATGTACGGATCGAGGCCGAAGGCGTTCTTGTAGATCTGCCCGTCCGGGCGGGTGAGCGCCGACGGCTTGCCGTCGGTCACCATCACGATCTGCCGCATGTCCTTCTTCTGCCGCTCGAGGATGCGGCGCGCCAGCCGCAGCCCTTCCCGCGTGTTCGTGTAGTACGGGCCGACGCGGACGCGGCCCAGCTGCTTCAGCGGAATTTCCTCGGCGGAATCGTGGAAGAGCACCGCGTGCAGCGAGTCGCCCGGGTACTGCGTCCGAATCAGGTGCGCCAGCGCCAGCGCGACGCGCTTGGCGGGGGTGAAGCGGTCTTCGCCGTACAGAATCATGCTGTGGCTGCAGTCGAGCATGATTACGGTGGCGCAGGAACTCTGATACTCGCTCTGCGCGACCATCAGATCCGGATAGTCGACGTCGATCATCCGGGACCCGGGATCCGGGATCCGGGATCCGGCCGGATCCGAGTGCGTCGCAAAACGTCCTTCGCTGTGCAGTCGCTGCACCGCGTTGAGTATGGTGCTGCTCGGATCGAGATTGAGCGTGTCGCCGAACTCGTACGGCTTGGGCGCGGCGGTCGCCTCGACGCCGGTCGAGAGATGCCGCGTATCGTGGCGGCCCGAGCTGCTGCGGCCGATCGAGCCGAGCAGATCGCGCAGCGCCCGGTAGCCGAGGAAGTCGAGCGCCTTGTCGGTGACCTCGAACTTCACCGGACCGGCATCCTCGCCGATCCCGCCGCCGGTCCCGCGCCGCCACTCGCGCTCCTCGTCCAGGTCCGGCGCCGACGTGATGAAGCCCTGCTCCATCATCCGATCGATGATCTGCTGAATCAGATCCTCGAGCTGCTGCCGCGCGGACTCCTGATCGCCGTCTGCGGGCTCGCCGAGCAGCTGCTGGAGCGCCTCCTCGGAAAGCACGCCGCCGCTGAAGAGCGCTTCGAGGATCGCGTCGTGCAGCGCCTGCATCGTGCGGTCCTCGTCTCCTGCCGACGGGTCGCCCCAGGGGCTGCGGAACCCGCTCGAGAGAAGCATGTCCGAGAGCTTCGACACGAGATCTTCGATGTCGATCTCGTCGAGCAGGTCGCCGGTGTACTTGGTGTAGCGGTACTTCATGTCGTTCCGCGGGGCCTTCAGGCCCCGCGCTACGGGTACAGGGATGGCAGCGGTCACCTGTCGCGCGCAGGCTTCAGCCTGCGCGTCAGTTGTAGTACTTTTTCTTCCCTCCCGTCGGCATCGGCGGGTCGACGTTGAACGCCGTCTCGCGGACGGTGGGCCGGCGCACCGGCGTCTCGGCCGCGTGGTAGCCGCGCTCCTCGCTCCGGCTGATCTTCTTGAGCGCGTAGAGCCCTTCGAGCACGAAATCGACTCCCGACGCCAGCAGCGGCGCCGGCGCCTTTGCCGGGACGCCGGCCGCGTGCGCCAGCTCCACGAGCCCCTGCACCTCGCGCGCCCGCGCCAGCAGTTCCTCGGCGCTCGTCGAGTCCGATAGCTGCAGACTGCCGCCCAGGTCGAACCACTCGAGGACCCGCCGCGTCTCCAGGTGGGCGAGGTACCCGTCGGCGACGGTGGCGACCGCGGCGCGGATGAGCTCGCGTCCGATCGTTTCGGCGCCTTTCAGCTCGCCCTCGTACTCCAGCTCGAACTTGCCCGTAATCGACGGCAGGGCGGCGTACACGTCGGTCACCCGCGGAACGGCCACCGACTCCGCGTTGAGGAGCGCGCGGCGCTCCGCGTTCGACAACACGTTTTCCATCGCCGAGATCGGGAGCCGCTGGCTCACGCCGGAGCGCTTGTCGATGCGCCGGTCCTGCCGCGCCTGGAACGCGATCTCCTCGACCACCTCGGCGACGAAGGCCGGCACCTCGGTGCGCAGGCCCGAGCCGTCGCGCGCCAGCCACGCCTCCTGCGCGGTGATCTTCATGCCTTCGGCGCGTCCGACCGGGTAGTGCGTGCGGATCTCCGAGCCGATGCGGTCCTTGAGCGGCGTGATGATCTTGCCGCGCGCGGTGTAGTCCTCCGGGTTGGCGGTGAACGCCATCAGCACGTCCAGCGGCAGGCGGACGGGATACCCCTTGATCTGCACGTCGCCTTCCTGAAGGATGTTGAACAGCCCGACCTGAATCTTGGCGGCCAGATCCGGCAGCTCGTTGATCGCGAAGATGCCGCGGTTCGCCCTCGGCAACAGTCCGTAATGCATCGTCAGCTCGCTCGAGAGCTGCAGCCCCGATCGAGCCGCCTTGATCGGATCGATGTCGCCGACCATGTCGGCGATGGTTACGTCGGGAGTCGCCAGCTTCTCCACGTACCGGGCGTCGCGCGCAAGCCATGCGAGCGGCGTGCGGTCGCCTTCGGTGGCGATGCGCGTCCGGCAGGCGGCGCAGATCGGCGCCAGCGGATCGTCGTTGATCTCGCAGCCCGGCATCGCCGGGATCGCCTCGTCGAGCAGCGTCACGAGCGCGCGCAGCAACCGTGTCTTCGCCTGGCCGCGCAGGCCGAGCAGAATGAAGTTGTGGCGCGACAACAGCGCGTTGACGAGCTGCGGCACCACCGTGTCGTCGTAGCCGACGATGCCGGGGAAAAGGGTCTCGCCGGCGCGCAGCTTGCGGATCAGGTTCTGACGGACCTCTTCGTGCACGCTGCGCCGCGGGACCGCGCCGCTCTTAATGGCACGCCGGAGCTCGCCGAGCGTCGTGATCGCCGTTGGGTTGGCCATGGGAGGATTCTATCAACTCCCAACCAGCCACGGGATCGCCCTTGTCCCGCTTCGCGGCGCCCGGATTGGGAGTCGTGGAGTTGGCAGTTGGGCGTTGAGTAGCATGGGCTGTCGTGAGTTTCTTCGAGTACTCCCGCCCCCTCGTCTTCGCCCACCGCGGCGGGTGCGCGCTCGGTCCGGAGAACACGCTGGCGGCGTTCGACCTGGGCCTGGCTGCCGGCGCCGATGGGCTCGAGCTGGACGTGCACCTGTCGGCGGACGGCATCCCCGTCGTTCATCACGATGCAACGCTCGACCGGACCACCTCCGGCTCCGGGCCGCTGGCGGCCCGTACCGCCGCCGAGCTCGCGCGAATCGACGCCGGGTGCCGGTTCACCGACGGCGGCACGTTTCCGTTCCGCAACCAGGGCGTCGGGATCCCCACCCTGGCGGAGGTGCTGCGGCGGTATTCGGACGTGCGCCTGATCGTGGAGATGAAGGTGAACTCGAGCGAGATGGGCGAGGCGGTGGCGCGCGACGTCCGGCGCGCGGGCGCCGCCGAGCGGGTCTGCGCCGCCGGGTACGGGGCGCGGAGCGCGGCCGCCGCGCGCGCGGCGCTGCCGGAGATGGCGTCGAGCGCCTGTCACGCCGAAGTGCGTCTCGCGGTGTATCGCACGTGGGCGTGCTGGCCCGTGCGGGGCGTTCGGTACGGCGGGTACCAGGTACCGGAGCACAATGGCGTACTCCAGATCGTCTCGCCGCAGTTCATCCGCTACGCGCATGAGGCGGCGCTCAAGGTACAGGTGTGGACGGTGGACCGGGAGGACGACATGCGGCGGCTGCTCGAGTGGGGCGTCGATGGCCTGATCAGCAACCGGCCGGACCTCGCCGTCCGTGTGAGAGACTCGTTCTCTCGGTGACGTCAACTCCCAACTTCCAATTCCCAACCCCCAAAGCAAGAATGGACGTTGGGAGTTGGAGGTTGGGAGTTGGAAGTTGACACGATGAACCCACCCACGCTGCAGGACCTCGAAGCCGCGCGGGCGCGCGTCTACGCGCACCTCCGGCCGACGCCGCTGCTCCGGCATCCGCTGCTCGACGAGTGGCTCGGCTGCACGGCATGGGTGAAGCACGAGAATCACAATCCGACGGGCTCGTTCAAGATCCGCGGCGGCCTCAACCTGGTGGCGCAGCTCACCGCCGACGAGCGGCGCCGGGGTGTCGTGAGCGCGAGCACGGGCAACCACGGCCAGTCGATGGCGTTTGCGTGCCACGTCCAGGGGCGGTCCGCGCATGCGGACCGCCCAGCCAGCACTGGTTTGTCGGGTCGCCTTGCGACCCGACCTGTGCCGTGCCACATTTTCGTCCCACTCCACAACAATCCCGACAAGAACGCCGCCATGCGCGCGCTCGGCGCCACCGTCGTCGAGTACGGCCGCGACTTCGACGAGGCGCGGGAGCAGGTCGAGGCGCTCGCGCCGCAGAAGGGCTGGCGGTACGTGCACTCGGCGAACGAACCGCACCTGATTGCCGGCGTCGGCACGTACGCGCTGGAGATCTTCGACGAGCTGCCGGACGCCGACTACGTGTTCGTGCCGGTCGGCGGCGGCAGCGGCGCGGCCGGGTGCTGCATCGCCCGCACCGGCAGGCGGGCGCACGCGAAGGTGATCGGCGTGCAGGCCGCGGGCGCTGACGCGTTCGCGCGCTCCTGGCGAGGCCCCGCGCGGGTCGACCGCGACCGCGTCGCGACCTTCGCCGAGGGGATGGCGACGCGAACGACCTACGACCTGACCTTCTCGGTTCTCAAGGCGCAGCTCGACGATGTGATGACGCTGGAGGAAGAGGAGCTGCGGGAAGGCGTGCGGTCCGCGCTCCGGCTGACGCACAACCTTGCGGAGGGCGCCGGCGCCGCCGCGCTCGCCGCGGCGCGGCAATGGGCGCCGCAGGTCGCCGGCCGGACGATCGTCTGCGTGATGACCGGCGGCAACATCGACGCCGGCACGCTGCGCCGCGTGCTCGCCGGTTAGCGGGTCCCCGCGGCGCACACCTTCGCCGTAGGTGCAATTGATTGGGCGGAGCCGTTGGAGTAGCATCCGGCGCAGTCACGACATCCAAGGAGGGCATATGCGGAGCCTCGTCATCGGTGCAGCCGTCCTCGTGTTCGCGTGGGCGGCGTCCGGGATCGCACAGTCGAAAATCACCACTCTCGAGGAATACGCCAAGCTCATGAAGACGAACGCGCAGGCCAATGGCGGGATGAACAAGGCGATTGGCTCCGGCGCCTACGCCGACGCGCGGACCCAGATCGCCACGCTCCGCCAGAACCTCACCACGCTGCAGCCGTTCTGGGCCGAGCGCAAGCGCGACGACGCGGTCAAGATCCTCAAGGATGGGCTAGGCCGCCTCGATGCGCTCGACAAGATGCTCGGTGCCGCTACGGTCGACCAGGTGGCCGCGCAGGCCGCCGCCAAGGAGTTCGGCGGCAACGTCTGCGGCGCGTGCCACAAGGCGTACCGCGAAGGCGACGCCCAGACCGGCTTCAGGTTCCGTCCGGGCGTGTTCTAGCTAGTCGATCATCCGCTGGGCTTTCCTGAAGACGCTCTCCATCATCCGGGCCGTCAGCTTGCCGGTGTTGGTGTTCTGACGGCTCGGATGGTAGCAGCCGATGAGCGTCGGCAGCGGCGGGGGCATCCGCACGATACGGCCGTGCACGAACTGCGGCCGCGGTGAGAGGGCTGCGCCCTTCCGCCGCAGCAGCTGAAGCCACGCGTCGAACCCGATCTTCCCGAGCGCGACCACCACGCGCACGCGCGGCAACTGCGCGATCTCGGCCTCGAGGTGATCCAGGCAGCGCGCGATCTCTTCCGGCCGCGGCTTGTTGTCCGGCGGCGCGCAGCGCACCGCCGACAGGATGTACGCATCGATCAGCCGCAGCCCGTCGTCGGGGCGGCGCGAGGTCGGGATCGAGGCAAACCCGGTTCGATGCAGCGCAGACATCAGGAAGTCGCCGGAGCCGTCGCCGGTGAAGGGCCGCCCCGTGCGGTTCGCACCGTGCGCGGCAGGCGCCAGGCCGACGAGCAGCAGCCGCGCGCGCGGATCGCCGAAGCCGGGCACCGGACGGCCCCAGTAGACGTCGGCGCGGTGCGCGCGCTTCTTCTCCGTCGCGACGCGGCGGCAGTACGCCCGCAGGCGCGGGCATCGGTCGCACGACACGATCGACGCGTGCACGGCCGCCAGCTCGAGTGGAATGCCCGCAGCGGATGGCGGCGATGCGTTCCTGAAATCGGACGAAGGCGGTTCCGTCATCAGATCGACGAATAGTAAAATAGCAGGTTGGTCACCGCGATGATGAGGACGCATGCGTAGCACAGCACCAAAGGACGCGGCCGAGCTGGAGGCGCTCGAGACCCGCGAATGGCTCGAGGCGCTCGACTACGTGCTGCAGGCGGGCGGGCCGGCGCGGGTCACGAAGCTGCTCGGAGACCTCAGCGATCACGCCCGCCGCAACGGCGTCACGCTTCCTTTCAGCGCCAACACGCCGTACATCAACACGATTCCGGCGGCGGAGCAGCCGCCGTTTCCGGGCAGCCGCGAGATCGAGCGCCGCATCAAGAGCCTCGTGCGCTGGAACGCGCTCGCGATGGTCGTCCGCGCGAACAAGCTCGAGGAGGGGATCGGCGGCCACATCTCGACCTACGCCTCGGCGGCGACGCTGTACGAGGTCGGCTTCAATCACTTCTTCAAGGGCAAGGGCGAGCACCACGACGGCGACATCATCTACTTCCAGGGACACGCGGCGCCGGGCATCTACGCGCGCGCGTTCGTCGAAGGTCGCATCGGCACCGATCGGCTCGAGAACTTCCGGCGCGAGCTGAAGCCGGGCGGCGGCCTGTCGTCGTACCCGCACCCCTGGCTGATGCCCGACTTCTGGGAGTTTCCCACCGTCTCGATGGGGCTCGGCCCAATCTGTGCCATCTACCAGGCGCGCTTCATGCGCTACCTGGAGGATCGCGGCCTGAAGAAACGGTCCGACTCGAAGGTGTGGGCGTTTGTCGGCGACGGTGAGACCGACGAGCCGGAAAGCCTCGGCGCCATCACGCTCGCGGCGCGCGAAGAGCTCGACAACCTGATCTTCGTCGTCAACTGCAATCTGCAGCGCCTTGACGGCCCGGTCCGCGGCAACGGGCAGATCATCCAGGAGCTCGAGGCGATCTTCCGCGGCGCCGGATGGAACGTCATCAAGGTGATCTGGGGCAGCGAGTGGGACGCGCTGCTCGAAAAGGACCGCGACGGCCTGCTGGTGAAGCGGATGGGCGAGGTGGTCGACGGCGAGTACCAGAAGTACGCCGTCGAGTCAGGCGCCTACGTCCGGCAGTATTTCTGGGGCGCCGACCCGCGGCTGCTGGATATCGTGAAGCACCTGTCCGACGAGCAGCTGAAGAAGCTCACGCTCGGCGGCCACGACCCGACCAAGGTCTACGCGGCATACAAGGCGGCGGTCGAGCACCAAGGGCAGCCCACTGTGATCCTCGCGCGCACCATCAAGGGGTACGGCATCGGCGAAGCGGGCGAGGGGAAGAACATCACGCATCAGCAGAAGAAGCTGAACGAGACCGAGCTTCGCGCCTTCCGGACCCGCTTCGGCATCCCGATTGCCGACGAGCAGGTCGCCGAGGCGCCGTTCTACCGCCCCCCGGACAACAGCCCGGAGATCACGTACCTGCGGGAGCGACGCAAGCAGCTCGGCGGGTACGTGCCGCAGCGGGTCGTGCAGGTCGAGCCGCTCAAGACGGACACGCTGCCGGAGCTCTTTGCCGAGTTCCACAAAGGAAGCGAGGGGCGCAAGGCATCCACGACAATGGCGTTCGTGCGGATGCTCGCGAAGCTGCTGCGCGACAAAGAGTTCGGCGAGCTGATCGTGCCGATCGTCCCGGACGAGGCGCGCACGTTCGGCATGGAAGCGCTCTTCCGGCAGGTGGGGATTTACTCGCACGTGGGCCAGCTCTACGAGCCGGTCGACATGGACACCCTCCTGTACTACAAGGAGGCGACGGAAGGGCAGATTCTGGAGGAGGGCATCACGGAGGCGGGATCGATCTCGTCGTTCATCGCCGCCGGCACGGCGTACGCCACCCACGGCATCAACACGATCCCGTTCTTCATCTACTACTCGATGTTCGGCATGCAGCGCGTCGGCGACCTCGTCTGGGCGGCGGCCGACTCGCGGACCCGCGGCTTCCTGCTCGGCGGCACGGCCGGCCGGACGACGCTCGCCGGCGAGGGGCTGCAGCATCAGGACGGCCACAGCCATCTGTTCTCGCTGGCGGTGCCGAATCTCATTTCCTACGACCCGACGTTCGCCTACGAGATCGCCGTGATCATCGAGGACGGCATCCGGCGCATGTACAGGGAAGGCGAGAGCGTCTTCTACTACATCACGCTGATGAACGAGCAGTACGAGATGCCGCCGATGCCCGAGGGCGCCCGCGACGGCATCCTCAAGGGGCTGTACCGGCTGCCCCCGGCCGAGCCGAAGCAGGGGCAGCCGCGCGCGCACCTGCTCGCCAGCGGCGCCATCCTGAACGAGGCGCTCAAGGCGCAGCAGATGCTCGCGAGCCAGTACAACGTCGCGGCCGACGTCTGGAGCGTCACCAGCTACCAGGAGCTCTATCGCGACGGCCACGCCGCCGAGCGCTGGAACCGGCTGCACCCGGGCGAGAAGCCGCGCGTCCCCTACGTGACCCAGTGCCTCGGCGACGCGGAAGGCGCGATCGTCGCCGCCTCGGACTACGTGAAGGCGCTGCCGGACGCGATCGATCGGTGGCTGCCGCGGCGGGTGGTGTCGCTCGGCACCGACGGGTTCGGCCGCAGCGAGAACCGGGCTTCGCTGCGCGACTTCTTCGAGGTCGACGCCCGCTTCATCACGCAGGCGGCGCTCGCCGAGCTGGCGCACATCGGTGCGCTCGACGCGGCCGTCGTGGGCAAGGCCGTCAAGGATCTCGGCATCAATTCCGAGAAGCCCAATCCCGCAACCTCCTAGGCTTTGGGCCTTGGGCTTCAGGCTATGGCCCAGAGCCCAAAGCCCGAAGCCCAAAGCCCGAAGCCGACCGCATGACCGAATTCAAAGTTCCCGAACTGGGTGAAAACGTCACGACCGGCGACGTGCTCCGTGTGCTGGTGAACCCCGGCGATACGATTGCCCGCGATCAGCCGGTCATCGAGCTCGAGACGGAAAAAGCCACGATCGAAGTCCCCTCGTCTGTAGCCGGCGTCGTCAAGGACATCAAGGTCAAGCCTGGCGACAAGGTGCAGGTGGGCGCTGTGATCCTCACGGTGGATGAGAACGGCGCCGGGGGGACCAAGGCGGCGGAACAGCCGAAAGCCGAGCCGGCCGCCGGTCAGGGCGATCAGAAGGTCGTCTCCATGCCCAGGCCGGCGCGGACGGAGTCGGCTCCGGCCCCCAGGCCCGCGGAGCCGCCCAGGCCCCCGGAGCTCCCGAAGCCGGTCGCGACGCCGCCCGCACCCCACGGCGCAGGCGCCGCGCCACCCCATCGCGCAGGCGCGATGGGGGCCCCGGCCGTGGGGGTCCCGCCGCCGCGCGCCGATCGTGGCCCCGCTGCGCCCGCCTCACCCGGCGTCCGCCGGTTGGCGCGTGAAATCGGCGTCGACGTCAACGAGGTGGTGGGCACGGGCCCTCAGGGGCGCATCTCGGAGGAAGACGTCAAGGAGCACGCGCGGCGCGTTCTGACCAGCGTCGGTCCGGTCGCGGCGCCCGGCGCTGCGCCTCAGCGCGCGCCCGGCGCGCCGGCCGCCGTGCCGCTCCCTGACTTCACGCGCTGGGGCGAGGTCGAGCGGCAGCCGATGAGCAACATCCGCCGCACGACGTCGATGCGGCTCAGCCACGCCTGGAACGCCATCCCCCACGTGACGCAGTTCGACAAGGCGGACATCACCGGCATGGAGGAGCTGCGGCGGAAGTACCGCGAGCAGGTGCGCCAGGCTGGGGGCGACCTGACCGTCACGGCGATGCTGGTGAAGGTGCTCGCGGTCGCGGTGAAGCAGTTCCCGCAGTTCAACGCCGCGCTCGACCTGGAGAACGACGAGATCGTCTACAAGAAGTACGTAAACGTCGGCATCGCGGTCGACACGGACCGCGGGCTCCTGGTGCCGGTCATCCGGAACGCCGACCGGAAGAACCTGACGCTGATCGCCATAGAGGTCCACCAGCTCGCCGAGCGGGCGCGCGAGCGCAAGCTCACGCTCGAGGAAATGAGCGGCGGCGGGATCACCATCTCGAACCTCGGCGGTATCGGCGGGACCTACTTCACGCCGATCGTGAACTGGCCCGAGGTCGCCATCCTCGGCGTCTCGCGAGGGATCGTCGAGTCCGTCTGGCGAAACGAGAAATTCGAGCCGCGGCAGCTGCTGCCGCTCTCGCTCTCGTACGACCACCGCGTGATCGACGGCGCCGACGCGATGCGCTTCCTGCGCTGGGTGGTGGAAGCCATCGAACAGCCGTTCCTGCTGTCGCTCCTCGGCTGATGGCGCGCGAGTCCACCCAGGTCGCGGTGCTCGGCGCCGGGCCCGGCGGGTACGCGGCCGCCTTCTATGCCGCCGATCTCGGCATGCAGGTCACCCTCGTGGACGAAGAGAAGAACCCGGGAGGCGTCTGCCTGTACCGCGGCTGCATTCCGTCGAAGGCGCTGCTGCACGTGGCCAAGGTTGTGGACGAGGCGCGCCATGCGGCGTACTGGGGGGTGACGTTCGCCGCGCCGACGATCGACGTCGACCGGCTGCGCGCCTTCAAGCAGGGCGTGGTGGACAAGCTGACCGCCGGCGTCGGGCAGGTCGGGCGGCTGCGCAAGGTCAGGTACGTGCAGGGGCGCGCCGCCCTTACGGGTCCCCGGTCGATGCGCATCGCCGGTGCCGACGGCACGACCGAGCTCGATTTCGAGCACGGGGTGCTCGCCACCGGATCGCACCCGACGCGCATTCCCTCGCTCTGGCTCGACAGCCCGCGCATGCTCGACTCGACCACCGCGCTGGACCTCCCGGACGTCCCGGCCTCGCTGCTCGTCATCGGCGGCGGCTACATCGGGCTGGAGCTCGGCACCGTCTACGCGACGCTGGGCAGCCACGTGTCGGTCGTGGAGATGACGCCGGGGCTGCTGCCGGGCGCGGACCGCGACCTCGTGAACGTCCTGCACAAACGGCTCGAGAAGCTGTTTGCGGCGATCATGCTGAACACGAAGGTCGTCAAGGTGGCGGAGGAGGCGGGCGGGATTCGCGTTACGCTCGACGGCGACGTCAGTCCGAAGGAGCAGGTGTTCGACCGGGTGCTGGTGGCCGTCGGCCGCCGGCCGAACTCGAAGATTCCCGGCCTGGAGTCGACGCGCGTCCGCGTCGACGACAAGGGGTTCATCGAAACGGACGCGCAGCGGCGCACCGCCGAGCCGACCCTCTTTGCCATCGGGGACGTCGCGGGCGAGCCGATGCTGGCACACAAGGCATCGCACGAGGCGCGCGTGGCGATCGGTGCCGTTGCCGGGCACAAGACGGTGTTCGAGCCTCTCGCGATTCCCGCCGTCGTCTTTACCGACCCGGAGATCGCCTGGTGCGGGCTGACCGAGGAACAGGCGGCCGAGCGCGGCCTCGAGGTCGACGTCGCGAAGTTTCCCTGGGGCGCGCTGAGCCGCGCGATTACGGTCGATCGTCCCGACGGCCTGACGAAGCTCGTGCTGGACCGCAGGACCGGCCGCGTGCTCGGCGTCGGCATCGCCGGGTCGGGCGCGGGCGAGCTGATCGCGGAAGGCGTGCTGGCGGTCGAGATGGGCGCCACCGCCGAGGACATGAAGCTGTCGATCCATCCCCATCCGACGCTTTCGGAATCGCTGATGGAGAGCGGCGAGGTGTTCTTCGGGCAGAGCACGCACGTCTACAAACCAGCCAAGGGGCGCCGCCCGTGATGGCCCTTGGCTGGTTGGCAGTATTGTCTTGGCGCGCTTCGCGCGCCGGGCGCAAGTAGAGGTAGACTTAACGAACCGAGGAGACATGACGAAAACAGTCACCATTCTGATGGCCACATGCGCCGTGCTGGCAGGCGCGGCGGGCGTTCACGTCGTGCTGCACGCGCAGGCGGCCACCGGTGCGGGCGTCTACACCGACGCGCAGGCCAAGCGGGGGATGCCCCTCTACAAGGAGCAGTGCGCCGCCTGTCACGGCGAGGATCTGCGGGGGAACGACATCATTCCCGGCCTCACGGGCCAAATGTTCACCGACAACTGGCAGGGGAAGTCACGCGGCGATCTCTACGACAAGATCCAGATGACGATGCCCGCGCTGAACCCGGGCTCGCTCACGCCGGAGCAGACGACCGATCTCATGGCGCTCGTGCTCAGCGTCTCGAAGTATCCCGCAGGCAACACCGATCTGCCCTCGAAGGTCGAGGCCCTTCAGCAGATCAAGATCGACAAGCCCTAGGCGGCAGCTGGTAGGTCGTAGCTGGTAGCCGGTAGGTGGGGTTGCTGCCGGCTAGACGCTACCGGCTACCGGCTACCGGCTATCGGCTACCGGCTACCGGCTATCGGCTACCGGCTGGTTTGATCCCGGAGACGTGTGCATGCAAGTGAGTCCGGTAAGGCCACTCCACCGCGGAGCCGCGGTGGGGACCCCGGTTCGGTTGGCGCCGGGCGGGTTTGGGGCGACCTCTCGGCGTGACGTGTGGTGGGCGACCCCGCTGGCGATCTTCATCGGCCTGTCGCTGTTCGTGGTGTACGCGACGTGGGCGGCGTTTCAGAACGCGCATTACACCTACGGGCCGTACCTGTCCCCGTTCTACTCGCCGGAGCTGTTCGGTGAGTCGCCCCACGCGTGGTTCGGGCCCAAACCGGCGTGGATTCCGGCGTGGGTGCCGTTTTCGCCGGCGCTGCTGATTCTGCCGTTCCCGGGCCAGGACGTCTGCCACGTGCTCCGCGAGCACAACAAGCACGACGAGTTCATCGGCCCGCGGCCGGACCACCATGTTAGGATCTGCGGGGGAACGACATCATTCCCGGCCTCACGGGCCAAATGTTCACCGACAAC
>JACPTI010000136.1 GCA_016192845.1 Acidobacteriota bacterium
AGATTCGGACGATCTTCGACGCCGTGGAGCCGCCGGTGCCAAGGACGGTCCGCGAAGGCGGCCCGACAGACGGGCACACCCCGCACGTGACGCTCATCGTCGGCGTCAACGGCACCGGCAAGACCACGACCATCGGCAAGCTCGCCAATCTGCTCAAGGCGTCGGGCAAGGAGCCGCTCGTGTGCGCCGCCGATACGTTCCGGGCGGCGGCCGTCGAGCAGCTGGAGATCTGGGCCAGGCGCGCGAAGGTCGACATCGTCCGCGCGCGCGAGGGCGCCGATCCGGCGTCGGTCGTCTTCGACGCGATCCAGTCCGGCCGGGCGCGAGGCCGCGACCCTATCCTGGTGGACACTGCCGGCCGGCTGCACACGCGCGCCAACCTGATGGGCGAGCTCGACAAGATCCGCCGGGTGGCGGCGCGTGCGGTCGAGGGGGCGCCGCACGAGGTGCTGCTCGTGCTCGACGCCACCGTCGGGCAGAACGGGCTCGCGCAGGCCCGCGAGTTCACCAGCGTCGCCGGCGTCACGGGCATCGTCCTCACGAAGCTCGACGGCACCGCCAAGGGGGGCATCGCGGTGGCGATTGCGCACGACCTCAAGCTCCCCATCCGGTACGTCGGCGTCGGGGAAGGGATCGACGACCTGGTGCCGTTCTCGGCGCAGGAATACGTCGACGCGTTGTTTCAGGAGAAATGGTGAGTGATGTGGTCGGGCCGCAAAACGACCCAACCGTGGCGGAGGCGGACAGCCGGTGGATGCGGCGGGCACTGGCGCACGCGTGCCGCGGCCTGGGACGTACCACGCCCAATCCCGTGGTCGGCGCCTGCGTCGTGACCGCCGATGGGGTGGTGGTCGGCGACGGCGCACACGAACGCGCCGGCGGACCGCACGCCGAGATATTCGCAATCGAAGCGGCGGGCGCGCGCGCGGGGGGCGGGACGCTCTATTCGACGCTCGAGCCGTGCTCGCACATCGGACGCACCGGCCCGTGCACCGACCGCATCATCGCCGCCGGCATCCGGCGGGGCGTCGCCGCCATGGAGGATCCGTATCCGCTCGTCAGCGGACGCGGCTTCGCGATTCTCCGGGATCACGGTATCGCCGTGACGGTAGGGGTGGGGCGCGAGGAGGCGGTGCGGCTGAACCAGCCGTTTCTGACGGCGGTGCGCGAGCGGCGCCCGTTCGTCATTCTCAAGGCCGCGACGAGCCTGGACAGCCGGATGGCGGCCGCCGCGGGCGAACGGACCCAGCTGACGTCGGCCGCCGCGGACCGCCACGCGCATTACGTCCGCGCGCAGGTCGACGCGATTGCGATCGGGTCCGGGACGCTGCTCGTCGATGACCCACTCCTGACGGCGCGACATGTCTACAGGGAGCGGCCGTTAACGCGCGTCATCTTCGACCGCCGGCTGCGCACGCCGCCGGACGCGCGCATCTTCTCGACCCTTCCTGCTGGACCAGTGATAATAGTGACATCCCGCCACGCGCAGTCCGCGCAGCGTGACCGGTCGGATGCGCTCGAACGCGCCGGTGCCACCGTGCTGGCGCTCGACGAGCCGACGATGACCGCGGCGCTGCCCGCGCTGGCCGGGCTCGATGTCCAGAGCCTGGTGCTCGAGGGAGGCCCGGGCGTGCACCGCGCGGCGTGGGACGCGGGAGTCGTCGACTACGTCCAGCTGTACATTGCGCCTGTCGCCGTCTGCGGCAGCCATGGCGGAGTCGCCGGGACCGACGCCCCGTCTGTCGTGCTCGGCCCAGAATCGATGCTGGCATCGCTCGTGGAGCAGCGCGTGCGGATGCTCGGCCCGGATGTGCTGATCGAGGGCTATGTTCACCGGCCTCATTGAGGCAGTCGGTCGCGTCGCGAACGTGCGGCGGACGGCCGCCGGCCTCCGGATGCGCATCGCGACGGCGCTCGCCTCGGAGTTGAAGGCCGGTGACAGCCTGGCGGTGAACGGCGTGTGCCTGACCGTTGTGACTACCGGCGGCGACGCTGTGGAGTGCGATGTCGGCCCGGAAACGGCCCGGGTGACGACGCTCGGGTTGCTTCGCGGCGGAGACGCGCTGAACCTGGAGCGGCCGATGCGGGCCGACGCGCGCTTCGGCGGCCACTTCGTGCTGGGCCATGTCGACGGCACCGGAGGACTCACCCAGATCCGCGAGGACGGCGACGCGCGCTGGCTGACGGTGTCCTTCAGCACCGATCTGGCGCCCTACCTGATCCCGAAAGGGTCGATTGCAGTCGACGGGATCAGCCTGACGATCGCGGCGCTCGGCGAGCGCACGTTCGATGTCATGATCGTGCCCTATACGTGGCATCATACGAACCTCCACGCCCGCCGGCCCGGTGACGCGGTGAACCTGGAATGCGACGTGGTCGGCAAGTATGTGGTGCGCGCCGCGGAGTTGGTGGCGCGGGCCGAGACCGGCCGATACGAGTAGCATGACGATGAAACACCCGGAGAGCGGGGCCCCCAACCGGGGTCCCCATCGCGTCCCGCGCGATGGGGTGGGCGTCGCGCGGACTGTGCGCGTTGGGGTGCAGATGCGCATCGCCAAGGGCGCCCGGCGCTGCGGCCCCTTTGCGTCGATCGAGGAGGCGATCGAGGCGATCCGCGCCGGGCGCATGGTGATCGTTCTCGACGACGAAGACCGCGAGAACGAGGGCGACCTCACGATTGCCGCGGAGAAGGTCACCCCCGAGGCGATCAATTTCATGGCGCGGTACGGCCGCGGCCTGATCTGCATGCCGATGACCGGCCAGCGGCTCGACGAGCTCGAGGTGCCGCTCATGGTCAACGAGAACACCACCACGTTCAACACCGCGTTCTGCGTGAGCATCGAAGCCAAGCAGTACGTCACCACCGGCATTTCGGCGGCCGATCGGGCCACGAGCGTGCGCGCGGCCATCGATCCGAAGACGAAGCCGTCCGACCTCGCGCGGCCGGGACACATGTTCCCGCTGCGCGCGCGCGACGGGGGCGTGCTCGTGCGCGCGGGGCAGACCGAGGCCGCCGTCGACCTGGCGCGGATTGCGGGCCTCTATCCCGCGGGCGTCATCTGCGAAATCATGAACGAGGACGCCACGATGGCCCGCGTGCCGGAGCTCACCCGGTTCGCGCGCAGGCACGGGCTGCTCATGATCACGATTGCGGATCTCATCAAGTACCGGATGCGGACCGAGCGCCTCGTCAGGCGCGTCGCCGCGGCGGACCTGCCAGCCGAGCACGGCGCGTTCCGCATCTACGCCTACGAGAACCAGCTCGACAACGAAACGCACGTGGCGCTCGTGCGCGGCGACATCGGCGACGGCAAAGACGTCCTCGTGCGGGTCCACTCGAAGTGCCTCACCGGCGACGTGTTCCACTCGGCGCGGTGCGACTGCGGGCCGCAGCTCGAGACGGCGCTGATGCGCATCGCGCAGGAAGGGCGCGGCGTGCTCCTCTATCTCAACCAGGAAGGGCGCGGGATCGGCCTCGCCAACAAGATCCGCGCGTACGAGCTCCAGGATCAGGGGCTCGATACCGTCGAGGCGAACGAGCGGCTCGGGTTCAAGGCGGACCAGCGCGACTACGGCATCGGCGCGCAGATCCTGAGCGACCTCGGCGTGCGGACCATGCGGCTGCTCACGAACAATCCCCGGAAGTTCGTCGGGCTCGAGGGCTACGGCCTGGCGGTCGTGGAGGCGGTGCCACTCGAGATCCCCGCATCGGACCTGACGCGCCGCTATCTGAAAACCAAGAAAGACAAGCTGGGCCACCGTTTGTCCACAGTGTAGGCAGGTGGGGCGCGTCGGGCGGGTGGGGCAGGTAGGTCAACCCACGCGCCCTATTTGCCCCACTCGCCCTGCGAGCCCTAAGATAAGGGTTTGCGCTGCCTACGGTTAGCGCTGCAGCCAGGACCCCGTCTCCATGTTCGACTCACTGAGCACCCGCGTCCAGGAGGTCTTCAAGTCGCTGCGGGGCGAGGTGCGCCTCACGCCCGAGCAGGTGGAAGTGGCGCTCCGCGAAATCCGGTTGGCGCTGCTCGAGGCCGACGTCAATTTCAAAGTCGCCAAGGCGTTCGTCGATCGCGTCCGCGACCGGGCGATGGACCAGGCGGTCCTGCGCAGCCTGACGCCGGGCCAGCAGGTCATCAAGATCGTCCGCGACGAACTGCTCGCGCTGTTTGGCGACGCCGAAGGCGGGCTGACCAAACACGCGCCGCCGCCGCGCGTCGTGCTGCTGCTCGGCCTGCAGGGCTCCGGCAAGACGACGACCGCAGCCAAGCTCGGCCGGTGGCTGGCGCGCCAGGGACGCCATCCGCTGATGGTGTCGACCGATGTCCGCCGCCCCGCGGCGATTGAGCAGCTCTCGGTCCTCGGAGACAAGGCGGACATCCGCGTCTTCGCCCCCGAGACCATGGATCCGGTGGCGCGCGCCAGCGGCGCGCTCGCGGAAGCCCGGTCCAAAGGCTTCGACACGGTCATCGTCGACACCGCCGGCCGGCTGCACATCGACGACGCGCTGATGGACGAACTGCAGGCGATCAAGAACGCCGTGCGGCCGTCGGATCTGCTCTACGTCGCCGATGCCATGACGGGGCAGGACGCCATCAAGAGCGCCGGCGAGTTCAACCGGCGCGTCGGCGTCACCGGCGTCGTGCTGACGAAGCTGGACGGCGACGCGCGCGGCGGCGCGGCGCTGTCGGTCGTCTCGGTCGTCGGCGTGCCAATCGCCTTCGTGGGGAGCGGCGAGCGCATCGAGGACCTCGAGCTCTTTCATCCGGATCGCATCGTTTCGCGGATGCTCGGGATGGGCGACGTGCTGTCGCTCATCGAGAAGGCGGAGCAGGCGATCGACAGGGAAGACGCGCAGCAGCTCGAGGAGAAGCTCCGGAAGAACGAGTTCACGCTCGAGGACTTCCGCAGCCAGCTCCGGACGATCCGCCGGATGGGACCGCTCGAAAGCGTTCTCGGTATGATTCCGGGGCTCGGCAACTTGAAGCAGCTGGCCGAGAACAAGCCGGACGAGAAGCAGATGGAGCGCGTCGAGGCCATCATCTGTTCGATGACGCCCGCCGAGCG
The DNA here is from genome assembly GCA_016192845.1 of Acidobacteriota bacterium. GTDB lineage: Bacteria > Acidobacteriota > Vicinamibacteria > Vicinamibacterales > UBA2999 > MELF01. The sequence continues at coordinate 5,065 of JACPTI010000136.1, forward strand.
GCGCGACCACACGATCATCAACGGCAGCCGGCGCCGCCGGATTGCGGCCGGCAGCGGCACGTCGGTCGAGGAGGTGAACCGCCTGCTGAAGCAGTTCACCGAGATGCGCCGCGTGCTGCAGATGATCGGCCAGGGCGGAGGGGCGGGGCTCGGCCGCGGCCGCGGCATGAAGCTGCCAAAGACGGCCCCGCGGGCGATGGCCGTGCCGGGGAAGAAACGCAAGAAGGGCGGGCCGTGGGGGCTCATCAAAACACGATAAGGCTTTGGGCTTTGGGCTTTAGACTTTGGGCTTTGGGCTTTGGCCTGAAGCCTGAAGCCCAGAGCCCAAAGCCTGAAGCCGACGAGCGGGAGGATTGATGCTATCGATTCGTTTGAGACGCGCGGGGTCGACCAAGAAGCCGTACTTCCGCGTGGTGGTGCTGGAGGCGCGGTCGGGCCGCGACAGCAGCTTCGTGGAGAACCTGGGGACGTACAACCCGCGGTCGAAGCCGGCGCAGGTGGCCATCGACAGGGCGCGCGTCGATCACTGGCTGAAGCGCGGGGCCAGGCCGTCCGATTCGGTGCGGACGCTCCTCAAGAAGCACCTGTCGCGCGATCTGTCGGCCCCCGTCGAGGCGCCGGCCGGCCAGTAATGGCTGAGCGGCAGTCAGCGGGCGAAGGGGGCAATCCGCTGCGCGCGGTCATCGAAGTGGTGGTGCGCGCGCTGGTGGATCATCCCGACGCGGTTCGGCTGACCGAAAGCGAGCGGCGCGGGGTCCACGTGTTCGAGCTGCGGACGGCGCCGGACGACATGGGCAAGATCATCGGCCGGCAGGGGCGTACCGCCGCCGCGCTGCGGACGCTGCTCGCGGTGACCGCCGAGCACCACGGCAAGCGGGCGCAGCTCGATATCAAGGACTAGTAGGCAGCCGGCAGTGGGCAGTAGGCAGTAAGCGTGAACAACGCCGAGTACGTGCTGCCTACTATGGCGAATTGGGACGACATGGTCGTCGTGGGGCGGATCGCCCGGCCCCATGGTCTCCGCGGCCACGTGGTCGTGAACCCGGAAACCGATTTCGTCGAGGAGCGGTTCCGGCCCGGGGCGCACGTCTGGATCCGGCCGGCAGACGGTGAACGCCGGCTGACGATTGCGGACGCGCGTGTGCAGGGCGGCCGCCCGGTGATTGCGTTCGAGGGGCTGGATCACGTCGAGGATGTGGAGGGGATGAGCGGGCTCGAGCTCCGGATCCCCGAGGACGCGCTGCAGCCGCTCGAGCCGGGTCGCTATTACGAGCACCAGCTCGTCGGCTGCACGGTGGAGACAATGGATGGGGCGCCGGTCGGCCCGGTCGTGCGCGTCGAAGGCGGCGCGGGCGGCAGCCGGCTGGCGGTCGAGGGCGCGCGCGGAGAGATTCTGATCCCGCTCGCGGCCGACATCTGCGTCGACATCGACGTCGTGGCGCGGCGGATCCGGATCAATCCGCCGGAAGGGCTGCTGGAGCTGAACGAAAAACTAGTAATGAAGTTCGACATCGTGACGATCTTTCCGCGGATGGTCGAAGCGGGCCTCGCGGAAGGTGTCGTGGGGCGCGGCATCGAGCGGGGCGTGCTGGACGTGGAGGTCCACGACCTGCGCGACTACACGACGGACCGCCATCGGAGCGTCGACGACGTGCCGTACGGCGGCGGGCCGGGAATGGTGATGAAGCCGGAGCCCCTGGCGCGGGCTGTGGAGGACATCAAGGCCCGGCGAGGGGCGCCCGGAGCGGTGGTGCTCGTGTCGCCGCAGGGACGGCCGTTCACGCAGGCCGAAGCCGTGCGACTGAGCCGCCTGTCGCACATCGTGCTGCTCTGCGGCCGGTACGAGGGGGTGGACGAGCGGGTGCGCACGGCGGTCGCGACCGACGAGCTGTCGATCGGCGACTACGTGCTGAGCGGCGGCGAACTGGCGGCGCTGGTCGTCGTCGACGCCGTCAGCCGGCTGGTGCCGGGCGTGGTCGGGGACGCCCGGTCGGTGGAAGAGGACTCGTTTGCGCGGGGGCTGCTCGACCACCCGCACTATACGCGTCCGCCGGAATTTGCGGGCCAGAAGGTGCCCGGCGTGCTGCTCTCGGGGCATCATGAAGAGGTCCGGCGGTGGCGGAAGATGACGGCGCTCAGGCGCACGCTCGATCGGCGTCCGGAGCTGCTGACCTCGGCCGCGCTCGATGAGGAAGAACGGGCGATGCTGGAGGAGATTCGAAAGGAACAGGAGAGAGAACCATGAGCGCGATTGAGCTGGTCGAGAAGTCACAGCTGACGGCTCGGCCGGAGATGAAGGCCGGCGATACCGTCCGCGTACACGTCAAGGTCCGCGAGGGAGACAAGGAGCGGATCCAGATCTTCGAGGGGGTCGTCATCAGCCTGCGGCGCGGCGGCGCACGGGCGTCGTTCACGGTCCGCAAGGTGTCGTTCGGCCAGGGCGTCGAGCGCATCTTCCCGCTGCACTCGCCGTCGATCGCCAGAGTCGACGTCGTGCGGTCCGCGAAGGTGCGGCGCGCGAAGCTGTACTTCCTCCGCAACCTCAAGGGCAAGGCTGCGAGAATGAAGGAGACGCGCGCGCAGCAGTAGTAGTAGGCCTTCGTGGTTCGGCGGCACGATCCCATGGTTCGAACGCAGGCGAAGCGGACCCTCGAGAACGCCATGCGGCGCTGGGGGTTCTATCGCGTCGCCGGGTGCGATGAGGTCGGTCGCGGCTGCCTGGCGGGTCCCGTCGTGGTGGCGGCCGTCATCCTCGATCCGAACCGTCGCATTCCCGGGCTCTGCGACTCCAAGATGATCACGGCGGCCCAGCGCGAGCGGCTTTTCGACGTCATCACGCGCCGCGCGCTTGCGTGGGCGGTCGCGTCGGCGCCGCCCGCCGAAATCGACACGCTGAACGTGCACCGCGCGTCGCTCGAGGCGATGCGGCGGGCGGTGTTCGCGCTCGCGCCCCTCCCGGATCTCGTGCTCGTCGACGCCTTCAGGATTCCCGGCCTCCTCATCGCGCAACGCGCAGTGCTGCACGGCGACCGCCGCTGCAGCGCGATTGCAGCGGCGTCGATCGTCGCCAAGGTGACGCGCGATCGCGAGATGCTCGCGCACCACGCCGACGACCCGCGATACGGCTACGACCGGCACAAAGGCTACGCGACGGCCGATCACCTCGCCGCCGTCGCGCGATACGGCTATTCGGTCCTCCATCGCCGCTCGTTCAGGCCCCCCTCGCTGTTTGATACGATCGACTGAGACCATGTCAGGGGCCCCTGACCCCTATCCCCTGGCCCCCTAGTGTTTTGTGCCGATAGACCGCGAGGCGACGCTCAAGAGGGCGGAGAAGCTCCTTCGCCAGGGAAAGCTCGACGGAGCCATTGAGGAATACGTTCGGCTGATCGAAGACCAGCCGCGCGACTGGAACGCGATCAACGCGCTCGGCGACCTCTACGTGCGCGCCGGCGACGCCGATCGCGCGGCGGCGCAATTCACGCGCGTCGCCGACCACCTGTTCGGCGAAGGCTTCCTGCAGCGGGCGGCCGCGCTCTACAAGAAGGCGCTCAAGGTGCAGGGACAGCACGAGCACTCGCTGTTCCAGCTGGCCGAGATTGCCGCGCGCCAGCGGGTGCTCGTCGACGCCAAGGCGTATCTGCGACAACTCGAAGAACTCCGGCGGCAGCGGGGTGACGAAGGCGGTGTGGCCGAGTGCCGCGCACGCCTGCGCGCGCTGGAGGAGACGGCGGAGCAGCCGGCGCCGCCGCCCGGGCCGCGGCCCGGGCCCGCGGCGGTTGCGGCATCCCCAGAGCTCTTGGAAGACGACCCGGCCCAGCTGTTCGCGTTCGCCCGGCGGGAGCTGGCCGGCGGCAGCGAGCCGCTCGCGCGGGCGATGCTCACGCGGGTGCTCATGCTCGACCCGGGCCGGCACGGCGAGGTGCTGGAGCTGGCGCTCGGTCTGGCCCGGGACGGCCGCACCGACAGCGCCTTCGCCTGTGGCGATCTCGTCGCGGACGCCGCGCTGCTGGCGGGCGACTGGCAGCACGCGGTCGAGGCGCTGCAGGCGTTCGTCGGCGTGGTGCGCCACGTGCCTGCGCTGCTGAAGCTGCTGGAGGTGTGCGTCGACGCCGGCCTCGACGCGCCGATGCGCGCCGCGCAGGCGCAGCTCGTCGACGCCTATCTCGATGGCGGCTGCGGCGCCGAGGCTCGCGTGATTGCCGAGGATCTGCTGGAGGCGGAGCCGGACCATCAGGGGCACGCGGAGCGGCTGCGCCGCGCGCTCGAGTTGCTTGGCTTCCCCGCTGCGCCGGAATCACCGGGTGACGACGCCGCGGCGGAGGCGACGGCCGCGCCGGTGGTTTCCGACGCGATCGAGATCGACCTCACCGAGGCGCTCGCCGACGTGGGCGCGCCCTCACCGCCGGCGGTTGCCGCGGGGGCCGATCCGTACGAGCGTGCGGTCGAGCTCCTGCAGGCAGGCCGCGTGGCCGACGCGATGGCGGCGCTCGAGGCCGCAGCGCGCGTGCCCCGGACGCGTGCGAAGGCGGCCGCCGAGCTGGGGCGCCTCTACGTACAGCGCGGCGATCTTCAGCGCGGCATCGAGTGGCTCGAGCGTGCCGCCGACGGCCCCGCGGCGTCGCCGGACGAGGGGTTTGCCGTGCTCTACGAGCTGGCCGGCGCGCTGGAGCGGCTCGGCGAGCCGGCGCGGGCGCTGGCGATCTTCATCGACCTGGACGCCGAGGCGGCCGACTATCGGGACGTGCGCGAGCGCATCGAGCAGCTCGCGCGCGCGCAGGCGGGGAGCCGCAGGCGATGATGCGGCTCGTCTTCGTCCTGTTCTTCCTCGAGGTCGGCTTCGTGCTGATCGTCATCCCGTGGCTGGCGTTCTGGGACCGCAACTATTTCGCCCAGCTGCTGCCGCCGCTGCACGCGGTCATCACGAACAACTTCGTGCGCGGCGCCGTTTCCGGCCTCGGCGTCATCAACGTCGCCGTCGGGGTCCGGGAGCTGGTGGCGATCCTCACCACACGCACCCCCGAGCGGCCGGCCTCCATCAACCCGTCGCAGCTGGCCAAGGACTGATGCGACCGGTGATCTGCCTGATCACGCCATCGCGCCCGGCGGGCGCCGGGGCGACGCGTGAGCTCGTCGACCGCATCGGCGCGGCGGCGCGCGCCGGCGTACATCTCGTCCAGATTCGGCAGCCCGAGTGGGAAGGGCGGGCCCTGGCGGCGCTCGCAGAACAGGGTGTCGCGGCGGTGCGCGGCACACGGGCGCGCGTGCTGGTAAACGATCGGCTCGACGTGGCGCTGGCCTCCGGCGCGCACGGCGTACACCTGCGGGGCGACTCGATGCCGGCCTCACGCGTGCGCGTGGCGGCGCCGCCGAATTTTCTCGTCGGACGCTCGGTGCATGCGGCCGAGGAGGCCGCCGCGGTGGCGCGGGACGGCGGGGTGGACTATCTGATCTTCGGAACCATCTTTGCCACGGCGTCGAAGCCGGGTGTCGCGACCGCCGGCACACCGGGTCTGGCCGCCGTCTGCGCGGCGGTGCCGGTGCCCGTCCTGGCGGTGGGCGGTATCACGCCGGAGCGGCTCGGGGCGGTGGCGGGGGCGGGCGCCGCGGGGTTTGCGGCGATCGGGCTCTTCGCCGAGGGCGGCCTCGACGGACTGCAGACGATCGTCGAACGCGCGGTTCACGCGTTTGACACCCCTGCGGGCGTTCCCTAACATGGGTCGCAACGTGGCGATGGTGGAGTCGTCCAAGCCCGATTTCGGGAGCAGGATGAAGCGCCTGCGCGAGGAGCGTGGCGTGACGCTCCGCCAGATCGCCGAGGCGACGAAAATTTCGGTAGGCGCGCTCGAGGCGCTCGAGCGCGACGACATCTCCCGCCTGCCGGGCGGCATCTTCTCGCGCGCCTTCGTGCGCTCCTATGCGATCGAGGTTGGCCTCGACCCGGAGCAGACGGTGCGCGACTTCCTGCTGCAGTTTCCGCACGACTCGGTGACGGTCGGCAGCCCGCACGTTGCTCCGGACGGCCACACGTCCTCCTCCGGTACGAAGAGCCGCATGGCGGTGACGCTCGTCGTGGCGCTCGTGGCGATCACGGTGCTCGTCGGCGTCGTCCTCTTCTTGACCATCTCGTCCCGCTGAATCCCACGCGCCCTGACTCTCATGGAACCCGGCGGCGGCACCCCCCTCCTCGACTTCTTCAAACGGGGCGAGGTGGATCGCGACATCCGCCTGATGGCGGCGCAGTGCGTGCTGGGCCTCCGGCCGCACGAGCAGCTCGGGCTGCTCGAGCTCCTCGTCAATGATCGCGATCCCGAAGTCGCGGCGGCGGCGCGCGCCGGCCTGGCGGCGATGACGGCCGCATCGCGGACGGGCGCGGAGCCGCGGTCCGACGCGGCGGCCGAGGCCGCCGCGGGCGAGGAGCAACAGACCACCGCGCTCGAACGGATTGCGGCGATGTCGCCGCCCGAGCGGCTCGCGCTGGCGATGCGGGGGACGCGCGAGGAGCGGGCGATCCTCGTGCGCGATCCGAACAAGATCGTCGCGGTGGCCGTGCTGAGCAGCCCGAAGATCTCCGACTCCGAGGTGGAGAGCATCGCGAAGATGGCCAACGTGTCCGAGGATGTCCTGCGCATCATCGGCCACACGCGCGCCTGGATGAAGAAGTACGCGATTGTCTCCTCGCTCACGAAGAATCCCAAGACGCCCGTGGCGGTGTCGCTCAACCTGCTGCCGCGGCTGCTCGAAAAGGACGTGAAGGTCCTCGCGACCGACCGCAACGTCCCGGACGTCGTCCGGCTGGCGGCGCGGAAGAGGCTGACGCCCGGAAGATAACTGTCAAGAGCACGAAGACGATCGGGTCACAAAGGACATGAAGGTCACCAAGCGCTTTTCTTTTGTGGTCCTTCGTGCTCGTACCTCAGTGATCTTTGTGGCCTTTGTGGCTACCGCGTCTTGGTGAGCTTGGTGGCTTTTTCTTTCGCGCCCACTCGCTCCGCATCTGCGACAACCCGTCCATGTAGACGCGTGCCTTCTCGCGCTCTTCTTCGCTCGAGAGCGTCTTGAGCAGCTCGATGGCGTGCGCGAGGTCGTGCTGGATGGTGCGTTTCGTCGTGCCGAAGTAGATTCTGCGGATCTCGGCGAGAACCTCCTGCGGATCGGCTGGACCCTGCCGCCGCAGCGATGTCAACGGGACGAATCCGCGCTGTTCGTCGCTCATGCCGCTCTCCGGCTCCGCCGCAAGAGCGGACGCAGCTCCTGCAGGCTCCTGGTGTTCAAGACGTCCGCCGGAGTCGCCCAGGCCCGCCGCGCCATCTGCAGCCCCCACCGGAGGTGTCCGAGCGCCGTGACCGAGTGCGCGTCGGTCGAGATCACGAGCCCCGCGCCGCGCTCGCACGCAAGCCTCGCATGGGCGTCATTCAGGTCGAGCCGGTCGGTCTGGCAGTTGATCTCGAGCGCGACGCCGTGGCGCGACGCGGCCGCCGCCACCGCCTCCATGTTGATGCGCAGGGGTTCGCGCTTGAGCAGGAGCCGTCCGGTCGGGTGCGCCAGGATGTCCACCCAGGACGACTCGAGCGCCCGGAGGACCCGGTCGGTCATCTGCGCCTCGTCCTGGGTGAAGTGCGAGTGGACCGACGCGATCACGAGATCCAACTGCGCGAGGCAGTCGTCGGCCAGATCGAGGCGGCCGTCCGGCAGGATGTCGCACTCGATGCCGGCCAGCAGCGTCAGCCCGCCGAACCGGCCGTTGAGCGCCCGCACCCGCGCGGCGTGCGCGAGCGCGCGGTGCTCGTCGAGCCCGTTGGCCATCGCGAGCGTCTTGCTGTGGTCCGTGATGGCGATGTAGGCGTACCCGAGCCGCTCGGCCGCCGCGGCCATGGCCTCGACCTCGTCGCGGCCATCGGTGGCGGTCGTATGCATGTGCAGATCGCCGCGGATGTCCGCCGCCGAGACGAGGCGTGGGAGCCGCCGCTCGGCGGCCGCCTCGATCTCGCCGCGGTTCTCCCGCAGCTCCGGCTCCACCCACGCGAGCCCGAGCGCCTCGTAGATCCCCTCCTCGGTGTCGCCCGCCACGCGGCTGTCGTCCCCCGTCCGGAACAACCCGTACTCGTTCAGCTTCAGTCCCCGCTGGATCGCGCGGTCGCGCAGGACGATGTTGTGCGCCTTCGAGCCGGTGAAGTACTGCATCGCCGCGCCGCGACTCTCGGGCGGAACGAGTCGCAGGTCCGCCTGGTAGCCGCCCTGCAGCCGCACGCTCGACTTCGTGTCGCCGTGGCCGAGCACGCGGTCGACCTTCCCGTACCCGATGAAGACTTCCATCAGGCCCGGATCGCCGCCGGTGGCGAGGATGTCGATGTCGCCGCACGTCTCGCAGCCGCGCCGGAGGCTCCCGACCGGGACGAAGTCGACCTGCGGTGCGTGCTCGCGCAGATGCGCCACCAGCTCGGCCGACGCCGTGGCCGTGTCGGAGAGCAGGTGTCGTCCGGCGTCCTTCTGCCGTTCCTCGATGGCCTTGAGGATGAGCGCCTCCTTCTTCGCGCCCATGCCTTTCAGGTCGCGGAGTCGTCCGGTGCGCGCCGCGTTGGCCAGCTCGTCGACCGTCCTGATGTTTAACGTGGTGAAGAGGAGGGCCACGGTCTTCGGGCCGACGCCGTGCAGACGCAACAGGTCGAGAATTGTCGGCGGAAACTCTTGGAGCAGTTCCTGGTGGAACGCGCAGGTGCCGGTCTCGGCGAGTTCCCGGATCTTGGCCGCGAGGTCCTTCCCGATGCCCGGCAGATCGCGCAGCTGGCGATCGTCCATGCGCGAGACCGGGTCCGCCCAGGTGCCGACCGTTTCGGCGGCCGTGCGGTACGCGCGGATCTTGAAGACGTTTTCACCCTTGATCTCGAGCAGATCCGCGATCTCCGCGAACACCTGCGCAATCTGCCTGTTATCCACGCGTCAGTCCGTGCTGTTCGATCCGGAAGTCGAGGAGACGGGCGCCGCCGGCCGCCAGCGCCTCCCGGATGGCCTCGCGCCGATCGGGCGGGCCGAAGCAGACGAGGCAGCCGCCGCCGCCCGCGCCGCAGACTTTGGCGCCAAGCGCGCCGGTGCGTGTGGCGCGGGCGACGAGCTCGTCGATGGCAGGCGTGGAGACCCCAGGCGCCAGCCGCTTGCGGTTGTCCCACTCGTCCGCCAGGGCGCGGCCGACCCCGTCCCAGTCCGCGCGCGCCAGCGCGTCGCGCATCGCCGCGGCGGTGTCGCGGATGCGCTCGAAGCAGTCGAAGATGTGCCGATCGCCGTCGATGTGCTTCTTCATGATCTCCCAGTTGTTCGTCCCCGAGTCGCGCGGCGCGCCGGTATAGCAGAGCACGAGGCGGCGCTCGAGCTCGGACGGATCGACGTCGAGCGGCACGCGCCGCACGCCCTCCGTGTCGAGCTCCACGGCGGCGATGCCGCCGTAGAGCGCAGGCCGGTAATCCTGTACGCCGGTGGGCACCGCGATCGCCTGCGCCTCCACGTTCATCGCGATCTGCAAGAGCGTCTCCGGCTCGTAGTGCGTGCGGCTCCACTCGGCCAGCGCCGCGCAGACGGCGACGTTGAGCGCCGAGGAGCCGGCGATCCCCGCCCCGGCGGGCGACTCACACGTCGTCGTCAGCGTGAGACCGTGCGCCTCGAAGAAGTGGCACAGCAGCGAGAGCAGCCGCAGCTCGCGCCGGTCGCGCAGCTCGCGCCAGTGGTCCGCCTCGACGGTGACCTTGGTGTCGAGCGACGTGATGACGATGCGGTCGTCCGGGCGTGTCTCGACGCCGGCGCGGGCGCGCAGGCTGATGGCGGCGTTGATCGTCTGCGCGCCGGGATGAAAGAGGTAGAGCGGCCAGATGTCGAGGGTGCCGCCCGCGAGATCGATGCGGGTCGGCGCGGAGGTGACGATATGCACGGCGGGATTATAGAACTCCGTCGTTCACACTTCTGGGCTTCTCGGTTCTCGGTTCGTGTTCAGGTGCTCTGAGGGCTCGGCATATGCCTTCTTCACAGGCCGGCAGTCGGCCCGAGTGTACATCGTCAGCCGAGCACGACCTGTGCCGTGCGGCAGAGCCGCGTAAATCGCGCAGCATCGATTGGATGTACGCAATTCTTGCCAGGTCAACACGGGTCCCACGCGGCAAAAACGACGTACGTGCCGTCTCCCTGGCCGCCGAAGCGCCGACAGGCGCGAAGGCGGCTGGTGGTTCCACCGGTCCTGCGCTACGATTACGCCTCAGCGAGCCCCAACAGGTCGGCACCGCCACAACCAGCGTCATGACCCGTACCTGGAGCATCCGGTCGGCCGTCGCCGCCTGGCTCATCGCCGGCACATGGGCGATGTGGCCGCACGAGACCCTCTCGCACAACCCGATTACCACCACGGTTCTCTTCAACCGCGAGATCGTGGCGCTCGTCCAGCGCAAATGCCTGCAGTGCCACCGCGACGGCCAGATGGCGATGTCGCTGGCCACCTACGCCGATGCGCGTCCGTGGGCGGTCGCCATCAAGGAGGAGGTGCTCGCCCGGCAGATGCCGCCCTGGCCTGCCGAGGCGGGCTATGGGCAGTTCGCGAACGACGTCGGGCTGACGACGCGGGAGATGGATTTCCTGCTGTCGTGGGTCGAAGGCGGCGCCCCGGAAGGGATCGACCTCACGCCGCCGGCGTTCGTCGACCACAGCAGCCACTGGATGCTCGGGCAGCCGCAGACGATGGCCACCGCGCGCCAGGGTGTCACGGTCGAAGCGAACAGCGCGCCGCGGTTCCACCGCGTGCTCCTCGACCCCGGCCTGACCCGCGAGACCTGGGTGAAGGCGCTCGACTACCGGCCGGGCGATCCGCGGGTGGCGAGAGCGGCGTTCTTCACCGTCGTGGAGACGGGCGAGTACCTGGGGGCCTGGACACCCTGGCACTCGAGCACCGAGCTGCCGGGCGGCGTCGCGTTCCGGCTGCCGCCGCGCGCGCGCATTGCCGTCGACGTGCTCTATCGCGGCGCCGGCGACACCGTTGTCGACACGCCGACGCTGGCGCTCTACACGACGCCCGAGCCGCCGATGCGGCGCGCCTCGACGGCGGTGGTGCGGGCGAGCGCCGCGTCGGGCGATCCGCTGCGGCTTAGCGGTCGTCTCGTGCTGCCGCGCGCGACGACGCTGTTCGCGCTGCGGCCGGAGATGCAGCAGGGCGGCAGGACGTACGAAGTCACGGCGCTCCTGCCCGACGGCTCGAGGGAGGTTCTGCTGCGCGTCCAGCGCTTCCGGTTCGACTGGCAGACGCCGTTCATCTTCCGCCAGCCCGTCTCGCTGCCGGCGGGATCGGTTCTCGAGGCGACGGCCGAATACGAGGAGAGCGCCGCGCCGGCGTCGCGAACGTTCGCGGTCACAATCACGCAGTACCCGGACGTGCCGGCGCGCGTGCCGCTGATGACCGCACACGACCACGAGCACGGGTCCGCCTCCGTGCCCGGCGCTTTGGCGGACAGGCCGGCGGCGCCGGCCGACGCGGCGGACGCCGGCGACGGCGAAACCGCCTGGTTCTGTCCGATGCACCCGGACGTCACCTCGTCGGAACCGGGGCAGTGCCGCAAGTGCGGCATGACGCTCGTCTCCGGCCGTCCGTTCGACACGCGCGATTACCGGCTCGCGGTGAGCCTGACGCCGCGCGCGATGAAGGCCGGCATCCCGGTCAGGATGCGGTTCGACGTCCGTCATCCGTCCTCGGACGCGCAAGTGCGGAACTTCGAGCTGGTCCACGACCGCCGGTACCACCTGTTCGTCGTCAGCCACGACATGCGGGAGTTTCAGCACCTGCACCCCGACCAGCAGGCTGACGGCGCGTGGACGCTCGACGTCACGCTCCCGAAGCCGGGCGCCTACCGGGTCATCTCGGACTTCCTGCCGACCGGCGGCGCGCCCCAACTGCTCGCGCGCACGCTGGTGACGGCGGACTTCGCCGGCGAGCTGCGGTCGCAGGATGCGCGGCTGGAGGTCGACACGGCGTGGAAGAAGACCGTCGGGCCGCTGTCCGCCGAGCTGACGTTCGATCCTCCGCGCCTCGTCGCCGGCCAGTACGGGCATCTCGCCTTCAGGCTGAGCGACGCGACCACGGGCGAGCCGGTCACCGATCTGCAGCCGTACCTCGGCGCGTTCGGCCACGCGTTCGTGCTCAGCGAGGATCTGCGCGACTCCGTGCACTCGCATCCGCCGGAATGGCGCGACGGCCGCGAGATCTCCACCGGCTTTGGCGGGCCGGAGGTGATGTTCGAAGGGTACATGCCTCGGCCGGGCCGCTACCGCGTGTGGGCGCAGTTCCTCCGCCGCGGCGAGCTCGTGACGATTCCGTTCACGTTTCAGGTGTTCACCCTCGACGAGGTGTTCGGGCGGCGGTAATAATGACTTCGTGCCCTCCTCGATTCGCCGCCACGTCGGCCAACTGCTGATCGGCAGCTTTCCGGGCACCACGATTCCGGCGGAGCTGCGCGCGCTGGCGCGCGAGTTCGGCCTCGGCGGCGTGATTCTCTTCGCGCGCAACATCGAGGCGCCGGAACAGGTGGCCGAGCTGTCGCACGACGTGCAGACGCTCGCGGGCGATCTGCCGCTCTGGGTCAGCGTCGATCAGGAGGGGGGGCGCGTGGCACGGTTGAAGGCGCCCTTCACGGAGTGGCCGCCGATGGCCGTGCTCGGCCGCAGCGGCGACGCCGCGCTCGCCTCGCGGTTCGCGGCGGCGCTTGCGGCGGAACTGAGGGCGGTCGGCATCACGCTCGACTACGCGCCGGTCCTCGACATCCATACGAATCCGAAGAATCCCGTCATCGGCGACCGCGCGCTCGCCGAAGACGCCGATACCGTGGCGCGGCTGGGCGCGGCGATTATCCACGGGCTCCAGGAGAACGGGGTCGCCGCGTGCGGCAAGCATTTTCCAGGGCACGGCGATACCGCCGTCGATTCGCACCTCGATCTGCCGATCGTCGAGCATCCGCCCGACCGCATCCGCCGCGTCGAGTGCGTGCCGTTTCGCGCGGCGATCAGGGCCGATGTGGCGTTCATCATGACGGCGCACGTGCTCGTCCCGTCGTTCGACGAGGAGAAGCCGGCAACCCTGTCGCGGGCCATCGTGCACGACCTGCTGCGCGAGGAGCTCGGGTTCGAAGGGGTGATCCTGACCGATGACCTCGAAATGAAGGCGCTGGCGGCAACCTACACCGTTGCCGATGCGGCCGTGCAGGCGATTGCCGCCGGCTGTGACGGCGTGCTCGTCTGCCGCGCGCTGAGCGACGACCGCAGCAGGGATATCGACGTGCAGGCGGAGGCGCTGGAAGCGCTCGTCCACGCGTCCGAGGACGGGCGCATTCCGTACAAGCGGCTGGACGACGCGCTGACCCGCCAGCGGCGGGCAAAAGAGCGGTTCCTGGCGGCGCAGGCCCGGGGCCCCCACGGCGCACGCCTGCGCCGTGGGGTGGAGGTGGCCGCCGGTCCGCGTCCCCTCCGCCACGTCGTCGGCTGCGACGAGCACGCGCGGATCGCAGAGGAAATGGCACGGTACGTCTAAGAACATGTCGTTCGCGCTTCTCGGTTCTCGGTTCTCGGTTCGTGTTCTGGTTCGGTTCTGGGTTCGAGGTTCGGGGTTCTGTATTCGCAATGGCGGTTCGGCGTGCGGAAGCCGAACCTGGAACTCCGAACGGCGAACGGAACGTGAACACGAACTGAGAAGGGAGAAGCTGAGAAGTGTGAACGACGCGGGGCTTCTGTGATCAAGCCCCGCGCCGTGCGCCCCGGCGACCGCGTGGCGATCGTGTCGCCCGCCAGTCCGTTCTCGCGCGAGGAGCTGAACCGCGGCGTTGCCGAGCTCGACCGCCTCGGCTACGAGCCGGTGTACGACGACTCGATCTTCGACACGGGGCGGCTGTTCACCGCCGGGTCCGCCGAGACGCGCGCTGCGGCGTTCATGCAGGCGTGGGCCGACCCGGCGATTGCCGCCCTGATCGCCGTCCGCGGCGGGTACGGGAGCGTGCAACTGCTCCCGCTCTTCGATTCGTGGCGACCGCAGCAGACGCCCAAGCTGTTCGTGGCGTACAGCGACAACACCTCGCTGCTGTCGTGGCTGACGTGCCAGTGCGGCATTACGGCGCTCCACGGTCCGATGCTGGAACGACGGCTCGCGCACGGCGAGACGGGATACGACCGGACGTCGTTGCTGAAGCTCATGCAGGGCGAGGGCGAGGGGCTGGAGCTCGAGCCGGTCGGTCTGACCGTCGTACGCAAAGGAGAGGCGGCGGGACCGCTGTTCGGCGGCACGATCACCCAGCTGATAGGGTCGCTCGGCACGCCGTACGCCTTCGATCCGCCCCGCGGGAGCATTCTGTTTCTCGAGGACGTGAACGAGCGGCCGTACCGTGTCGACCGGATGCTGACCCAGCTACGCCAGAGCGGGATTCTGGCGCGCGCCGCCGCGCTCGTCTTCGGCGAGATGCGGGGGTGCGAAGATGACAGGGGAGGACCCTCGGTCCAGGCGGTGATCGAGGCGCTCGCGGCCGAGTTCGCGGGTCCTGTCCTAAGGGGCTTTCCGTCGGGCCATACGACCGGACCCTGCTGGACGCTGCCGCTCGGCGTCCGCATCCGCGTGCGGACGGCCCCGCGCGCGGCGCTCATCGTCGAGGAGTCTCCTGTCTCCTGACTCCTGACTCCTATTTTTCGATGCGCGTCCACTTCATCGGCATTTGCGGCACGGCGATGGCCACCGTGGCCGCGCTGCTCAAACAGCGCGGCCACGACGTGCGCGGCTCGGACCAGAACGTCTATCCGCCGATGAGCGACTTCCTGGCCGCCGAACGGATCACGATTCTGACGCCGTTTTCGGCGGACCACATCACGCCCGGTCTCGATCTCGTCGTGGTCGGCAACGCGATCTCGCGCGGCAACGTGGAGCTCGAGGCGGTGCTCGACAGCCGGATGCGCTACTGCTCGCTGCCGGAGGTCATCCGCGACCATTTCCTCTGGGGCGCGCGTTCCATTGTCGTCGCCGGCACGCACGGCAAGACAACGACAACGGCGCTGACCGGATGGCTGCTGACACACGGCAGGCGCGATCCCTCCGTGCTGGTCGGCGGAATCGCGCTCGACTTCGGCGCCGCCGGGTCGAGCTACCGGCTCGGGAGCGGACGCGACGTGGTGATCGAAGGTGACGAGTACGACAGCGCGTTTTTCGACAAGACCGCCAAGTTCCTGAAATACGTGCCGGAGATTGCCGTCATCAACAACGTCGAGTTCGACCACGCCGACATCTACCCCGACCTGGACGCGGTGCGGCTCGCGTTCCGCAGACTGGTGAATCTCGTGCCGCGCAGCGGGCTCCTGCTGCTGGGGCAAGACAGTTCCCACGCGGCGGCTCTCCGCGATGTGGCGGTCAGCCCGGTCGAGACGTTCGGAACGAGGGAGGAGGCGACGTGGCAGGCGTCCGACATCCAGCACGCGGACGGCGTCACGTCGTTCACCGTGCGCCGTGAGGGGCGCATCATCGGCCGATTCGAGTCGGCGCTCCTGGGCGTCCACAACGTCAGGAACGCACTCGCTGCCATCGCGGTCGGGAGCCGTGTCGGGATCGACCTGCCGACACTGGCGGCCGGGCTCAAAGCCTTCAAAGGCATCAAGCGGCGGCTGGAGACGGTCGGCATCCGGCGCGGCGTCACCGTCCTGGACGACTTCGCGCACCACCCGACGGCCGTGCATGAGACGCTCGCGGCGCTGCGCACCGGGTATCCCTCGCGCCGGATCTGGGCCGTGTTCGAGCCGCGCTCGGCGTCCTCCTGCCGTCGGGTGTTCCAGGACGACTTCGCGCGCGCGTTCGACGGCGCCGATGAGGTAGTGGTTGCGGCAGTGTTTCGATCGTCGCTCCCCGAGGCCGAGCGCCTGTCGCCCGAGCGCCTGGTTGCCGACCTGCAGACGCGCGGACAGCGCGCGCGGTACATCCCCGAGGTGGACGACATCGTGCGGACGATCGTGGCCGAGCACGCCCCCGGCGACATCGTGGTGCTGATGTCGAACGGCGGGTTCGGCGGGATTCACCACAAGCTCCTCGACGCGCTCGCGCTGTCCGAGCAACGGGCCACAGAGACACGGAGGCACGGAGAATAATTTGGTACGCTCCGTGTCTCTGTGCGTCCGTGGCCTCTGGGAGTGAGCGTGCGGATCCGGGAGGTGGGGGAGTCGGCGCTCGTCCTCGATGTCGGGGCGACGTATGCGTCGCCCCTGCGTGGGGCGGTCGTCGACGCCGGCATCAACGCCCGGGCCGTCGCTCTGGCCGATACCATCCGCGCACGGCGGATCGCCGGCGTCCGCGACGTCGTCTCGACGTTTCATTCCGTGACGGTGTTCTTCGAGCCGCTCGTGGCGGACGCTGCGGCGCTGGCATCGGCCCTCCGTGAGGCCAGCGTCGCTCCTCCCACGATACCGAGCGGCCGGCTCATCGAGGTGCCGGTCACGTACGGCGGTAAGGCGGGGCCGGACCTGGCGGATGTCGCGGCCCTTGCCGGCTGCACGCCGGCGGAAGTCATCGAGCGCCACGCCGCGCGAACCTATCGCGTATACATGCTCGGGTTCCTTCCGGGCTATCCCTATATGGCGATAGTGGACGAACAGATTGCCGTGCCGCGCCGGGCCACGCCGCGCGTGCGGGTGCCCGCCGGCTCGGTGGCGATTGCCGGCCGTCAGACGGGCATCTACCCGCGCGAGTCGCCCGGCGGGTGGCAGATTATCGGCCGGACGAACCTGACGCTGTTCGACGCCGAGGCGGAGCCGCCGGCGCTGTTCGCGCCGGGCGACGAGGTGCGTTTCGTGCCGGTGGATGCAGACGTCGCGTCCGGTTCGCCAGACGTGGCGTCCGGCTTCAGCCGGACCGACGTCCGCCCGAAGGCGGACACGACGTACGAAGGGGCGATCCGCACCATCACCGTGCTGCAGCCCGGCCTGCTGACGACGATTCAGGATGAAGGCCGCTGGGGCTACCAGGGGCTTGGCGTGCCGGTGGCCGGTCCGATGGACCCGGTGGCGCACCGGCTGGCGAATGCGCTCGTCGGCAACCCGCGCGAAGCGGCAACGCTCGAAGCGACGCTGATCGGTCCGGAGCTGCGGTTCGATCAGGACACCTGGATCGTCGTGACCGGCGGCGACCTCCAGCCGGCGCTCGATGGACGCGACGCGCCGATGTACGCGCCGCTGCACTGTCGCGCCGGGAGCGTCCTGCGGTTTGGCAGCCGCCGATCGGGCGCGCGCGCCTATATCGCCGTCGACGGCGGGATTGCGGTGCCGCCGGTGCTCGGCAGCCGGGCGACGCACGTGCTGAGTGGTCTGGGCGGCATCGACGGGCGGGCGCTGCGCGCGGGCGACCGGCTACCCATGGGAAGGCCCGGCCTGAAGGCCGGCCCTTACCCCAGACCGGATTTCGCACGCGCAATTGCAGGGGCCGACCGTCAGCTCGGCCCGCAGGCCGGTCCTGCTGGCGGCGTGCGCCTGCGGATCCTGCCGGGTCCACAGGCCGACTCGTTCGATCCAACCGCCTTCGATCTGCTGCAACAGTGCCGGTACACCATCTCGCCGCAGTCGGACCGCATGGGGTACCGTCTGACCGGCGGCGTGCGGCTGCCCGCGCCGGCGGGTGAGATGATTTCCGATGTGGTGTTCTCCGGGGCCCTGCAGGTCCCGCCCTCCGGCGAGCCGATTCTGCTGATGGCCGATCGCCAGACCACCGGCGGCTACCCTCAGATCGCCCTCGTCATTGCCGCCGATCTGCCGCTGGCGGCACAGCTCGCGCCCGGCGACTGTGTGGAGTTCGAAGTGTGCAGCCGTTCTGAGGCCATCGAGGCGCTGCGTGCGCAGGAAGGACAGCTCGGTGCGCTGCGTTGAGCCGTCGATCCGGCCGCAGGCCGACGTGCCGCTCGCACCGTTCACGACGCTCGGCATTGGGGGTCCGGCGCGCTGGTTCGCGCGCGCGACGACGACGGAGGAGGTGGCGGCCGCGCACCGTTGGGCGCGCGAGGAGAACCTGCCCCTGTTCGTCCTGGGCGGCGGGAGCAATCTCGTGATCGCCGATGCCGGCTTCGATGGCCTCGTCGTCCAGGTGGCGATCCGCGGCACCGCCGTGACGCAGCGTGGCGCGGAAACGATGTTCAGGGTCGGCGCCGGAGAGCCGTGGGACGACGTGGTCGCGGCGGCCGTCGGTCGGGGTCTCGCCGGCCTGGAATGTCTTTCGGGCATTCCAGGCAGCGTCGGAGGAACGCCGGTGCAGAACGTGGGCGCTTACGGTCAGGAGGTGGCCGAGATGATCGGCGAGGTGACCGCCTTCGATCTCGCCGCCGCTCGCGTCGTCACGATGCGCTCCGCCGAGTGCGGGTTTGCGTACCGCACCAGCCGCTTCAAGCGAGACGACGCCGGGCGCTTTGTGATCTGCCTGGTGAGCTTCACGCTGCGTCCCGGGCCGCCCACCATCACGTATCCGGATGTCGTCAACTGCTTCAAGGACCGCGCGCGCGCGTCGGTGACGCTGGCGGAGGTGCGGCAGGCGGTGCTCGCGATTCGGCGCCGCAAGGGGATGGTGATTGATGCCGCCGATCCGGACACCCGCAGCGTCGGCTCGTTCTTCGTGAATCCCGTGGTCGAAGCGGGCGTCCATGGGCGGCTGGCGGCCGCGTCCGGCGGGGCGGCGCCGGGGTTCCCAATGCCGGGCGGGCAGGTGAAAATACCGGCTGCCTGGCTCATCGAACGTGCAGGGTTTGCACGCGGCACGCGGCGCGGGCGCGCGGGCCTCTCGTCCAAGCACCCGCTGGCGATCATCAACTGCGGCGGCGCGTCCGCGCGCGACGTGCTGGAACTGGCGGCCGAGGTCAAGCGGCGCGTCGCCGAGCGGTTCGGCATCGCGCTCAGACCGGAGCCGGTGTTCGTCGGTTTCGCCGACGATCCGGACGTCGCGTATCTATTGGAAGCGTGAGATCTGAGGCGTGGGGCCTGAGGCCTGACAGGATCGCACCGAATGTCGACATTGCTCATCGAAGGCGGCCATCGCCTCCAGGGCCGCGTGGCCGTTGAAGGGAACAAGAACGCGGCGCTGCCGCTCCTGGCGGCCTGTCTGCTGACGGAAGACGAATGCGTGCTGACGAACGTGCCGCGCATCGGTGACGTGGAGGTGATGGCGCGGCTGCTGCTCGACGTCGGTGCCGAAGTCGACGGCATCGGCAGCACGACGCTGCGCGTCCGCGCCCCGCGCCTCCGCACGCACGCGCCCGATCGCGCGCTCGTCGGCCGTCTCCGCGGCTCGGTGCTGCTGCTCGGCCCGCTGCTGGCGCGTCTGGGCCGGGCGCACGTTGCGTCGCCCGGCGGCGATTTTCCGGCGCGGCGGTCGATTTCCACCCATCTGGAGGCGCTGGCCGCGATGGGCGCGCGCCAGCGGGAGGGGGTCGACTATGTGCTGGAGGCGCCGGACGGCCTGAAGGCGGCCTCCATGTACCTCTACGAAGCGTCGGTGACCGGCACCGAGACGGCGCTGCTGGCGGCCGCCACGGCGCGCGGCATGACCGAGATCCGCCATGCGGCCACCGAGCCGCACGTCGTCGAGTTGTGCGAGTTCCTGCAGAAGATGGGCGCGGGCGTGTCGGGCATCGGCAGCTCGACGATCCGCATCGAAGGGGTCGCGCGGCTCCGCGGCGCCGAGCACCGGCTTGCCGGCGACTACATCGAGGCGGGGAGCTGGGCCGTGGTGGGCGCGATTACCGGCGGCGAGATCGACATCGAGGGGGCGCGTGAATCGGAGATTGAGGTCGTGGCGGCGATCCTGCAGCGGATGAACGTCCGCTGCGGCATGAAGGACGGCGTTTTCGAGGTGAAGCCGTCGACGCCGAAGGCCGTGCGCCGCATTACCACCGGACTGTGGCCGGCCTTCCCGAGCGACCTCGTGAGCCTCGTGACCGTGCTGGCGACCCAGGCCGAAGGCCGGACGCTCGTGCACGACTGGATGTACGAGCTGCGCCTCTTCGCGCTCGAGCAGTTGAGCGGCATGGGGGCGGATCTGTTTCTGGCAGATGCCCACCGGATCATCGTGACCGGCCCCACGCGGCTGCGCGGCGGGCGCGTGCTCGACAGCCGCGATCTACGCTCCGGCATGTCACTGATCGCAGCCGGCCTCGCGGCGGACGGCCAGACACGCGTGCACCCGCTCGAAACGGTGGAACGCGGGTACAGCCAGCTGCTCGAGCGCCTCCAGAGCCTTGGGGCCCGTGTGGCGCGGGTCGAATAGCGGAGGGACGATACTAGAGCCATGACCAACGACCAGATCCAGGCCATCCTCGGTCAACATGCCGAAGCGCTCCGGGCGTTACGGGAGGCGAGCTCGGCGTTCGACCACGCCATTGCAGGAATGCGCGACGTGCTGACCGCGATTGCTGATGCGAACCATCAGCAAGGGACGGCGATCGACGCGGTCATCGCAGCGAATCAAGCGGCACTGCGAATGCTGCGTGGACTGTGAGGATTGCGCATAGCGTCGCGCTCGCGCGCGATAGACTTCACCCATCCCGCCCCCACCATCCCGCCCCCACCATCCCGCCCGCACCGAACAGGCCCACCACCACCTCATAGGGGCCGATCCGTGTACCGACCGCGATGCGCATGGGGAGAGACGAGGATTGTGAAATTGCCCTACGGCTGGCCCGCCGGCGGCGCTCCCGGTGCCGGTTGGGCTGTCGGCGGCTGAATCGGGACCGCGGGCGAGGGCGTCGGCGGCGGCGCTGCGGGTGGAGCCGGGGCCGGCGCTCCCGGTGCCGGCGGCGCGCCCGGGATCTCGAGCGGGAGATCGATGATGCCGCCC
>JACPTI010000072.1 GCA_016192845.1 Acidobacteriota bacterium
GTCGTCGCCGTACTTGTCGCGGACGGCCTTCAGCTCGTCGACGATGATCTGCATCAGCAGCCGCTCGCTCGAGAGGATCGCGAGCAGCCGCTCGATCAGCTTCAGCAGCTCGGCGAGCTCATCGAGGATCTTCTGCCGCTCCAGGCCGGTGAGCCGCTGCAGCTGCATGTCGAGGATCGCCTGGGCCTGGATCTGCGTCAGGTTGAACTGCGTCATCAGGCCGTCGCGCGCCTCGCCGGGGTTCTTCGCCGCCCGGATGAGCGCGATCACCGCGTCCAGGTGGTCGAGCGCGATCTTCAGCCCTTCGAGGACGTGCCGGCGGGCTTCGGCCTTCCGCAGCTCGAACTCGGTGCGCCGGCGCACCACCTCGCGGCGGAACTCGACGAAGTTGTCGATCAGGTCGACGAGCGACAGCACCTTCGGCCGGCCGCCGACGATCGCCAGCATGATAATCCCGAAGCTGCTCTGCAGCGCCGTGTGCTTGTACAGATTGTTCAGGATCACGTCGGCGACCTCGCCGCGCTTCAGGTCGATGACGATCCGGAGCCCTTCGCGATCCGATTCGTCGCGGATGTCGGAGATGCCTTCGATCGTCTTGTCGCGCACCAGCTCCGCAATGCGCTCGATGAGCTTGGCCTTGTTGACCTGATACGGAATCGCGGACACCACGATCGAGGATCGATCGCCCTTTTTCGAGGTCTCGATCTCCGCCTTCGCGCGCATCACGATCATGCCGCGCCCGGTGAGGTACGCCTGCTGGATCCCCTGCTTGCCGACGATGTAGCCGCCGGTGGGGAAGTCGGGGCCGGGGACGAGCTCGAGGAGCTTCCGCTGCTTCTCCGGCAGCGACGGCGGCTGCTCCGACTGGGCACTCTCGATCGTCCAGATCGCGGCGTCGATGACGTCGCGCATGTTGTGCGGCGGGATGTTCGTCGCCATCCCGACCGCGATGCCGGCCGAGCCGTTCACCAGCAGGTTCGGGAAGGGCGCCGGGAGCACCGTCGGCTCCTCGGTCGTCTCGTCGAAGTTGGGGGCGAAGTCGACGGTCTCCTTGTCGAGATCCGCCATCATCTCTTCGGCGGGCGGCTTCAGCCGCGCCTCGGTGTAGCGGTACGCCGCGGGCGGGTCGCCGTCGATCGAGCCGAAGTTCCCCTGGCCGTCGACCAGGGGATAGCGCATGTTGAAGTCCTGTGCGAGGCGGACCAGCGTGTCGTAGGCCGGCGCGTCGCCGTGCGGATGGTAGTTGCCGATGACCTCGCCGACGATCTTCGCGCACTTGCGGTACGCGCGGTTCGACGCCAGGCCCATCTGCCGCATCGCGTACAGCACGCGGCGGTGCGCCGGCTTCAGGCCGTCGCGCACGTCGGGCAGCGCTCGCCCGATGATTACGCTCATGGCGTAATCCATGTACGAGCGCTTCATTTCGTCTTCGATGTTGACCGGAATCCGCTGCGGGGTTACTCCATCCATGAATGACTAGAGCCAGGCTTTGGGCATTGGGCTTCGGGCTTGAGGCAGCGTTCGTTCGCTCCTCTGGTCCGAAGCCTGAAGCCCGAAGCCTGATTAGACGTCGAGGTTCCTGACATCGAGGGCGTTGTCTTCGATGAACTTCCGGCGGGGCTCCACCTGGTCGCCCATGAGCGTGGTGAACATCTGGTCGGCTTCGGCGTGGTCCTCGGCGCGGACTTGCAGGAGCGTACGGTGCTCCGGATTCATCGTGGTCACCCACAACGTCTCCGGATTCATCTCGCCGAGCCCTTTGTACCGGTTGACCGCGATCCCCTTCTTGCCCGCGGCGATGAAGAAGTCGACGAACGCATCGACGTTCTCGAGCGTCACATCCGGCTCGCGGCGCCCGCGGCCGGACTTCGGCTCCTCGGCCGCCGATCCGTCGCCCGCTTCCGCGTCGTCAGCGGCGACGCCGGTAGCGCGTACCACGACGGGGAACTTCACGTCGCGGATCTCCCGGTACGCGGCGAGCAGCGTCCGGTATTCGCCTGACGCGATGAAATCGACGCCGATGCCGTAGCTCCGGGGATAGCCCTGCGACCGATCCTCGATCGCCAGCACGTACGCGTTGTGCTCGTCGTCGCGGTTGACCGTCAGCGTGCGGAGCGGGGTCGTCATGCGCGCGACGATGACGTCGAGCCTGTCGCGCTGCTCGAAGAACGACTTGTCGCGCGCGTCGAGCTGCAGGAGCGCCGAGACGATGTCGGGCGGATTGCCGCGGCGGGTCACCTGCTGCAGCAGCTTGCGGAACGCCATCATCCGCTGGAGCGACCGCTCGAGCGTTTCGCCGAACAGCTCGCTGCCGTCGGCGAGCGTGACGACGCGCGATTCGAACGCGCGGCGGATCAGGAACGTTTCGAGCTCGCGCTCGTCCTTGATGTAGGTTTCCGTGCGGCCCCGCTTGGCGCGGAAGAGGGGCGGCTGCGCGATGTAGATGTGCCCGCGGTCGATGAGCTGCGGCATCTGCCGGTAGAAGAACGTGAGGAGCAGCGTCCGGATGTGCGAGCCGTCGACGTCCGCGTCGGTCATGATGATGACGCGGTGGTACCGCAGCTTGTCCGCGTCGAAGTCCTCCGCGCCGATGCCGCAGCCGAGCGCCGCGATCATCGTCTTGATCTCGTCGCTGCCGAGCATTTTGTCGAAGCGCGCCTTCTCCACGTTCAGGATCTTGCCCTTGATCGGGAGGATCGCCTGGAAGCGCCGGTCGCGTCCCTGTTTGGCGGACCCGCCGGCCGACTCGCCCTCGACGATGTAGATTTCGCTCAGCGCCGGATCCCGCTCCTGGCAGTCGGCGAGCTTGCCCGGCAGGCTGCTGCCGTCGAGCGCGCCCTTGCGCCGGACGAGATCCCGGGCCTTCCGCGCCGCCTCGCGCGCGCGGGCCGCATCCACCGCTTTGCCGATGATCCGCCTGGCGACCACCGGGTTTTCCTCGAGGAACTGCCCGAGCCTGTCGTTGACGATCGCCTCAACGATCCCCTTGACCTCGGTGTTCCCGAGCTTCGTCTTGGTCTGGCCCTCGAACTGCGGGCGCGGAATCTTGACGCTGATGACGCCGGTCAGCCCTTCGCGGATGTCGTCGCCGCTGATGCTGGCGTCCTTCAGGTCCTTCGTCAGATTGTTCTTCACCGCGTACGAGTTGATCGTCCGCGTCAGCGCCGCGCGGAAGCCGGACAGGTGCGTACCGCCTTCGTGCGTGTTGATGTTGTTGGCGAACGAGAAGATCAGCTCGGTGTAGCCGTCGTTCCACTGCAGGGCGATCTCGGCGTCGATGCCATCCTTCTCGCCCTTCATGAAGATCGGCTTCTCGTCGACGACCGTCTTGTTCTTGTTCAGGTGCTGCACGAACGAGACGATCCCCCCGTCGTACTGGAACTTGTGCTCCTTGCCGTCGCGCTCATCGTGAATCGTGATGAGGATGCCGGCGTTGAGGAACGCGAGCTCGCGCAGCCGCTGCGCCAGCGTGTCGAAGCTGAACTCGATCGTCTCGAAGACCTGCGGATCCGGCTTGAAGGTGACCTTCGTGCCGCGGCGCTGCGTCGTGCCGGTCACCTCGAGGTCGCCGAGCGGCCGTCCGCGCTCGTAGCTCTGCTGGTACACCTGGCCGTTGCGCCAGATCTCGAGGTCGACGCGCTCGGAGAGCGCGTTGACGACCGACACACCGACGCCGTGGAGCCCGCCCGACACCTTGTAGCTCTTGTTGTCGAACTTGCCGCCGGCGTGCAGGACGGTCATGACCACTTCGGCGGCCGACTTACCGCTCGCGTGGCGATCGACGGGGATGCCGCGGCCGTTGTCGACCACCGTAATCGAGCTGTCGATGTGAATGGTGACGTCGACCTGGTTGCAGAAGCCGGCCAGTGCCTCGTCGACGGAGTTGTCCACCACCTCGTAGACGAGATGGTGCAGGCCCGGCGCGCCGGTCGACCCGATGTACATGGCCGGCCGCGTGCGGACGGCTTCGAGGCCCTCGAGGACTTTGATCTTGTCGGCGCTGTAATCGTCGACGGCGGCGTCGCCGTTGGGGCCGTTCGGGCCCGGCGCGGCCGGAGCCTCCGGCTCGACAAGATGTGACGACTGATTCTGCTGCTGTTCCGTATGGTCCACGCGCATCCCTGGGTCAGATCCGCATCGGCATGATCACGTACGTGTAGCTGTATCCCTCGGCGCCGATCGGCTTCATGACCGCCTGGCTGACTTCATCCTTGAGCGAGAGCAGCACGCCGTCGGTCTCGACGACGTTGAGGAAATCGAGCACGTACTGGGCGTTGAAGGAGATCGTCAGCGCTTCGCCGGCGTACTCGACCGGCAGCTCTTCGCGCGCCTCGCCGAATTCGGAGCTGCTGGAGGTGACCTCTACCTTCCCCATGCCGATTTCGAACTTCACCGCGCGCGACCGTTCGTTCGACAGCAGCGCGACCCGCTTGACCGCGTTCGTCAGCCGCTCCCGCTCGAACTCGATCCCCTTGTCGTTGTTCTTCGGAATGACGCGCTCGTACGCCGGGAACTGGCCGTCGATCATCCGCGAGATGAGCATCCGCCCGCCGACGTCGAAGAAGAGATGGTTCTCACCGGTCTCGAACAGCACCTCTCCGTCGTCCTCGACGAGGAGCTTGCCGAGCTCGAGCAGCGTCTTCTTCGGGAGGATGACGCCGACCTCCTCGGCGATCCCGACCTTGTGCGGCACCTCGACGAGCGCCAGGCGATGGCCGTCGGTCGCCACCAGCGTGAGGCCGTCGGGCCTGAGCACGAACTTCGCGCCATTCAGAAAGTAGCGCGTGTCCTCGCCGGTAATCGCGAACTGCGTCTTCGCGACCATTTCCTTCAGCGCGGCGCGCGGCAGCGTCGCCGGCGCCTTGCCGCTGGCGTCGGGAAGCGTCGGAAAATCCTCGCGCGGCAGCGTCTGGATCCGCGAGTCGAACCGATCGGCCGCCACCTTCACCCCGTTCTTGTCTTCCTCGATGCGGACGTCGGTTTCGGGAAGCGCCTTGACGATTTCGTACAGCTTCTTCGCCGGCAGCGTCAGCGCTCCGCCCTTGGCGACCGACGCCTGGCAGCGGCTCCGCAGCGCCACCTCCAGGTCCGTGGCGAGCATCCGCACTTCGTCGCCTTTGGCTTCGATGAGCACGTTAGCGAGAATCGGGATCGTGTTCTTGCGTTCCACGATGCCCTGGAAAAGTTGCAGTTCTCGCAGAAGCTCAGTCTTCCGGACAACGAGTTCCATAAGCGGCTGATGACCTCAAGCGGAAGTGGCGGTCCGCGGTTGACGGATCCTCTTTGAGAGGAGAAGAAGAGACAAGAAAATTATAATAGAAAAAAGGCGCGGCGCAAAACCCAATCAACACCCGTTAGTGCCTTGCTATCAACAGCTTACGGTGTGCATAAATTTGTGGGATCCACTACCGAGATCCGGCCCGATCCTGTGGGTATTTTGGCCCATCAAAACGTCCACAGCCCCCCGCGGATCGCCGGTGTGGATGAGCTCGGATTCAGCGAAACGATTCGAGAAAGTTGTTGATCAGGCTGTTGAAATCCGCGTCGCGCTTTCGCAGCTCGTCCACCTTCTTCAGGGAGTGAATTACGGTCGAGTGGTGCTTTCCGCCGAAGCTGCGGCCGATTTCCGGCAGCGACGCGTTCGTGAGCCTCTTGCAGAGGTACATCGCGATCTGCCGCGGCATCGCGACCGACTTGGAATTGTTGCGTGACTTCAGATCGCCGATCTTGAGCTGATAGTAGTCGGAGACGAACCGCTGGATCGTCTCGATCGTGACCGCCTTCGCGTCCTGATCGATCACGTTCTTGAGCGCTTCCTGGGTGAGATCGAGCGATATCTCGCGTCCGGTGAGCGACGCGTACGCGATGAGCCGGATGAGCAATCCTTCGAGCTCGCGGATGTTCGACTTGATCCGCCCCGCGATGTACATCGCGACGCTGTCGGGCAGCGGCACCGCCTCGGCTTCGGCCTTCCGCTTGAGGATCGCGACGCGGGTTTCGATATCGGGCGGCTGAATGTCGGCAATCAACCCCCACTCGAAGCGCGATCGGAGGCGCTCCTCGAGCGCCGGAATCTCGTGCGGCGGATGATCGCTGCTCAGGACGATCTGCTTCTGCGCGTCGTAGAGGGCATTGAATGTGTGGAAGAACTCCGTCTGCGTCCCTTCCTTGCCGGACACGAACTGGATGTCGTCGACGAGCAGGACGTCGACCGATCGATAGCGCTCGCGGAAGTCGAGAATCCGATCGTACCGCAGCGCATTGATCATCTCGTTCATGAAGCGCTCGGACGAGATGTAGGTGAGGCGCAGCGACGGATCGTGGTGCAGCACGTAATGGCCGATCGCGTGCATCAGGTGCGTCTTGCCGAGCCCCACGCCTCCGTAGATGAAGAGCGGGTTGTACGAACGCGAGGGCGCCTCCGCGACGGCGCGGCACGCGGCGTGCGCGAACTGGTTCGACGGCCCGACGATGAACGTGTCGAACGTGTAGCGCAGGTTGAGACCGCCCGCGGCCGTTGCCGCGCTCGTTTCGTCGGGTCCCGCATCGAGCGCGAGCGGCGTGTCTTCCACCGGAGGCGGAGCCAGCGGCATGCCTTCGGCGACGAACACGAGCGAGGCGCCGGGTCGATGCACGTCGGCGAGCGCTTCAGCGAGCACAACCGAGTAGTGCTTCGTGAGCCAGTCCTTGAACAGCGGGTTCGGCACACGGACAGTGATGGCGGTGCCGCCGTCGGCGACGAGCGCCGTCGGCTTGAACCAGGTGTAGAAGCTGTGCCGATTCACCTTGGTTTCAACGCGGGAGAGGATCTGATCCCAGATGCTGGCGTCCATGGCGGAAAACACGAAGAAAAACCGACTTTCGCCTCGCCGGACGGCGATCCGGTGGGCTGTGTTGCGGCTGCGGCCTCCATTCGGGGCCGAAACTCAGGCGTCCGGAGACCTTCGCCTCAGCGAAACCGCCTGAAAACCAGCCTTTTTCCCGCCAGCCCCGCAGGAACCCCAGTTTTTCCACAATGTTTTCCACAGGTGTGGAAATCTTGGGGAACAAACCGAAGGCGACCCCAGGGCCGCGCGTCATCGCGCCGGCTGAAGCGCGCAATGTAACACACGTCGCTCGCACCCCACCGCGCAAAATTTGCGCGGCGGGGACCCCCGCGTTGACACCGCGCGCGAGCGATGACTAGTATTGAAAATTCTGTGCGTGATCGCCCGCGACACAGGACCGTCCCGCTTCAAGATGCGGGTGGACAGGCGACAGGAACAGCATGAAAGGCAAGCGCACCTATCAGCCCAACAGACGCCGGCGTCGAAAGACCCATGGGTTTCGCGCCCGGATGTCGACGAAAAACGGTCGAATCGTCCTGAAGCGCCGCCGGGCCAAAGGTCGCAAGCGCCTGACCGTCGCCGACGAAGGATAGGCCCAGAGATCAGTCAGGAAGCCGGCATGAGCAGCCAGGCGCTGCCCGCCGCCGAACGAATCCGGCGCAGGTCCGACTTCGAGCGCGTCTACAGCGAAGGGGCCCGGGTGCACGGCCGGTTCATGACGCTGATTGTGCTGCCCAACGGCGGCAGGGCGTCGCGGCTCGGGGTCGCCGCGACGCGAAAGCTCGGATCTGCGGTCGATCGCAACCGCGCCAAACGCCTCGCGCGCGAGGTGTTCAGGCGCCAGAAGGTGACTGCAGGCCTCGATGTCGTCCTCATTCCACGCCGGGAAATGCTCGATGCGTCCTTTCCCAGCCTTGAAGCCGATTACCGCACCGCCCTCGAACGCGGAGGGCGCCAGGTGGCGGCGCCGCGGCCTGTCCGCGGTGGCGGCCGCCGCGGTGCTGGCGGCGCTGAAGGCGTATAAGCTCCTCATTTCACCGCTATTTACGGGGTGCTGCCGCTTCTACCCGTCGTGCGCCGACTACACGCGTGAAGCGGTGCTGCTCCACGGCGCCGCCCGGGGGCTCTGGCTGGGCAGCCGCCGACTGGCGCGCTGCCACCCCCTCGGCGGCCACGGGGTCGACCCCGTGCCGTACGGCGGGGCGCACTCGCGTTCGCCGCAGGGGTGACCGCACATGGAACGCCGAATCCTGATCGCGGTCATCCTGTCGTTCCTGGTGCTGTACGCCTATCAGACGCTTTTCGTGCCCCCGCCGCCGGCCTCCCGCACCGAGGCGCCGCCGCCGGGCGCGAGCACGCCGGCAACCGAACCGGCGGCGCCGTCGCCCCCTCCCGCGCCGGCCCCGCCAGCCCCGTCGGCTGAACCGGCGCCTGCCGTCCTCGGCGAGGCGGCCGAGCGGGAGATCGTCGTCGAAACCTCCACTGTGACGGCGACGCTCTCGAACCGCGGCGGGCGCATTGTGCGCTGGCAGCTGGAGGGATACCGCGACGAAGGCGGCGCGCCGGTCGACCTGGTGCCGTCGGCGCTTCCCGCCGACGAGCCGTCGCCGTTCCTGCTCAGCGTCGACAATGAAGAGCTGACGCGCCGGCTGAACACCGCGCTCTACCGCGTGACGGGCGATACCGCCGGGCGCGTGGACGCGCGCACGAGCGAAGCGAGCGTGGTGTTCGAGTTCGAGGACGCGGCGGGGCTGCGCGCCCGCAAGGAGCTGCGGTTCGATCCGCGCACCTACCTGATTACGTTCTCCGCCGAGGTGCGCAGCGGCGAGGCCACGCTCAATCCAACGGTGCTGTGGGGACCCGGCCTCGGCGACCTCGGCGCGGTCTCGGCGGGGGGCAGTTTCTTCACGGGCAACTACATCCAGCCGCCGCAGGCGATCTTCCACCGCGACGGCGACGTCACGCGCATCGCCGCCACCAACATCGGCCAGCAGCCGGTGCAGGAGGGGCAGTTCCGGTTCGCGGGCATCGACGATCATTATTTCATCGCGACCGCCGTGAATCCGGGACAGGCCCGGCTCGAGTTCCGGCTGGCGCCGCTGCCCGGGCCCGGCGGCGCGACGCGCCAGTTCATCGCGCAGAGCATCACCTTTCCGGAGCCGCCGCAGGATGTCCGCTTCTTCTTCGGGCCCAAGCAGTTCGATCTGCTGCGGTCGATCGACGCGGAGCTCGTCCGCGCCATCAATTTCGGCGTCTTCGGGTGGCTCGCGGTGCCGCTGCTCGGCGCGCTTCAGTGGATCCAGGGATACGTCGGCAACTGGGGGTGGGCGATCGTCCTGCTGACGATTGCCATCAACCTCACGATCTTCCCGCTGCGGCACAAGAGCGTCGTCTCGATGCGGAAGATGCAGGCCCTGCAGCCGCAGCTCAAGGCGATCCAGGATCGCTACAAGGAGCTGAAGGTCACCGACCCGGCGCGGCAGAAGATGAACACGGAGATCATGAATCTCTACCGCGAGAAAGGCGTCAACCCGGCGAGCGGCTGCGTCCCGATGCTGCTGCAGTTCCCGGTGCTGCTCGCGTTCTATTCGATGCTGTCGCAGTCGATCGAGCTGCGGGGCGCCGAGTTCGGCTGGTGGATCACCGACCTCTCCCGGCCGGATCCGTACTACGTCGTCCCCGTGCTCATGGCGGTGACGATGTTCTGGCAGACGAGAATTACGCCGACGACGGCGGATCCGTCGCAGCAGCGCGTGATGATGCTCATGCCGCTGTTGTTCACGGTGTTCTTCCTGTGGGCGCCGAGCGGCCTGGTCATCTATTGGTTCGTGAGCAACCTCTGGGCGATCGGCCAGCAGTACTTCACGAACTGGCTGATCGGGCCGCCCGCGGTGGCGATGGTCCGGCCGCCGGCCGAACGGAGGCTGAAGAAGGTGGGCGAGGGGCGCACGGGCGGGGCGGAGAAGCCATCATAAAGAACTCCCAACGCCCAACTCCGCAACTCCCAACCTCGGCCGGTTGGGACGCGGTGATTGGGAGTTGGAACATTGGGAGTTGGGAGTTTCGTGAGACGTATGTCACTGACGACGGACATCACCGAATTCATGCTCACGGTGGTGAGGGCGATGGGGCTGTCCCTCACGCCGAAGATCGAGGAGACGCCGGAGGCGACGCGCATCAACCTCGAGGGCGAGGACGGCGGCGTGCTGGTGCGGCGCGGCGGCGAAGGGCTGCAGGCGCTGCAGCACATCGTCGCGACGGCGTTTCGCAGGCAGCTCGGCGACGACAACCGCGTGGTGATCGACTGCAACGAGTTCCGCAAGGACAAGGACCTCGAGCTGCGGCAGATGGCGCGCTTCGTCGCGGAAAAGGCGCGCTCCACGGGCGTGCCGCAGGAGATGGGTCCGCTGAATCCCTACGAGCGGCGGATCGTGCACCTCGCGATTGCCGAGGACCCGACGGTGACCTCGGAGAGCATCGGCGACGCGTTCATGAAGACCGTCATCATCTCGAGTAAGACGAGCCGGTAGGCGGTAGCTGGTAGCAGGTTCAGGGTTCCTCGTTCGTGCTACCGGCTACCGGCTACGAGCTACCAACTGGCCGCCATGTTCGCAACCGACGACTCCATTGTGGCGATTGCGACGCCCCTCGGGCGGGGCGGCATTGGAGTCGTGCGGATCAGCGGCCCCGCGTCGCCGGCCATTGCGGCCGCCATCCTCGACCTTCGCGGCGCGCTCGTCCCGCGGTTCGCCACCTTCACGCGCGTGCGGCCGCGCGCGGCGGCTGACCGTCGCGAGACGTTCGACGAGGTCATCACGACCTACTTTCCCGCGCCCCATTCCTACACCGGCGAGCACGTGGTCGAGATCAGCGCGCACGGCAACCCGGTCGTGCTCCGGGCGATCGTCGAGAGCGCCATGGCCGCCGGCGCACGGCTGGCGCGGCCGGGGGAGTTTACGCTCCGGGCGTTTCTCAACGGAAAGCGCGATCTGGTGCAGGCGGAAGCGGTCGCGGACCTGATTGCCGCCGCCACGCCGCTCCAGGCACGCGTTGCGTTCGATCAGCTCGAGGGGACGCTGACCGCCCGCATCGCGGCAATCGATGCGCAGCTCTTCGACCTCATCGCCCGGCTGGAAGCGTCGCTCGATTTTCCGGACGAGGGGTATCACTTCATCGAGCCGGCGGAAACGGCGCGGGCCGTCGCGGGTGTCGTCGAGCGCGTCGACGAGCTGCTTGGCGGCGCGCGGCGCGGGAGGCTGATTCGCGAAGGCGCCACCGTCGTGATCGCAGGGCGCCCGAACGTCGGCAAGTCGAGCGTCTTCAACGCGCTCGTCGGCGCCGATCGCGCGATCGTGACCGACGTCGCCGGCACGACGCGGGATCTCGTGTCAGAGCAGATGGATCTCCATGGCCTCGCGGTCACGCTGGTGGATACGGCCGGCTGCCGCGACAGCGCCGACCGCGTCGAGCGCGAAGGGGTCCTCCGCGCGGCACGCGCGCGTGAAATCGCCGACCTGCTGCTCGTCGTCATCGACCGGAGCGAGCCCGCGACCGCCGAGGACCACGAGCTGCTCGCGCAGACCGAGACCCGACCGCGGATCATCGTCTTGAACAAGAGGGATCTGCCGGCTGCAGGGGATGTCGTTGCCGCTTGTGGCGCGAACCCTCCGGGTTCGCGCCGTACGTGTGTGTGTGTCTCCGCCACAACCGGCGCCGGTCTCGACGAGCTCCGGTGCGCGATCGTGCGCGAGCTGACGGGAGCGGAATCGCTCAGGGATCCCGCTGCGGTGACGAACGCCCGCCACATCGGCCTGCTCGAGCAGGCGCGCGCCAGTCTTCTCGCCGCGCACCAGGCGGCCGCGAGCGGCGAGACGCCGGAAGAGTTCGTCCTGACGGATCTGCAGGAGGCGCGCGCGCGGCTCGACGAGATCGTGGGGGCACGCACGAGCGAAGACGTGCTCCGGCATATCTTCGCGCGGTTTTGTATCGGGAAGTAATCTCGGTCCGCCTGAAGGCGGACCCTACGCGTACGTGGCGTCCGGCTTCAGCCGGACCGGTTGAACAGATGCGATTTGATGTCATCGTGGTCGGCGCCGGGCACGCCGGCGTGGAGGCGGCGTATGCGGCCGCGCGCCTCGGGTGCCGCGTCGGCCTCTGCACGCTGTCGCGCGAAACGGTGGCGCACATGCCGTGCAACCCGGCCGTCGGCGGTACCGCCAAAGGCCACCTGGTGCGCGAGATCGACGCCCTCGGCGGCCTGATGGCGCGTGCCATCGACGCGACGGGCATCCAGTTCAAGCTGCTCAATCGCAGCCGCGGGCCGGCGGTCTGGTCGCCCCGCGCGCAGGCCGACAAGCGGCGCTACGCCCGGTGGGTGGCCGCGGCGCTCGATCGCGAGCCACAGATCACCTGGCTGTTCGGCAAGGCCGGGCGGATCGAGGCGACACACGGCCGTGTCGCCGCGCTGGTCATGGAAGACGGCGACCGCTACGAGTGCGGCGCGCTCGTCATCACGACCGGGACGTTTCTCAACGGCCTCATTCACATCGGTCCCGAACAACGCCCGGCCGGCCGCCACGGCGAACCGCCGTCGGGCGAGCTGGCGTCATCGATCAGGTCGTTTGGATTCGAGGGCGGACGGCTGAAGACGGGCACACCGCCGCGCCTCCATCGCGAGAGCATCGATTTCGCAGGCGCCGTCGAGCGCGGACTCTTCGTGGAGGAAAGCGGGGACGCCGAACCGGTGCCGTTCTCGTTTTCGACGAGCGCGCCTCTGTCCAACCACGTTCGATGCTGGCTGCTTTACACGACCGACCCCGTTCACGAGGTGGTACGGCGCAATATCGGTCGGAGCCCGCTCTACAACGGCCAGATTCGCGGCATCGGCCCGCGCTACTGTCCCTCGCTCGAGGACAAGGTCATGCGGTTCCCCGAGCGCGAGCGGCACCAGATCTACCTCGAGCCGGAGGGTCTCGACGTCGACGAGATCTACGTGAATGGCTTTTCGATGTCGCTGCCGCGCGACGTCCAGGAGCAGCTCGTACGAGCACTTCCCGGCCTCGAAGATGCGTCCATCCTTCGACCCGGATACGCGGTTGAATACGATTTTGTCCAGCCCACCGAGCTGAAATCGACGCTAGAAACCCACCGCGTCGCCGGGCTCTTCTTCGCGGGACAAATCAACGGGACGTCCGGATACGAGGAGGCGGCCGCGCAGGGGCTCGTCGCGGGGGTCAATGCGGCCCGCAGGGTGCGGGGCGAAGCGCCGTTCACGCTCAGGCGGGACGAGGCCTATATCGGTATCCTCGTCGATGACCTGATTACGCGAGGCTGCCTGGAACCATACCGCATGTTCACGTCACGCGCCGAGCATCGGCTGTTGCTGCGCATCGACAATGCCGACCTGCGGCTGACGCCGGTGGGCCGCCGGCTGGGCCTCATAAGCGACGAGCGGTGGGCCCGGTTCGAGGACCGGCGCGCGCGCCACTCACAGAACATCACCGCGTTGCACCGGACCCTGGTGCGGACCGAACGCGGAGAGCGCATCACTGCCAGTACGCTGCTTCGACGCCCTGAGGTGCGGCTGGAGACACTGCTGCAGCGCGGAGACATCGCGCTCGAGCTTGATGGCGCCGCGTGCGAACTCGATGTGGCCAGCCTCGAGAACGAGGTCAAGTACGCCGGGTATCTGAAGCAGGAAGTTGCGCGCGCGGAGCGGGTGCGGCGCCAGGAGCGGCGCCGGATTCCGGAGGACTTCGCGTTTGCGCAGGTGCCGGGCCTGTCGCGGGAGGTCGTGCAGCGGTTGTCGCAGGTCAGGCCGGAAACGCTGGGGCAGGCGTCGCGCATTCCGGGGGTGACGCCCGCGGCCGTGGCGGTCCTCGGCGTCTATCTCGAGAAATCCGCTTAAGCCGTTGAAGACGAGGGAGTTCCAGGAGAGGCTCACCCGGCGGGCGCGCCGTGCCGGCGTGAGTCTGGCCCCGGAGCTGGCGGCGCGTCTCGAGGCGTACTACCGCTTGCTGGCAGTCTGGAACACGAAAATCAATCTCACCGGCCTCAGGCTGGCCGAGCTCTCGCCGGAGGCGCTCGACCGGCTGCTCATCGAACCGCTCGTTGCCGCCAAGTACGTTGCCGGCAGCGCGACGCGGATGCTGGATGTCGGCAGCGGCGGCGGGTCCCCGGCTATCCCGCTGGCACTGGCCGTCCCCAGGCTGCAGTTGCTGATGGTCGAGTCGAAGACGAGGAAGGCGGTATTTCTGCGCGAAGCGGTTCGCACGCTCGAGATGGCGGGTGCCGATGTGGTTACGGCCCGGTTCGAGGAGCTGCTGACGCGGCCGGACCTTCACGAGGCGCACGACCTGGTGACGGTGCGCGCGGTGCGTGTTGAAACACGAATGCTGATGGCGCTCCAGGCGTTCGCCAGACCCGGAGGTCAGCTGTTTCTCTTCAGAAGTGCGGTGACGGCCGACCCGTCGGAAACGATTACCCCGCCGCTCGCATGGAAAGCGACATACCCCCTTCTCGAGTCGCTCCGCAGCCGCCTCGTGGTGCTCGAGAAGCGCCCCGTAGGTCGTGGCGTTCCACGTGGAACACCGCCGCAGCAGTAGTTCGCTGTTTGTTCGTCTGTTTCACGTGAAACAGTGCTTGACGCACGGCTCTGTGACTACTACATTTAGTGCGTCACGAATCAGACACCACAATCATTCATCGGTCAAATGCCAGATAATCTCTCTGGCCCGTCGAGGGTAGTCGCCGTCGCCAACCAGAAAGGCGGCGTCGGCAAGACCACCACCGTCATCAATCTCGCGACGTCGCTCGCGGTCGAAGGCTACCGCGTCCTCGCCGTTGACGTCGATCCGCAAGGCAATCTCACGAGCGGCCTCGGGCTTCGCGGTCGCCGTGGAGACGCCGGCACGATCTACGAAGCGCTGCTGACCGAGGTCGCGCCCGACGGGTGCCTGCTCGCCACGCAGGTAGAGAACCTCTCGCTCATACCCGCCGATCGCAATCTCACCGGGGCGGAGATCGAGCTCGTCTCGGTGCCGGTGCGCGAGCACCGCCTGCGCCGCCTCATCGATCCGCTGCGCGCGCGCTTCGACTGCATCTTCATCGACTGCCCGCCGTCGCTCGGCCTGCTGACGCTGAACGCGCTCGTCGCCGCCGACGCGGTGCTGATTCCGCTCCACTGCGAGTACTTCGCGCTCGAAGGGCTCGCCGATCTGGTCGCCACCATGCGTCGCGTGCGCAGCAGCCTGAATCCGCATCTCGATATCGAAGGCGTGCTGCTGACGATGTACGACGAGCGGACGAATCTGGGGCAGCTCGTGGCGCGGGACGTGCGCGAGTTTTTCAAGGAGAAGGTGTTCAACACCGTCATTCCGCGCAACGTGCGGCTCGGCGAGGCGCCGAGCCACGGTATTCCCGCAGTGTTGTACGACGCGAAGTCGCGCGGCGCGGCGGCGTACGTCGCGCTCGCGAAGGAAATGCTCACGCGGCATGCGGCGTAATCGGCAACAAGCGGCAATCGTGCAGTCTGAAATCGTCAATAAGGGAGCGTGTCGATGATGGAACGCCGCCCCGCCCTCGGCAAAGGCCTGAGCGCGCTGATTCCCGATGCGCCGGAGGCGCCGCGCACCGGGGCGATCGAGGTCGACATTGATCTGCTCATCCCGGGCGATCACCAGCCGCGGCTCATCGTCGACGAGGGAAAGCTCGACGAGCTGGCGGCGTCGATTCGCGCCAACGGGATCATTCAGCCGATCCTCGTACGCCGGACCGGCGGCACGTATCGCATCATCGCGGGCGAGCGGCGCTGGCGCGCCGCCCAGAAGGCGGGTCTCCTCAAGGTTCCGGTGGTGATCCGCGACGTGCCCGAGGGCGCCGAACGGCAGCTGCTCGAGCTGGCGCTCGTCGAGAACCTCCAGCGCGAGGACCTCAACCCGATCGACGAGGCGCTCGCGTACCAGCGCCTGGTCGAGGAGTTCGGCCTGACGCAAGACCAGGTGGCCGCGGCCGTCGGGAAGGACCGCACGTCGGTCGCCAACTACCTTCGTCTGCTGCGGCTCCCGGACGACGTGCGCGGCGACGTCGCGTCCGGCGTGCTGTCGATGGGGCACGCGCGCGCCCTCCTCGGCCTCGCCGACGCCGCCGCCCAGCGGCACGCGGCGCGCGAAGTCATCGCGCGATCGCTGTCGGTGCGCGAGACCGAGACGCTGGTCAAGAAGCTCGCCGCGCCCGCGGCCGCGCGGGGTGCCGCCGCCCCTGCCGCTCCCGACGTGCACACGCGGGCGGCCGAGGATCGTCTCCGCTTCGCCCTCGGGACGAAGGTGCGCATCGTGCGACGCGGCCAGAGCGGCACGATCGAGATTGATTTCAACTCGGAAGCTGAGCTCAATCGCCTCTACGAGCTGCTGACGGCCGCCACCAGCTCACACCCGCCGGTCTAGCTCCGGCTCGCCGGTTTTTCTGTGTTATAAAAGGTTGTTTGTGCCATTCAGGTACAAGCTCGCTTGGGCGATGCAGGTGAATTCATGAGTACTCGTGCGTCGGCGGCGCGCTACGCGCGAGCGCTCCTCGACGTCGTCATCAAGGAAGGCAATCCAGAGCAGGTCGATCAGGAGCTCACGGCGTTTGCCGACCTGGTGGCCGGCACTCCAGATCTCCAGAAGGCGCTGACGAACCCCGCGGTGCCTGTCAGCGCCAAGCGCGGCATTCTCGACACCTTGCTGTCGCGGCTGAAGCCGTCCAAGCCGCTGGCGAAGCTCCTGCAGCTGCTGGCCGACCGCAATCGGCTCGTCATCGTCGGCGATCTCGCGGCGGCGTATCGGGAGCGCCTGATGGAGTACCGGCAGATCGTGCGCGCCGAGGTGATCACGGCGGCGCCGCTCGCGCCCGAACGGCTGGCGCAGTTCGAGCAGCGCCTCGCCTCCGCGACGGGGCGCCGCGTGACGATGAGCGCGCGCGTCGATCCGGCGCTGATTGGCGGCGCCGTCGCGCGGGTGGGCAGCATCGTCTACGACGGGAGCGTCGCGACTCAGCTTGCGAGGATCCGCGAACGACTCGAGAAAATGGGCTGAGGATCGGATATGGACATCAGAGCCGAAGAAATCTCCAAGATCATCCGCGACCGGATCGGCAGCTACGCCGTCGAGGTCGACGTCGCCGAGGTCGGCACCGTCATCGCGATCGGCGACGGCATCGCCCGGCTGCACGGCGTCGAGCGCGCCATGGCGGGCGAGATGCTCGAGTTCCCGCACGGCGTGTTCGGGATCGCGCTGAACCTCGAAGAGGACAGCGTCGGCACCGTGCTCCTCGGCGACTACAAGGAGATCAAGGAAGGCGACACCGTCAAGCGCACGGGCCGGATCATCTCGGTGCCGGTTGGCGAGGAGATGCTGGGGCGCGTCGTCAACGCGCTCGGGCAGCCGGTCGACGGCAAGGGGCCGATTCAGGCGAAGCAGTACCTGCCGATCGAGCGCCTGGCGCCCGGCGTCGTCGATCGCCGTCCCGTCAAGGAGTCGCTCCAGACGGGGCTCAAGGCGATCGACGGCATGGTGCCGATCGGGCGCGGCCAGCGCGAGCTCATCATCGGCGACCGGCAGACCGGCAAGACCGCCATCGCAATCGACACGATCATCAATCAGCGCGGTAAGGACGTCGTCTGCATCTACAACGCGATCGGGCAGAAGCAGTCGACGATCGCCCAGGTGGTCCGCACGCTCGAAGACTACGACGCGATGAGCTACACGATTGTCGTCGCCGCGGCCGCGGCCGACCCGGCGCCGATGCTCTACATCAGCCCGTATGCGGCGTGCGCCATTGGCGAGTACTTCCGCGACAGCGGCCGCCACGCGCTGTGCGTCTACGACGACCTGTCGAAGCACGCCCAGGCGTACCGCGAGATCTCGCTGCTGCTCCGGCGGCCGCCGGGGCGCGAGGCGTATCCCGGCGACGTGTTCTATCTCCACTCGCGGCTGCTGGAGCGCGCCGCGAAGCTGAACGACGCGCACGGCGGCGGATCGCTGACGGCGCTGCCGATCATCGAGACCCAGGCGGGCGACCTGTCGGCCTACATTCCGACCAACGTGATCTCGATCACCGACGGCCAGATCTTCCTCGAGACCGACCTCTTCCACCAGGGCGTGCGCCCGGCCATCAACGTCGGCAACTCGGTGTCGCGGGTCGGCGGCTCGGCGCAGATTCGCGCGATGCGGCAGGTGGCCGGGTCGCTGCGGCTCGACCTCGCGCAGTACCGCGAGCTGGCGGCGTTCGCGCAGTTCGGCAGCGACCTCGACAAGGCGACGCAGGCGCAGCTCAATCGCGGCCGCCGGCTGGTCGAGATCCTGAAGCAGCCGCAGTATCAGCCGCTGCCGGTCGAGAAGCAGGTGGCCATCATCTACGCGGCGACGAAGGGGTACCTCGACGCCGTCGAGGTGGAGCAGGTGCGGCGCTACGAGGAGGACCTCTACCGGTTCCTCGAGACGCGCCATCCGGAGATCCTGTCGGGCGTCGCCGAGAAGAAGATCCTCGACGACCAGCTGCGGGGCGCGCTCGACTCGGCGCTGGCCGAGTTCGGCCGCCAGTTCATCGGCAGCGCGCAGGCGGCGGTCGCGTAACGCCTCGAACGGCCCGTAGATGCCTTCACTGCTCGACCTGCGCCGCCGGATCCGCGCCGTCAAATCGACGCAGCAGATCACCAAGGCGATGAAGATGATCGCCGCCTCGCGCCTGAAGCGCGCGCAGGAGCGCGTCATCGCCGCGCGCCCGTACGCGCAGCGGATGCTGCAGGTGCTCAACAGCCTGGCCACGCGCGTCGACCCCGAATCGCACCCGCTGCTCCGGGCCGGCCACGCTGCCGGCCGGCCGCTGCTCATCGTGATCACCGCGGACCGCGGGCTCTGCGGGAGCTTCAATGCCAACGTCATCAAGGCGGCGGGCCAGTTCGTCCTCAAGGAAGGGCGGTCGCAGGAGATCGGCCTCGGCCTCATCGGCCGCAAGGGGCGCGACTTCTTCCGCCGCCGCGGCTTCGACGTGCGGTTCGAGCAGGTCGGGATCTTCCAGCGGCTGACGTACGCCCACGCCGCGGACGTCGCCAACGCGGCCATCGACGAGTTCGTCGCCGGTCGCGCCTCGACCGTCCATGTCGTCTACAACGAGTTCAGGTCGGTGATCGCGCAGCGCATCGTGCTCGAGCAACTGCTGCCGATCCCGCGGCTCGAGGGTGCGGCGGGTCCGACGACGGAGTACCTGTACGAGCCGGTGGCGGACGAGATTTTCAGCGTCCTGCTGCCGCGCCACGTCCAGGCGCAGGTCTACCGCGCGCTCCTCGAATCGAATGCCGCGTTCTTCGCGGCGCAGATGACGGCGATGGACGCGGCGACGCGGAATTCGTCGGAGATGATCGACAGCCTGACGCTCTACATGAACAAGGTGCGCCAGGCGGCGATCACGAGAGAGATCATCGAGGTCGTGTCCGGCGCGGCCGCCACCTAGGAACCACGAAGGCCACGAAGGTCTTGAAGAACACGAAATCAAAATAAGAATTTCGTGACCTTCGCGATCTTCGTGAGCTTCGTGGTTAGATGCTGTGGCATCAC
Source organism: Acidobacteriota bacterium (assembly GCA_016192845.1). Taxonomy (GTDB): domain Bacteria; phylum Acidobacteriota; class Vicinamibacteria; order Vicinamibacterales; family UBA2999; genus MELF01. The sequence continues at coordinate 19,421 of JACPTI010000072.1, forward strand.
GCCGGGGCGTGACGAAAATCGAGGGAAGATATGGCAACGCCAGCACCGACTGCACAGAAAACCGAGACGGGCGCGAAGGCCCAGCTCACGGGTAAGGTGGTCCAGGTCATCGGCCCCGTCATCGACATCGAGTTTCCCGAGGGCCTTCCCGCCATCTACAACGCGGTCCGCGTCGTCTCCGACGGCGCCGGCGGTGCGGCAAAGATCGACGTCATTGCCGAGGTCGAGCAGCACCTGGGCGAGAACCGCGTCCGGGCCGTCGCGATGAAGCCGACCGACGGGATGACGCGCGGAATGACCGCCATCGACACCGGCGCGGCGATCTCGGTGCCGGTCGGCCCGAGCACCCTCGGCCGCGTGCTCAACGTGCTCGGCGAGCCGGTCGACTTTCCCGACCGGCCCGTGGAGGCGAAAGAGCGCTGGTCGATCCACCGCCACGCGCCGACCCTCGAGGAGCAATCGACCGAGCTTCGGATGTTCGAAACCGGCATCAAGGTCATCGACCTGCTCGAGCCCTACCTGCAGGGGGGCAAGATCGGGCTGTTCGGCGGCGCCGGCGTCGGCAAGACCGTCATCATCATGGAGCTGATTCACAACATCGCCCTGAAGCACGGCGGCGTGTCCGTGTTCGGCGGCGTCGGCGAACGCACGCGCGAGGGGAACGACCTCTGGCTCGAGTTCCAGGAGTCGGGCGTGATCGACCTGAACGATCCGAGCAAGTCGCGCGCGGCGCTCGTCTACGGCCAGATGACGGAGCCGCCCGGGGCGCGCCTGCGCGTCGGCCTGTCGGCGCTCACGGTGGCCGAATACTTCCGCGACGCCGAGGGGAAGGACGTGCTCCTCTTCATCGACAACATCTTCCGCTTCACGCAGGCGGGCTCCGAAGTGTCGGCGCTGCTCGGCCGCATGCCGTCGGCGGTCGGCTACCAGCCGACGCTGCTCACCGAGATGGGCGAGTTGCAGGAGCGGATCACGTCGACCAAGAAGGGGTCGATCACGTCGGTGCAGGCGATCTACGTGCCGGCGGACGACTACACCGATCCGGCGCCGGCCACCACCTTCGCGCACCTCGACGCAACGACGAACCTGTCGCGGCAGATTGCGGAGCTGGGGATCTACCCGGCGGTCGATCCGCTCGCCTCGACGTCGCGGATTCTCGATCCGCGCGTGCTCGGCGAGGAGCACTACAACGTAGCGCGCAGCGTGAAGCAGATCCTCCAGCGGTACAAGGACCTGCAGGACATCATCGCGATTCTCGGCATCGACGAGCTGTCCGAGGACGACAAGCTCACCGTCGCCCGCGCCCGGAAGCTCCAGCGCTTCCTGTCGCAGCCGTTCTTCGTCGCCGAGCAGTTCACCGGCTTCAAGGGCAAGTACGTGCCGATTGCCGACACGGTGAAGGGCTTCAAGGAGATCGTCGGAGGCAGGCACGACGACCTGCCGGAGCAGGCGTTCTACATGGTCGGCACGATCGAGGAGGCCGCGGAGAAGGCGGCCAGTATGAAAACTGCGTAAACCACGAACCGCACGAAGATCACGAAGAACACGAAAAGCCAGAAAAATTTACATTCGTGTCCTTCGAGACCTTCGTGGCCTTCGTGGTTAAAGGGTTATGGCACTCCCGACAAAGCTCCATCTCGAGATCGTCACCCCCGATCGCGCGCTCGTCCGCGAGGAGGTCGATGAGGTCCAGCTGCCTGGCGCCGAAGGGTACCTGGGCGTGCTGCCGGGCCACACGCCGCTGCTCGCCACGCTCAAGGTGGGTGAGCTGTGGTATCGGGTCGGGCACGAGCGGCACTACCTGGCGATCGCGGGCGGCTTCGTGGAGGTGCTTCCCGACCATGTGACCGTGCTGGCGCACATCGCCGAGCGGGCGCACGAGATCGACGTCGCGCGTGCGGAAGCCGCCAGGAAGCGCGCCGAGGAGCGGCTGGCGCGGCCGTCCGCCGACCTCGACTTCGAGCGCGCCCGGATCGCGCTGATGAAGGCGCTGATTCGCCTCCAGGTGGCGACGCGCGCCCGGACGCGGGTATAAACTGAAGGCCCCAGGCCTCCGGCCTCAGGGCTGTGGCCTGAGGCCTGACTTGCTCACCAACCTCCGACACCTTCTTCGCTATCGAGCACTCATCTACAGTTTGGTGGCCCGCGAGCTGAAGGCGCGGTACCGCGGATCCGTTCTCGGCTTCTTCTGGTCGTTCGTCAATCCGCTCCTCCTGCTGCTCGTCTACACCTTCGTGTTCACGGTGGTGCTGCCCGGCGTCCATCCGCCCGAGCTCGAGCCGTTCGCGCTGTTTCTCTTCTGCGGCATCCTGCCGTGGAGCTGGTTCTCCTCGTCTCTGCTCGAGGCGTCGAACGTGCTGATTGCCGGAGGCAACCTGATTCGGAAGGTGCTCTTTCCGGCGGAGGTGCTCCCGATCGTGACGGTGCTGGCGGGGCTCGTCCATTTCTGTTTCGGCCTGCCGATCCTGGCGGCGTTCCTGGTGTACTACGGCGTGCCGATCGTCCCGTCCGATCTGGCGTGGTTCCCGATCGTCGTGCTCGTGCAGCTGGTGCTGACGCTGGGGCTCGCGCTCCTCCTGTCGGCGCTGGCCGTGCACTTCCGCGACGTCCGCGATCTGCTGTCGAACCTGCTGACGCTCTGGTTCTTCGCCACGCCGATCATCTACGCCCTGTCGCAGGCGCCCTCGTCCGTGCGCGGCTTCCTCAACCTGAACCCGTTCACCCACCTCGCGGTGTCGTACCAGGAGGTACTCTTCCGCGCGGGGCCCTTCACCGAGTGGCCGCGGCTGCTGGCTGTTGGAGCGGGTTCGCTCGGCGTGTTCGCGTTGGGGTATCTCGTCTTCGATCGCCTCCGGGATACCTTCGCTGAAGAAGTGTAGAGGACACGTGTCCTTTGTGGCTGATCCGTCTTCGTGCCCGTTGTGGCGCTCCATCGTATGAACGCGATCGAGGTGCGCGGCGTCCGAAAGACGTACCGCCGCTACGGCCGGCGCAAGCAGTTCGGGACGCTGAAGAGCGCACTCCTCGGCGGGCGCCTGCTGCGCGACCTGCGCCCGGACGAGACGTTCGACGCGCTCCGCGGCGTGTCGTTCGAGGTGCCGGCGGGCCAGACCTTCGGCATCGTCGGCCGAAACGGGTCGGGCAAGAGCACGATGCTCAAGCTGATTGCGGGGATCGCGCGCCCGACGGAAGGGACCGTGATGGTGCGCGGACGCGTGTCGGCGCTCATCGAGCTCGGCGCGGGGTTTCACCCGGAAATCTCCGGCCGCGAGAACGTCTACATCAACGGCATGATGCTCGGCCTGACCAAGCGTGAGGTGGCCGCCCGCTTCGACGAGATCGTCGGGTTTGCGGAGCTCGAGGAGTTCATCGACGCGCCGGTCAAGACGTACTCGTCCGGCATGTACATGCGGCTCGGGTTCGCGGTGGCGATTCACGTCGATCCCGACGTGCTGCTCGTCGACGAGGTGCTGGCGGTTGGCGACGAGGCGTTCACGCACAAGTGCCTCGACAAGTTCGCCGAGTTCCGCCGGCGCGGCCGCACGGTGCTCCTCGTCACCCACTCGCTCGATCTGGTGACGCGCTTCTGCGACGAGGCGCTGTGGCTCGACGCCGGCGTCGTCCGCACGCACGGCGACCCGCGTCGCGTCATCGATGCGTACCTCCAGGACGTGGCGAAGGCTGAGAACGTCGCTCTGGAACACGCCGCCGCGGCGCCACCGCCGGAACCCGTTGCACCTGCTGAACCAAGTGAACCGTCCGAACCGCCACCCCCAGACATGTTCAAGGCGGACGAAGGACGCTGGGGCTCGCGCGAGGTCGAGATCGTCGGGGTCGATCTCGTCGGCCGCGACGGCCGCCCCACGCACGTCTTCCCGTCGGGCGACCCGCTCGAGATCCGGCTGCACGTGCGCGCCCATCAGCCGGTCACGGACCTCGTGTTCGGCGTCGGCATCTTCAACGCCGAAGGCGTCTGCTGCTACGGCACCAATACGCAGATCGAAGGGGCCACAGCGGGATCGCTGACCGGCACCGGCGAGGTGCGGTTCGCCATCGACCGCCTCGATCTCGTCGACGGCACCTACAAGCTCGACGTCGCGGCCCACCGCGAGAACGGTGCCGCGTACGACTATCACCGGCTGCTGTACACGATCCGCGTGACCTCGCGCCTGCGTGACGCGGGCATCTTCCGGCCCCTGCACCGGTGGACGTTTTCGGGCGGGGTCCGCATCAGCGGACTGCAGTCGTGAGCAGACGCGCCGCGCGCCCCGAGCTGCTGGCGCGGGATGAGGCCGCGGCGTTCGCCAACCGTGTCCGCGCCGGCGGCGGGAAAGTCGTCTTCACCAACGGCGTGTTCGACCTGCTGCACCCCGGGCACGTCCGCTATCTGCAGGAGGCCCGCGCGCTCGGCGACGCGCTGATCGTCGGGGTCAACTCCGACCGCTCCGTCCGCGCGATCAAAGGGCCCGACCGGCCGGTGAACGCCGAGCGGGAACGCGCGGAAGTGCTCCTCGCGCTGGCATGCGTGGACGCCGTGACGATCTTCGACGAGGAGACGCCGCACGCGGTCATCAGCGCCGTCCAGCCCGACGTGCTGGTCAAAGGCGCCGACTGGGGGCCGAACGACATCGTCGGCCGCGATGTCGTCGAGGCGCGCGGCGGGCGCGTCGTGCGCGTCGACCTGACGCCGGGGTACTCCACCTCGCAGCTGATCAGCAAAGCACGCGGCAAAGGTACGTAGGCCGCTCGGCGGGCGCGATCAAGCCGCCGCGGACCCGGCGTATGTGACAATGGAAACTCGCGCTCACCCCCGGGTCTGCCGGAGGCGGGCCTTTCGGCATGTACAGGAGATGGCCACCACCACGTCGCTGACGCTCCGGGCGCTCTTCAGCCAGGCCGCCGCCCGGGCGGCCCTGGACAAGCTCGCGCCGATTACAGCCGGCCTGACGCCGAGCGCGAAGGCGGTGACTGCGGTGGCCGCCGCCCGCGTCGCCCCCACGGTGACGGTCCTCGTGGCGCCGACCGACAAGGACGTGGACCAGCTGACGGGTGACGCGCGGTTCTTTTACGCCGCCCTTGAAGGCGCCTCCGAAGCGGCGGCCGAGCAGGCGGTGCTGCCGCTCCCCTCACTGCAGGTCGACCCGTACCGCGGCATGACCCCGCACTTCCGCGTCGCCGCGGCGCGCGCACGGGCGCTCCACGCGGCCGCCACGGGGACGGCGCGCCTGATCGTCGCGTCGGCGGCCGCGCTCCTGCCGCGCGTCAGTCCGCCCGAGCGGCTGCTGCGGGCGGCGATCGCCGTCACGCCGGGCACCGAGATCGAGCCTCAGGCGCTGGCCGAGCTGCTCACGGACGCAGGCTTCACGCACGAGGACCCGGTCGACGAGCACGGCGCGTTCACGATCCGCGGCGGCATCGTCGACATCTTTCCCGCCGCCGATGCCGAGCCGGTGCGGATCGAGTTCGTCGGCGACATGGTGGAATCGCTGCGGCGGTTCAATCCGTCGACCCAGCGGTCCACGGCGGCGATCGACCAGGTCCTCGTCGTGCCGCTGCGCGAGCGCTTCGACGATGAGCCGGCGACCGTGTCCGTGCTCGATCTTCTCGGCGCGGCGCGCGGCGTTCGGCTGCTGGTGTCCGAGTACGAGCAGGTCGGCGAACAGGCGCGCAAGGTGCGGGGCCAGATCGAGTCGAGCTACGGCGACGCGTCGGCTCGCGGGCATGTGGCCGCCGCGCCGCCGGACGAGGCGTTCCTGACGTGGGAGGACGTCGAGAGCCGGCTGGGCGGCGCGCCGCGGCTCGAGGAGCTCGCGGTCGAGGAAGGCGCGCGGCACGTCTCCTGTCAACCCGCGATGGAGTTCCGCGGCCGCGTGTCCGACTGGATCGCCGACATCCGCGAGGCGCGGCGGCGCGGCGACACGGTGCTCTTCGTCGCCGACAGCCACGGCCGGGCGGAGCGCACCGTCGAGATTCTGCAGGAGTACGAGATCGTCGCCGTGCCGGTGGAGCGCGCCGAGGATGCGCACGCCGCATCGGTGCTCGTCGCGGTCGGCTCGCTGTCGCGGGGGTTCCGCCTCGCCGCTGCGGCGCTGCAGCTCTATGCCGAAACCGACGTGTTCGAGGAAGAGCGGCGCCCGGCAGAGAAGCGCCCCGGCGTCGCCCGGGCGTTTCTCTCCGACCTCCGCGATTTGAAGGTCGGCGACCTCGTCGTCCACGTCGACCACGGCATCGGCGAGTTCGTCGGCCTCAGGCAGCTCGGCGTCCGCGGAGCGGCCGACGGGCAGCAGGAGTTTCTCGAGCTGCGCTACGCCGGCGACGATAAGCTCTTCGTCCCGGTCGAGCGGCTGGATCTGGTCCAGAAATACACGGGCGGCGCACGGCCAGCCCTCGATCGGCTCGGCGGCATCTCCTGGGAGAAGGCGAAGACGCGCGTCAAGAAGGCGATGCGCGACATGGCGGAGGGGCTGCTCAAGCTCTACGCGCAGCGCAAAACGGTGCCCGGCCACGCGTTCGCGCCGGACACGCACTGGCAGGAGGAGTTCGAGGACGCATTCCCGTACGAGCTGACGCCCGATCAGACCACGGCGATCGCCGACATCAAGGAGGACATGGAGGCGTCCGCGCCGATGGACCGGCTGCTGTGCGGCGACGTCGGCTACGGCAAGACGGAAGTCGCCATGCGTGCCGCGTTCAAGGCGGTGATGGACGGCAAGCAGGTCGCCTTCCTCGCGCCGACGACCGTGCTCGCGTTCCAGCACCTCAAGACGCTGCGCGACCGGTTCGCCGGCTTCCCGGTTGCGGTCGACATGGTCAGCCGCTTCCGGACGCGGCAGGAAATCATGGACGTCCTGTCGGGGCTCGCCTCCGGCAAGGTCGACATCGTCGTCGGCACGCATCGCCTGCTCTCGAAGGACGTGACGTTCAAGGACCTCGGCCTGCTCATCGTCGACGAGGAGCAGCGGTTCGGCGTCGCCCACAAAGAGCGGATCAAGCAGTTGCGGAAGAAGGTCGACGTGCTGACGATGACCGCGACGCCGATTCCGCGCACGCTGAACATGTCGCTCGTCGGCATCCGCGACATGTCGATCATCGAGACGCCCCCGAAGGATCGCCTGTCGATTCAGACGAACGTGGTCAAATTCGACGCGTCGGTGATCGAGCGCGCCGTCCGGAACGAGACGGCGCGCGGCGGCCAGATCTACTTCGTGCACAACCGCGTCGAATCGATCTATTCCATCGGGAACCTGCTCCAGCGCCTCGTGCCGGAGGCGAAGGTGGTGGTAGGCCACGGACAGATGAGCGAGGACGAGCTGGAGCGCGCCATGCTCGGTTTCGTCGAGCGCAGGCACGACGTGCTGCTGGCGACGACGATCGTCGAAAACGGGCTCGACATCCCGAACGCGAACACGATCATCGTCAATCGGGCGGACCGGTACGGCCTCTCGCAGCTCTATCAGCTCCGCGGGCGCGTGGGGCGGTCCGATCGGCCCGCCTACGCCTATCTGCTCATCCCGCCGCAGGAGTCGCTGTCGCCGGTGGCGCGGAAGCGGCTGGCGGCGATCAAGGAGTTCAGCGATCTCGGCAGCGGCTTCCGCGTGGCGGCGCTCGACCTCGAGATCCGCGGCGCCGGCAACCTGCTCGGTGGCGAGCAGAGCGGCCATATCGAGGCGGTCGGCTTCGAGATGTACATGAAGCTGCTCGAGCAAGCGGTGCGGGAGCTGAAGGGCGAGGAGATCGAAGACGAGGTTCGGGCCACAGTGAATCTGCGCGTCGACCTGAGGATTGACGACGGCTACATTCCGGAGATGAACCAGCGGCTGACGGTGTATCGGCGGGTGGCCGCGGCGCGCACCGAGAAGGAGCTCGAAGCGATCCTGGAGGAGGTTCGCGACCGCTACGGGCCGCCGCCCGATTCGGTGCTCAACCTCGCCGAGTACGGGCGCATCCGACTCATGGCCGACCGGCTCGGGATCGATGCGATCGACCGGGAGGGCCGGCTCGTCGTCATCAAGTTCAGACCCCAGACGACGGTCGACCCGATGCGCCTCATCAAGGTGGTGCAGGAGTATCCCGGCGCCACGCTGGTGCCGCCAGCGTCGTTGAAGCTCGATCTCGAGGCGGAATCAGCGACGCGTGGTAGCCGGAGGCCTTCCGGCCTCCGGAGGGAGGGCTCGGAAACCAGCTGGTGGACCGCCCGCGCCACGGCGGGCATCGTGGCGGCGGGGTTCACGAAGGAAGAGATCTTGCGAAAACCTGAACGGGATCCACGAGCCGAAGAGGGCATGTTCCCGCGCCTCGAGAGCCTGCTCGAGCGGTTGAGTTAAGATATTGATTCTGCAGGAATTGCGATGTTCAAGCGAAGCGCCGTCGTTGCCGTGATCCTGGCTGCCCTTGCCGCCCCGCTCGGGGCGGAAATCATCGAGCAGGTGCTCGTCAACGTCAACGGCGACATCCTGACGAAGACCGAGTTCGAGCAGCGGCAGGTGGCCGCCCTGCGCGGCCGGCCGGAGCTCGCCAACGTGACGCCGGAGAGCCCGGCGCTCAGAACCGCCATCGCGCAGGTGACGCCGCAGCTCGTCCTCGAGGCAGTGGACGAGCTGCTGCTCGTCCAGCGGGGGCGCGAGCGCGGCCTCGTGCTCGGCGACGAGCAGTTCAAGAGCATCGTCGAGAACATCAGGAAGTCGAACAACATCGAGAGCGAGGAGCAGTTCCAGGCGGCGCTCAAGCAGGAAGGGATGACGATGACCGACCTGCGGCGCGCACTGGAGCGGCAGATGCTCGCCTCGGAGGCGCAGCGGCGCGATGTCGTCGACAAGATCAGCGTCACGGAAGCCGAGGCGCGCGCCTACTACGAGGGCCACAGGAACGAGTTCACCACGCCGTCCGAGGTGACGCTGCGCGAGATCCTCGTCGAGGTGCCGGTCACCGAGAAAGGGATCAACGTCGCGCAGGATGACGAGGCGAAAGCCGAAGCGGAAGAGGTGCGGAAACGGCTGCTGGCGGGCGAGCCGTTCCCGCGGCTCGCGGCCGAGTATTCGGACGCGCCCTCCAAGGCCAACGGCGGGCTGATCGGCCCGATCCGCGTGAACGAGATCGCCGACGCGCTGCAGGCGCAGCTCGGCAAGATGAAGGTAGGCGACCTGACCGAAGCGATCAGGACCACGCGGGGCTACCAGATCCTGAAGCTCGAGTCGCGCACCGAGACGAAGATCCGCAGCTTCGACGAGGCGCGCGCCGATATCAGCAACCACGTGGGGAACGAGAAGATGGCGCTCGAGCGGCTCAAGTATCTCGAGAAGCTGCGGAGCCAGGCGACGATTACCTGGCGCAACGAGGAGCTGCGAAAGGCGTACGAGCAGGCGCTGGCGGAACGGCGGAAGGCGCTGGCCGGATAACGCAATGACCGACGCCTGGTACGCGCTCTGGACCCGGTCGCGCCACGAGCAGGTGGTGCGGAAGCAACTCGAGCAGAGGCACATCGAGGCCTTCCTGCCGACCGTCACCCGCTGGAGCCGCTGGAAGGACCGCAAGAAGAAGATCGACTGGCCGCTCTTTCCCGGCTACTGCTTCGCGCGCTTCGACCCGCGCGAGCGCCTGCCGATCCTGAAGTGCACAGGGGTCGTCAACATCGTGTCGTTCGAGGGCGAGCCCGCGCCGATCCCGGAGCACGAAATCGAAGGGATCCGGCAGCTCGTCGAAAGCGACCTCGCCTACGACCCGTGTCCGCTGATCAAGGAAGGGATGATGGTCGAAGTCGTCCATGGCCCGCTTAAGAGCGTGATCGGCCGGCTCGTGCGCAAGGGGACGCGCGCGCGGCTCATCCTCTCGGTCGATCTGATCGGACAGGCGGTCAGCGTGGAGGTCGACGCGGCCGACGTCCGGCCCTACTGAAACTCCCAATCTCCAACTCCCAACGCCCCAGATGGGCGCGCAAGACTTGGGAGTTGGGCATTTGGGAGGTGGGAGTTCCATGAACATCGGTTCTGTCGAATTAGCGAGCCCGTTCGTCGTCGCCCCCATGGCGGGCATGACCGACAGCGCGTTCCGCCGGCTGGTCAAGCGCCACGGCGGCTGCGGCCTCGTCGTCACCGAGATGGTGTCGTCCGAGGGGCTCGTGCGCGGCATCGATCGCACGCTCGAGTACGCGGAATACACCGAAGAGGAGCGGCCGGTCTCGATCCAGATCTTCGGGGGCGATCCGCAGAAGATGGCGGCCGCGGCGCAGATCGTCGAGGGGATGGGCGCCGACATCGTCGACGTCAACATGGGCTGCCCGGTGCCGAAGATCGCGAAGCACAGCGCCGGCTGCAGCCTGATGCGCGAGCCAGAGCACGCCGCGCGCATTATTCGCGCGATGACGCGGGCCGTGAGGATCCCGGTGACGGTGAAGATGCGCGCCGGCTGGAGCGACGGCACGCGGAACGCGCCGGACGTCGCCTGGCGCGTCGCGGCCGCCGGCGCGGCCGCCGTCGCGATTCACGGCCGGACGGCGGAGCAGTCGTACACGGGCGCTGCCGACTGGGAGCTGGTGACCCGTGTCGCCGACGGGCTGTCGATTCCCGTGCTCGGGAGCGGCGACTGCATAGAGGCCGAGCAGGCGGTCGAGCGGCTGGCCGCCGGCGTCAGCGGCGTGCTCGTCGGCCGCGGCGTGCTGCGCAATCCTTGGATCCTCGCGCAAGCCGCCGACCTCCGTGCCGGCCGGCCGCCGCGGGCGGTGACGCTCGAGGACCGCGGGCGGTTCCTGCTCGAGTACATCGAGCTGCTGCGCACCGAGCGCGTCAACGAGCGCGAGGGATTCCGCCACGTGGCACCCGGACTTCTGGGGCCTGAGGCCCGGGGCCTGGGGCCTTCTGCCGCGGGCGAGGCGCGCGGTCACGACCGCTGGGTGATCAACAAGATCCGCGCGCTGTGCAGCTGGTACTCGAAAGGGCTCGACGGCGGGTCGCACCTGCGCGCGCGCGTCAACAGCGCAGTCAGTCTGACCGAGCTGCGGGAAATCATCGAGGAGTGCTTCTTCGCGGCGCCGGCGGTCACACGGCGAAATTCAGGCGAGGCGGCCACAGCGCCCGTCTGATGAGTCGCCGCAGCGCCCGCACCCGCTTCCGGTAGAGAGCGATCATCGGCCACCGCCGGTCCAAGCGGTGTGCCAGCTACCAGTAGGCCGTCAGCAGTAGGCGGCAGGCAGGAAGTAGTAGGCAGCACGCCATGCGTGCCCATTCACTGCCCACTGCCTACTGCCGACTGCCTACTGCCGACTAAACTCCGCCAGCCCGGCCGTGCCGTCCGCCAGCTCGACGTCGCAGATCAACGCGTCCTCGAAGGCGCCGAAAAACTGCGCCGCGAGTTGCTTGTGGGCGGGATGCTCGAGATAGGCGGTGAGCCCGTCGCGGTCGTCGAACTCGATGATGGCCATGTACGGGTAGTCGGCGCGCGTGAGCGCCTCAGAGGCGCGGCCGAGGACGAGCCGGCGGCCGACGCGCGCGCGGCGAATCGAGGGGATCTGCTGCACCGCCGCCTCGAATGCGGCGGCGAGCGCGCGGCGTCGGTCGACCGAGAGGTCACGCCGCGGCCGGAACAGCACGACGTGGGCAATCATGAGCGGCGGCGCCGTTCGACGCGCTGTCGGCGGCGTCTGAGGTTGCGCGTCTTTTTCGCCTCCTTGATCGGCTGACGCGAATCGCGGTGCTCGCCGCCCGGCCGCCAGTCGCGCCCCTGAGCGGGTTGGCGCCGGCCGCGCGCAGCTTCGGCGGCCCGGCGCGCCTCCTCCGGTGAGGCCCACAGCCTGCCCCGCGCGAAGAACTTCATCTCCGCGTCGGGATGCTTCTCCTGGATGCGCTTGAACGTGGGCAACAGCTCCTCGCGCTCGGCGGCGCGGAACGCCGTGGGCAGCCCGCCGGCCAGGATCGTCCAGTAGGCGAATCGGGGTGGCATATCTTCAGGGGTCAGGGGTCAGGTTTCAGGGCTGTCAAGGGATAAGGTATCAGGTCACGTGCGTCGGGCGGACATTAAAGAAACTGCCGTCCGCTGGCGCTGCTGGCATTGCAAGAATTGCCACCTGTCCCGTCCCACATCGCGAATTTGTTCGAAAATCCGGCCGGCGCGGATCGTGCGTCGTGTTCTGGTAGATCACTGGTAGATCAAATCCGGAAATTCTGATCACTTCGTCGTGTGATCTGGCCGTCTCATGTGATGCCTCAGAGGCGGTCGGGTCGTCAAGGCAAGGTGCTTCGCGCATCGACCGTAAGTCGAGCGTTCCATCCGCCACGCTCGAAGATGCGATCCACGGGGCGTGGCAGGTCTCGTCGCGGCTCGATCAGCTCTGCGGCGGTGACAGAGAGCGCGTCGAAGCTGTTCTGAATCGCGTGGTACGCGGTGGCGATGCGTA
>JACPTI010000142.1 GCA_016192845.1 Acidobacteriota bacterium
AGCGTGGCGAAGGCCCTCGCGGAGACGCCTCGACAGAAACGTGGTCGGTACATATTTTGTTAAGTTAACGCTTATGGGGCTTCGCCCTTGATATCCCGTACTCGTGAGGGAGAAGATGCAAGCCCTTGGCTGGTTGGCCAGTATCTGCTTGGCGCGCTGCGCGCGCCTGGGACCGCTATACGGCTTGTCACGGCGGGTACAAAATTCTCGTGTGGAGCCGTATAGCGGTCCAAGTATATCAGTCCCGAAATCCCGGCGAGAGCCGGAATACGGGCACAGCCACGTCGGCCGCGAACGGCGACCCCAGATACAGCGCGCTGTAGATGGCACCACCCGTGTCGTTCCCCCAGTTGTAGTACATCCGCACGCTCCCGTCGCCGAGCGGAATGAGGTCGGGATCGTTCGCGTTCGGAATTCCGGAGTCGAACTCCGACGTGAACGTCAATCCATCGGCCGCCGTTGCCATCAGCATCTTGAAGTTCGTGTTCCGGAAGTAGAAGAGCGACACCGAACCGTCGGCGTTGGCAATGGCCGCCGGATGCTCGGCATTCCCCGTCAGCGTGGCGCCTTCGCCGATGCGCACTCCGGCGTCGAGCATCCATGTGAGCAGGTCGGCAGACGAGGCGCTCAGCACCTTGTGCGGCTTCATCCCTTCGCCGGGCCGCGGCAGGTCGCTGAAGTAGCAGCGCCACGTCCCCTCGCGCGTCCGCACAATGTTGGAAACGCCGGAGGGCGTGAACCCGATCGTCGATGTGGAGAGGCGAAGACCCACCTCGCGCGTGAACGTCATCCCCTCATCGCTGCTGACGAGGCTCGCGATGCCGTCGCCCGTGGCCGAGTAGGCGCGGATGCGGCCGTCGGTAAGGCGCAGCACGCGGATGTGCCCGAACCCTTCGGGAAGCCGCGCGCCGGCATCCATCGTAAACGTGAGACCGTCGGCCGACGTGGCGCTGCGATACCGTCCGCCCGCGTAGACGAACATCCGCCAGCCGCCGTCGCGAAGCTGAATGGTGGAGGTGTCGGCGATGACGCCGCTGACGCCGGCCGCGCTGTTGTCGAGACGCACGCCTTCCACGGTCCACGTATACGGGCTGACCGGAATCTCCGGACCGCCTGGTCCCGGGTCCGAGGTCGGCGGCGTGCAGCCGGGCGGCGGCTCCATGGGCGGCGGCGGGCAGACGTTCTCGTGCGAGGCGAAGAGCGTCGGACCGCTCGGATCGAACACGCCCCCGTCGGTGCCGCGCTCCTCGAGTGGCCGCGAGCCGCACGCCACAAGAACGAGCGAGCCGCAGACGACAACGATGACTGTTCGCGTCACGCGATCTCGGCGGGTCCGAACCCGCCCTGCGTACCGACGTATCGGCCCCAAGCCCGACCACTATAATCCCCGTATGAGCCACGTCGAGCACAAGGCGCAGGCGCCCGCTTCGGTCGCCTGCTACGTGCTGACGGTGAGCGACTCGCGCACCCCCGAAACCGATACGGCCGGGCGCGCCATCCGGGAGCTGCTCGAACAGGCGGGCCACACCGTCACCGGCCACGCGATTGTGAAGGACGAGCCTGCCGATGTGACCGCGCACGTGCGCGCGCAGCTTGCCGATCCGCGGACGCAGGTGATCATCACGACGGGGGGCACGGGCATTACCTCGCGCGACGGCACCTTCGAGGCGGTCGACCGGCTGCTCGACAAGCGCCTCGACGGGTTCGGCGAGCTGTTCCGGATGCTCAGCTTCCAGGAAATTGGCGCCGCGGCGATGATGAGCCGCGCCACCGCCGGCACCGCGGCGCGCAAGGCGATCTTCGTCCTCCCGGGCTCGCCGCACGCCGTGCGGCTGGCGATGACGCGCCTCATCCTGCCCGAGCTGGGGCACGTCGTCCAGCAGTTGAACCGATGAAAAAGGGGCTGCTGATCCTGCTGCTCGCCCTCGCGGCCGGCACCTATGTGGCCACCACGCCGCCGCCGGGCCCGCGGACGATGACCGACTTCGATCCGTATCGACTGGCCGACCTCGAGCTGCAGATGTGGCAGGCGTACTATGCCGGCGAAAACGTGCGCCTGTTCCGGCTGCTCGTCGTGTCGCTTCGCGAGCAGTACAAATTTTCGTGGGTCAGGGCAACTGGTGAAGCGTTTCACCTCGCGCGCGCTGCGTCGACGTTTGCCGACATCGAGTTCGACTACGAGGCCGTGCTCCCCGACCTCGAGGAGGCGTACACGGCGATTCGGGACTGGACGGAGGCGGGCTTCGACCCGCGCGCCGTTGCGCGCGCGGAGCTGGCCTGGTGGGTCGCCCGCAGAACGCCCGGCCAGAACCGCCCCGAGCAGGTAGGCGCGCTCATCGCGAACGAATACGCGCTGCTCTACGAGGTGCCGCGCGCGGCGGTGCTCGGCGCCGGCCGCCTGCGCGCCCAAGCGGCGGCGCTGCGCGACCAACAGGCGGACGCGCCCGACTGGGACCGCATCGGCGGCGTGCTCACCGAGTCGTACGTCGAGCTCCACAGGGCGGTGAACCAGTGAACGCGGTTTCTGCCTACTGCCTACTGCCTACTGCCTACTGACATGACCACGAAGATGCGGCCGTTCAGGAGCACGATTCCACTAGACGAGGCGAAGGCGCTCGTCGAGGCGGCCGTGCGCGCCATCGATCGCACCGAGCGGGTGCCGATCGCCGAGGCGGACGGCCGCGTGCTGGCCGAGGACCTCGTCGCGACCGCCGACGTCCCACCGTTTGCCCGCGCCGCCATGGACGGCTACGCCGTGCGCGCCGAGGACACGGCCGGCGCCACGCGCGAGCGCCCGCGAACGCTCACGCGGGTGGCCACCGTGTTCACCGGGCAGGTGGCCGAGCGCGCCGTCGGCCCGGGCGAATGCATCGAGATTGCCACCGGCGCGCCGATGCCCGACGGCGCCGATGCGGTCGTGATTGTGGAGGAGACCGACGGCGAGTCGTCCGGCCGGGTGCAGGTCTACTCGCCGGTGTCGCCGGGCCAGAATATCGGGCCGCAGGGCGCCGATATCCGCCGCGGCCAGCAGGTGCTCACGGCCGGCACGCTGCTGACGCCGAGCCGCATCGGCGCGATCGCGGCGTCGGGGCGCGCCGACGTGCTCGTGTACGCGCGGCCGCGCGTGGCGATCCTCTCCACCGGCAACGAGATCGTCGAACCGGGCGCGCCGCTCGGCCCCGGGCAGATCTACGACATCAACCGGTTCACGCTCGCGGCGGTGGTCGCGCGGCACGGGGGTGTTCCGGTGCCGCATCGCATTGCGACCGACACGCTCGAGGATCTCTCGCGGGCGGTCGACGAGTGCCTCCAGGAGGATCTGCTCGTCTTCTCCGGCGGCAGCTCGGTTGGGGAGCGCGATCTCATCCTCGACGTGCTGGCCGCGCGCGGGGAGCTGATCTTCCACGGCATCGCGGTGAAGCCGGGCAAGCCGACCGCGTTCGGCCGCATCGGCGGCAAGCTCTTCTTCGGCATGCCCGGCTATCCGACCTCGTGCCTCTCGAACGCGTACGTGCTGCTCGTGCCGGCGCTGCGGACCATCGCGCGGCTGCCGCCGCACACCGCGCAATCGCTCACGCTGCCGCTCGGCCGGCGCGTGGCGCGGGCGCCGGGCCGGCACCAGATCTATACGGTGGCGGTCGTGAACGGCACGGCCATGCCGGCGTTCAAGTCGTCTGGCGACATCACGAGCATGTCGCAGGCCGACGGCTACATCGAGATCCCGGCCGAGACGAGCGTCCTCGAGGCGGGGACACTGGTCGAGGTGAAGCTGTTTTGACCGATTCCCAGAGACAAGTCGCCGCGACGATTGGCGTGCCGGTGGCGCGGCGGCACATCTTTCTCTGCTGCGACCAGACCACCCCGAAGTGCTGCGCGAAGGAGCGGGGCCTGGCCGCATGGGAGTTCCTGAAGCGGCGGCTCACGGAGCTCGGCCTTTCCGAGCAGGGGGGGCATCCTGCGCACCAAGGCCAACTGCCTGCGCATCTGCGAGGGCGGCCCGGTGGCGGTGGTCTACCCCGAAGGGGCGTGGTACGCGGAGTGCGACCCGCCGGTGCTCGAGCGGATCATCCAGGAGCATTTGATCGGCGGCCGCCTCGTGGTAGAACACCTTATTGAGGCGCGCGCCCTGGACCCCTGAGAGAAAGAGATATAATTATTGGGCTTCAACCTGTAAGGATTTTCCGACCTTATAGTTCCACCGCCATCTCCTCTGCAGGTTCCCCGTTGAGCCTCGGAGCTGGGTAGAACAATGTCAGTGACCGCGTCCGCCGTTCAGGAAACCATCCCGCAGGCGCGCACCGCGCGCGTCGTCAACGATTTCGCCATCCAGGTCGCCACCGTCAACGGATCCGGCAGTCAGACCGCCAACCTGGTGCTCCTGCGCGCCATCTTTCAGATGGGCGTGCCCGTCTCGGGCAAGAACATGTTCCCATCGAACATCGCGGGGCTGCCCACCTGGTACACCATCCGCGCCAGCTCGAAGGGGTACATCGGCCGCAAGAAGGAGGTCGACTTCCTGGTGGCGATGAACCCGGAAACGGCGCGCGAGGACGTGCTGACGCTGCCACGGGGCGCGGCGGCCGTGTACGACGAGCCGCTCAAGCTCAAGGACCTCCGCAGCGACGTTGTCTTCTACCCCGTGCCGTTCGACAAGCTGATCACGCCGATCACGCACGACGCCAAGCTGCGCCGCCTCGTGCGCAACATGATCTACGACGGGGTGCTCGCGAAGCTGCTGTCGATCGACATGGCGCAGATGGAAAGGGCGCTCCGGAAGCAGCTCGGGAAGAAGGAGAAGGCGATCGCGCTCAACCTGAGCGCGCTCACGGCGGGCTACGAGTACGCGGAGGCGACCCTCCCGAAGCTCGATCCGTTCGTGATCGAGCCGATGAACAAGACGCACGGGATGATCCTCCTCGAGGGGAACGCCGCGGCCGCGATCGGCTGCATGATGGCGGGCGTCACCTTCGTCAGCTGGTACCCGATCACGCCCTCGTCTTCGCTCTGCGAATCGCTCATCGACTATCTCAAGAAGTACCGGAAGGATCCCGAAACCGGCAAGGCCACCTACGCGGTGATCCAGGCCGAGGACGAGATTGCCGCGCTCGGGATGGTCATCGGGGCGAGCTGGGTAGGCGCGCGGGCGATGACCTCCACCTCCGGCCCGGGCATCTCGCTGATGGCCGAGTTCGCCGGGCTCGGCTACTACACGGAAGTGCCCGCGGTGATTTTCGACATCCAGCGCGTGGGGCCGTCGACCGGCCTTCCGACGCGCACCGCGCAGCAGGACATCCTGTCGGCGGCGGTGCTGTCGCACGGCGACACAAAGCACCCGCTGCTGCTGCCCTCGTCTGTATCCGAGTGTTACAGCATGGCGATGGACGCCTTCGATCTGGCCGAGCGGCTTCAGACGCCGGTGTTCGTGATGTCGGACCTCGACCTCGGGATGAACACCTGGATGTCGTACCCGCTCGAGTACCCGAAGAAGCCGATCGACCGCGGCAAGCGGCTCGACGAGGCGACGCTCGAGCGGATCGGCGAGTTCGCCCGCTACCGCGACGTCGACGGCGACGGCATCCCGTACCGCACGGTGCCGGGCGACGGCATGCCGGCGTACTTCGCGCGCGGCTCCGGCCACAACGAGACGGCACAGTACAGCGAGCGCGCCGACGACTACGCGAACAACCTCGACCGCTTGGCGCGCAAGTTCGAGACGGCGCGCACGCTGGTGCCGAAGCCGGAGATCGACCTGGTGCGCGGCGCCCGCATCGGCGTCATCGCGTACGGGACGACGCACTGGGCGATCGTGGAGTCGCGCGACCAGCTGAAGGCCGAACACGGCCTCGACCTGTCGTACCTGCGGCTGCGGGCGTTTCCGTTCACGCCGGAGGTGTTCGACTTCATTGACCGCTGCGACCGCGTCTACCTGGTCGAGCAGAACCGGGACGCGCAGATGCTGTCGCTCCTCCAGATGGAGTGCACGCCGGCGCAGTTTGCCAAGCTCGGCAGCATTCGGCACTATATCGGGCTCCCGATCGACGGGCGCTCGGTCACGACGGAGCTCTTGAAACACGAAGAGGAGGAGCGCGCACGCTGACGCGTGCGCGCGACGGGTACTCAGATGTCCACGGACACCACAGTTCAGCCGCCAGCGCCTGGAAAGAAACTGAACCGCATCGGCCTCGAGCCGCTCGCCTACCGCGGCGGCAAGACGACGCTCTGCGCCGGGTGCGGGCACAACGCGATCACCGAGCGCATCATCGAGTCGTTCTTCGAGCTCGGCATCGACCCGACGCAGGTGATCAAGCTCTCGGGCATCGGCTGCTCGAGCAAGGCGCCCGCCTACTTCCTGAGCAGCGCGCACGGCTTCAACTCGGTGCACGGGCGCATGCCGTCGGTCGCCACGGGCGCGGTGGTCGCCAACCGCACGATGATCGCCGTCGGCGTCAGCGGCGACGGCGACACGGGCGCCATCGGCATCGGCCAGTTCGTGCACCTGATGCGCCGCAACCTGCCGATCGTCTACATCATCGAGGACAACGGCTGCTACGGCCTGACCAAGGGGCAGTTCTCGCCGACGGCCGACCTCGGCTCGACGCTCAAGACCGGCGTGGTCAACGACCTGCCGCCGATCGACGCCTGCGCGCTCGCCATCGAGCTGGGCGCCTCGTTCGTGGCGCGGTCGTTCTCGGGCGACCCGAAGCAGCTCAAGGCGATCCTCAAGGCGGCCATCAGCCACCGGGGCACCGCCATGATCGACGTCATCTCCCCGTGCGTCACCTTCAACGACCACGAGGGGTCGACCAAGAGCTACTCCTACGTGAAGGACCACGACGAGCCGCTGGCCGACGTCAGCTTCGTCCCATTCTTCGAACAGGTCACCGCCGAGTATGATCCCGGCGCCACCATCGCGGTGACGCTGCACAACGGGTCGAAGATCGTGCTGAGGAAGATGGCCGAGGATTACCAGCCGACCGACAAGATGAGCGCGCTCCGCCTGCTCCACGAGACGATGAGCCGCGGCGAGTACGCGACGGGGATCCTCTACATCGAGCCCGACAAGCAGGACTTCATCGACCTGCTCGGCATCACCGACGAGCCGCTCGCGACGCTCCCCGAAGCGAAGACCCGGCCGGGGAAGGCGGTGCTGGACGAAATCATGGACACGTTCCAGTAAGGGGACCCTCGGGTGACCGGCTACGCCTCCGTCGTCATCTACCTCGTCATGATCGTCGCGTTCGCCATCGTCTCGCTGGCGGTGGCGCGCGTGCTCAGCCCCCGGCGTCCGTTCGCGTCGAAGCTCCAGACCTACGAGTGCGGCGCCGAGCCGTTCGGCCAGGCCTGGGTGCAGTTCCCCGTCGGCTTCTACCTGGTGGCGCTGCTCTTCATCGTGTTCGACGCGCTCGCGGTGTTCCTGTTCCCGTGGGTGCTGGCGCTGCGCGGCCTGGGGATGTGGGGCGTGACGGTGATGGTGGTGTTCCTGGCGATCCTGGGGCTGGGGTGGTTCTACGCGTACCGGGAGCGGGTGCTCGAATGGCAGTAAAGGACGCGCCTCGCATCGTGCCCGTCTGGAGGAACTTCAAGGACCTTCAGGAATGGGACGAACTCCACCAGACGCGCCCCGAGGGCGACAAGCACTCGGATCTCTTCGTCAGCCTCACCGAGGGCGTTCACAACTTCCCGGGCGGGTTCGCCCTGACGACGGTCGCGGACACGTTCCTGAACTGGGCGCGGAAGTCGTCGGTGTGGCCGGTGACGTTCGGCCTCGCCTGCTGCGCCATCGAGATGATGGCGACCTTCGCCTCGCGCTTCGACGTCGAGCGCCTCGGGATGGTGCCGTGGGCCTCGCCCCGCCATGCGGACCTGATGATCGTCTCGGGCACGGTGACCATCAAGATGGCGCCGATGCTCAAGCGCATCTACGACCAGATGCCCGACCCCAAGTGGGCGGTGTCGATGGGCTCCTGCGCCAACTCGGGCGGCCCGTTCCGGCACGGCTATCACGTGGTGAAAGGGGTCGATCGCGTCATCCCCGTCGACGTCTACGTGCCCGGCTGCCCGCCGCCCCCCGAGTCGCTGCTGAACGGCCTGCTGCTGCTGCAGGACCAGATTGCGCATTTCCGGCGCACCGGCACGCGCGCCGAGCCGAACCCGAAGGTGGACTGACGCCGTGACCCTGGACCAGGCCCGCACGCTCATCGCCGAACGCTTCCCCGGCGCGCAGGCCGCGGGCGACTCGCCGATGGTCGTCACCGTGCCGGCGGACGTGTGGGTGCCGTTCGCGCGCTTCGCGAAAGAGACGCTCGGCTGCTGGTTCTTTTCATTCCTCACCGCGGTGGACTGGAAGGAGGAGGGGCTCGAGGTCGTCGCGAAGATCGACAACGTCGACGAGAAGCTCTCGCTGCTCGTCAAGACCCGCCTTGGCCCGGGCGTGTCCGCCTGCCCGTCGCTGACGGGCGTCTATCGCGGCGCCGACTGGATGGAGCGGGAGTGCTACGACATGTTCGGCATCCGCTTCGAGGGCCACCCCGACCTGCGGCGCATTCTTCTCGGCGACGACTGGGAGGGGCATCCGCTGCTCAAGTCGTATCCCGTGGACGCCCCACATCCGCCGTTCAGATGAGCACCATCGCCCCCTCCACGCGCGTCGAGCTCGATTACACGGGCAGCGAACGCCTCACGATGAACATGGGGCCGCAGCACCCGTCCGCGCACGGGGTGTTCCGCGCCATCCTGACGCTCGAGGGCGAGCAGGTGGTCGGCATCGATGCGGTCATCGGGTACCTCCACCGCTGCCACGAGAAGCTGGCCGAGACGCTGACCTACGCGCAGTACCCGTCGATTGCGTCGAAGACCGACTACGTCGCCGCCATGACGAGCGAGTTCGCCTACGTCCGCGCGGCGGCGATGATCGGCAAGATCGAGGTGCCGAAGCGCGCGCAGTACCTGCGCGTGATTGCGGCGGAGCTGCAGCGCGTGGCGTCGCACCTGCTCTGGCTCGGCACCTGGTGCCTCGACATGGGCGGCGCGCTCGGCGGCGGCGCGACCGTATTTCTCTACTGCATCCGCGAGCGCGAGTTCATTCTGGATCTGTTCGAGTCGCTCGTCGGCGCCCGCCTCCTCTACGGCTTCTATCAGGTGGGCGGCGTCCGGTACGACCTCCCGCCGGGATGGGCCGAGCAGTGCCGTGAGACCGTCGATTTCATCGACCGGCGCATCGGCGAGTACGAGCGGATGCTCGAGGACAACCCGTTCTTCCTGGTGCGGACGCAGGGCGTCGGCGTGATCTCGCGCGAGCTGGCGCAGGGGGTCGGGATCAGCGGGCCGCTCGTCCGCGGCTCCGGCGTCAACTACGACATCCGCCGCACCGAGCCGTACTCCTCGTACGAGGACTTCGACTTCCGCGTGCCCGTCGAGACCGGCGGCGACTGCTACGCGCGCTACCGCGTCCGGATGGTCGAGTTCCGCGAGTCGCTGAAGATCGTCCGCCAGGCGCTCGACCGGCTGCCGGAGGGTCCGATCTCGTCGCGGCCCGGCCTGAAGTCGGTGGCGCAGATCCGCATCCCGAAGGGCGAGGCGTACGCGCGCGTCGAAGGCGCGCGCGGCGAGGTCGGCTGCTACCTGATCGCGGACGGGAGCGCCAAGCCGTACCGGATGAAGTGGCGCGGCGCCTCGTTCTCCAATCTGGCCATCCTGCCGCACATCATTCCCGGGCACAAGGTCGCGGACGTGGTCGCGATCATGGGGTCGGTCGACCCGGTATTCGGGGAGGTCGATCGATGAGGCGTTTGTTACTCACACGTACCACCGAGGCAGCCGCCTTCGCCTGCGGCTACGGCGCCCAGGCCGGACCGGCTTGCCCGCCGAAGCCTCGGCGGAGGCGGGTGCCTCGGTGTCTCGGTGTTCCGTTGGGGTGTGCGGCGGTCGAATCATGATGGAGTGGCTCACACCCCTCATCGTGCCGTTCATCGTGCTGAACGCGATCCTGGGGATCGTCACCTACGTGACGCTGCTCGAGCGGAAGTTCGCCGCGCGCATGCAGTCGCGCGTCGGGCCGTACCGCGTCGGCCCGCACGGGCTGCTGCAGCCGATTGCCGACGCGATCAAGCTGATGATGAAGGAGGACGTGGTGCCGACGGCCGCCGACCGGCCGGTGTACAACCTGGCGCCGATCGTCTTCCTCATCCCCTGCATGCTCATCTTCGCCACCATCCCCTTTGCCCCGGGGCTCGGCGTGGCGGATTTGAACATCGGGATCCTCTTCTTCCTGGCGGTCTCCGCGATGGAGATTGTCGGCCTGTTCATGGCGGGCTGGGGGTCGAACAACAAGTACGCGCTGCTGTCGGCGATGCGCGCCGTCAACCAGGTGATCTCGTACGACCTGCCGTTCATCTTCGCGGCGCTCGTTCCGGTGCTGCTCGCCGGCTCGCTCCGGCTGTCGGAGATCGCCGTCGCGCAGGCGGGGCTCTGGTTCGTCTTCTATCCGGTGATCGGCCAGCTCGCGTTTGTGGCGTTCATCGTCTCGACGGTGGCGGCGGAGAACCGTGCGCCGTTCGACATTCTGGAGGCCGAGTCGGAGCTCGTGGCGGGCTTCCGCGTCGAGTATTCCGGGATGAAGTTCGCGATCATCCAGCTCGGCGAGTACGCGCACGTGGTCGGCGCGTCGTTCCTCGGCGCGCTGCTCTTCCTCGGCGCCTGGGCGGGGCCCGGCCCCGAGTGGCTCGGCCCGGTCTGGTTCCTGGTGAAGGCGATGTTCGTCTTCCTGCTCGTGACCTGGGTGCGCTGGAGCTTCGTCCGCATCCGCGTCGACCAGATCCTGGCGCTGTCGTGGAAGGCGCTGCTCCCGGCCACGCTCGTGCTGCTGATTGCGACGGCCGTCGTGGTCGTCTGGAGGGGAACGCCCGGTGTCTGACGTGCAGACCGCCGCCGACGTCCGCGCGCTCCGCGACGCCGCGCCCCGCGCCCGCACGGACGTGCCCGTCATCATTCGCGCCATCCTCGGAGCGATGCGCGTGACGCTGCGGAACCTGTTCCGCAAGCCGGTCACCGTGCACTATCCCGACAAGCAGCGCGCGTACCCGGACCGCTACCGCGGCCTGCTCGCGCTCGTCTACGACAAGGAGACGGGCGAGGAGGCGTGCATCGGCTGCCGCCTGTGCGAGTACGTCTGCCCGCCGGCGGTGATCAAGGTCGAGATGCTGAAGGGCGAGAAGCGGAACTACGCCAAGACGTTCACGCTGGAGCTCTACGCCTGCGAGTTCTGCGAGCTGTGCGTGCAGGTCTGCCCCACCGACGCCATCGTCATGATGAAGTCGTTCGATCTGTCGACAACCGACCGCCGCGAGCTGCTGCTCGACAAGGACAAGCTCCACGCGATCGGCAGGCAGTTCGAACAGTCGTGGGCGACCGGCAACCGGCTGCGCGACATGCAGGGGCCGCCCAAGCAGGCGCGCGCCGTGGAGCACAAGGAGGCCGCGGGCGTATGACCGCCGACGCCGTCGCCTTCTGGTGCCTCGCCGTCGTCCTCGTCGGGTCGGCGCTCGCCGTCGTGCTGACGAAGAACCTGTTCCATGCCGTGCTGTGGCTGGCGCTCGCGCTCACGGGCACCGCGGGCGTGTTCCTCCTGCTCGACGCCGAATTCATCGCCGCCGTCCAGCTCCTCCTGTACGCCGGCGGCATCGTCACGATCGTGGTGTTCGCGATCGTCGTCACCGAGCGGCTGGTGGGCGAGCGCATCTCGCAGACGAGCCGGCGGATCGCGGGCGGTGCGGTGGTGGCGGGCGGCGTGCTCGCCCTCATCCTGAACGCCGTGCGGGGGCAGGTGTTCCCGGCGGCGCGCCCGGAGATGGTGGGCGACCTGACGCGCACGGTCGGCGAGACGGTGATGACGCGGTTCGTGCTGGCGTTCGAGCTGCTCGCCGTTCTCATGCTGGCGGCGCTCATGGGCGCGATATATTTCGCGAGGCCGGACGACTAATGACCAGCCACTCCTCCGGGCCACAGAGGCACAGAGACACAGGGTTCAAGAAGATATGAGCTTCTCTGTGCTTCCGTGTCTCCGTGGCCCGTGGAGGCGAGAAACGGTCTGACGCATGGGTTTGCAGGCATATCTCACACTCGCGGCGATTGTGTTCTGCATCGGCCTGTTCGGCGTGATGACGCGCCGAAACACGATCGGCATCCTGCTGGGCATCGAGCTGATGCTGAACTCGGTCAACATCAATCTGGTGGCGTTCGGCCGCTACAGCGGCGACGTGACGGGCATGGTGTTCACCGTCTTCACCATCTGCATCACTGTGGCCGAGGCTGCGGTCGGCCTCGCCATCGTCATTCTCCTGTTCCGCGTGCGCCGGACCGTGACCGCGGACCACCTGGATCTGCTCAGAGGGTGATGGCGGGCGACGGGACCCTCGCACTCGCGGCGCTGCTCCTTCATGCGGTAGCGTTCCTCGTGCTGGCGGTGGCGGCGCCGCTGCGCCGCCTGGGCCGCCCGGCGGGGTACGTCTCGATCCTGTGCGCCGCCGGATCGCTCGCGGCCGCCGTCCTCTCGTGGCGCGCGCATGCGGGCGAGGCGATCTCGCGCCTCGTCTGGACGTGGCTGCCGACGGAGGGGCAGACGCTCGCCACCGTCGGCGTGCTGGCCGACGCCGACTCCACCCTCATGCTGACGCTGGTGGCGCTCGTCGCGCTGCTGGTGCAGGTGTATTCGCTCGGGTATCTGAGCGACGAGTCCGCGCCGGCGCTCGGCCGCTACTACGCGTACCAGTCGCTCTTCGCGTTTTCGATGATGGGGCTGGTGCTCGCGCCGAACTTCGTCCAGCTGTTCATCTGCTGGGAGCTCGTCGGGCTCTGCTCGTACCTGCTGATTGGCTTCTGGTACCAGCGGCCGGCGGCCGCGCGCGCCGCGCTCAAGGCGTTCTGGATCACCAAGGCCGGCGACGTCGGCTTCCTCATCGGCATCGTCCTGCTCTGGCGCCACACCGGAACGTTCGACCTCGCGGAGATGCGCGTGCTTGCCGGCAACGGCGCCATCCCGCTTGCCGGTCTCGCGGTGATCACGTTCTGCATCTACCTCGGCGCCGTCGGCAAGTCGGCGCAGTTCCCGCTGCACATCTGGCTCCCCGACGCGATGGAGGGCCCGACGCCGGTCTCCGCGCTGATCCACGCCGCGACGATGGTGACCGCGGGCGTGTACCTGCTGCACCGGACCGACTGGCTCTTCGCGCTGACGCCCGACGTGCTGGCGATCGTCGTCTGGATCGGCGCGTTCACGGCGCTGCTCTCGGCGGTGCTCGCGTGCGTGCAGACCGACATCAAGCGGGTGCTCGCCTACTCCACCGTCTCGCAGCTCAGCTACATGATGGCGGCGATTGGCGCCGGCTTCTCGGCGGCCGGCTTCTTCCACCTGTTGACGCACGGGATCTTCAAGGCGCTGCTCTTCCTCGGCGCGGGGGCCGTGATTCACGCCGCCCACAGCAACGATCTGACCGACATGGGGCGGCTGGCGCGGCGGATGCCGCAGACGGCGATCGTCTTCACGGTCGGCGCGCTCTCGCTGGCGGGCCTGCCGCTGTTCGCAGGGTTCCTCTCGAAGGAGGAGATTCTCGGCGCGGTGCGGGCGGGCGGATTCACCGCGCCGTTTGCGATGCTCATCCTCGTTGCCTTCCTGACCGCCTTCTACATGTTCCGCGTCGTCTTCCTGGCGTTCTTCGCCGAGCCCGTCGCGCTTCACGCCGGCGCGCCGGTCGCAGCCGGCGTGGGGGCGCACGCGTCACACGTGGCTGATGCCGGACACCACGCCTCGCACGCAGCCGCCGGTGTGGCCGCGCACGAGCCGCACGAGCCGCCGGCGTCGATGCTGCTGCCGCTCTGGGTGCTCGCCCTGCTCTCGGTCGCCATCGGCGTCTACTTCACCTTCGTGCACCCGGAGCCCGAGTTCACCAGCCCGGCGTGGCTGATGCCGGTTGCCGTCGGCTCGGCTGTGGCGGGCATCCTGCTGGCGTGGGCCACGTACCAGCGCCGCGCGATCGACGCGGCCAGCCTGGCCGCGGCCTTCGGGCCGATCTACCGCAGCGCGCTGGCGCGTTTCTGGATTGACGACGTGTTCGAGCGCGCGTACCTGCTCGCGATCCTCGGATTCTCGCGCGTCATCGGGTGGATCGATCGGTATCTGGTCGA
Source organism: Acidobacteriota bacterium (assembly GCA_016192845.1). Classification (GTDB taxonomy): domain Bacteria; phylum Acidobacteriota; class Vicinamibacteria; order Vicinamibacterales; family UBA2999; genus MELF01. Next base: position 14,179 of record JACPTI010000142.1, read on the forward strand.
CGGTGTGCTGAACATGCTGAGCGCCTGGACCGTGACCGCCGCCGACGACCTGCGGACGATGCAGTCGGGACGGGCGCAGGACTACGTGTACGGCATCGCCGTCGGGTTGCTCGTGCTGCTTCTGTGGGTGCAGTTCGGCTGATGAACAGACTCCCTCTTCTCTCGATCATGACGTGGGCGCCGTTCGCGAGCGCGCTCATCATCATGTTCTTCGCGCGCCGGCGGCCGCTCCTCGTGCGGTGGACCTCGGTCGTCGGCACCGGCATCTCCCTCGTCGCGTCGATCTGGGTGTACTGGACGTACGACCGCGCGGCGGCCGGCTTCCAGTTCCAGGAGGCGTTCCCGCTCGTCCCCTCGCTCGGCATCTCGTACCTGATGGCGATCGACGGCATCAGCGCGCTGATGGCGCTGCTCACGGCGATCATCATCTTCGCGGGCGTCTTCGCCTCGTGGACGACGAAGGAGCGCAGCCAGGAGTTCTACGCGCTGCTGCTCGTCCTGGTGACGGGCGTGTTCGGCGTCTTCGTCACGCTCGATCTCTTCATCTTCTTCCTGTTCTACGAGATCGCCGTGCTGCCGATGTACCTGCTCATCGGCATCTGGGGCTCGTCGGGCGACATACGGCCGCAGGGGATCTTCGGCTGGGCGATGGGGCGCACGGGCGTCGGCACCAAGGAATACGCGGCCATGAAGCTGACGCTGTACCTGCTCTTCGGGTCGGCGTTCATCCTGGTCGGCATGCTTGCGCTCTTTGTCGCCACCGGGTCGCGGACCTTCTCGTTCCTCGAACTACAGACGATGCAGTTCGAGCCGGCGCTGCAGACGTGGGTGTTCCTCGCCTTCTACGTCGGGTTCGGCATCCTCGCGGGCATCTGGCCGCTGCACACGTGGTCGCCCGACGGCCACGCCTCGGCGCCGACGGCCGTCTCGATGCTGCACGCCGGCGTGCTGATGAAGCTCGGCGCGTACGGCGTGGTGCGCATGGGCATGGGGCTGCTGCCGGACGCCGCGGTCGACTGGGCCTGGCTCGTCGGCACGATCGGCTGCATCAACATCGTGTACGGCGCACTGAGCGCGATGGCACAGACGGACCTCAAGTACGTCATCGCGTACTCGTCCGTGTCGCACATGGGGATCGTCATGGTCGGCGCGGCGACGCTCACGCCGACCGGGCTGAACGGGTCGGTCTTCCAGATGTTCGCGCACGGCATCATGACCGGCCTCTTCTTCGCGATTGTCGGGCTGGTGTACGAGAAGGCGCACTCGCGGGAAATCTTCAAGATGGGCGGCTTCGGCGCGATGATGCCGGGGATCGCCACCGCGTTCACCATCGGCGCGCTCTCCTCGCTCGGCCTGCCGGCGACCGCGGGGTTCGTCGCCGAGTTCCTGACGTTCCTCGGCGCCTGGACCTCCGACTATCCGTGGTGGCTGTTCCCCGCGGTCATCGGCGCGTTCCTCACGTCCGTGTACGTGCTGCGCGTCGCCGGGCAGATTTTCTGGGGACCGAAGGCCCCCGACCCGCACTTCCAGCACCTGCCCGATGCGCAGGGCCCTGAGTGGGCCGCGCTCGGCATCCTGGTGTTCGTGCTCGTGTTGTTTGGTGTGCTGCCGTCGATCGCGATTGCGCCGGTCGACACCGCCACCGGACAGCTGCTGCTGCGGCTGACAGGCCAATGACGTTCGAGACGCTGACGCTTCTCCTGCCCGAGCTGGCGCTCTTCGCCCTCGCGGTCGTCGTGTTGCTGGGAGGCGCCATCCGCCGCGGCGTTGCGATGGGATGGGTGACGCTCGTCGGCCTCGTCGTCGCCTTCGCCCTGACGTTCACCGTTCGCGAGGGCGCGTCGCTCCTGGACGGAGCCTTTGTGCAGGACAGCCTGGCGCTCTTCGCCAAGCGGCTGTTCGTCGCCTCGGCGGCGCTCAGCCTGCTCGGCTCGCTCACGCTGCGGACCGGCGCGTTCGCCCGCCGGTCGGCCGAGTACCACTTCGCGCTCGTCGCCTCGCTGCTCGGGATGGCCGTGCTCGCCTCCGCGCGCGAGCTGATCCTGCTCTTCGTCGGCTTCGAGCTGATGTCGATTCCGCTCTTCCTGATGACGGGATTCCTGAAGCGCGACGCGGTGGCGCCGGAAGCGGCGCTCAAGTTCTTCCTCGTCGGCACCGCCTCGTCTGCGGTGATCGTCTACGGCATGTCGTTCGTGTACGGCGTGGCGGGCAGCACGATGCTGTCGGAGATTCCGCCCGCGGTGCGCGACGGTCCGCCGCTGCTGATGCTCGGGATGGCGCTCCTGCTCGCGGGCCTGGGCTTCAAGATCGCGGCGTTCCCGTTCCACATGTGGGCGCCGGACACCTACGAGGCGGCGAGCATGCCGTTCGTCGCGTGGCTGTCGGTCGCGCCGAAGGCGGCGGGGTTCGTCGTCATCATTCGTCTGTACCTCGCGGGGGTCGGCACCGCCGCGCTCATCTGGACGCCCGCGATCGCCGTGCTTGCCGGGATGACGATGGTCGCCGGGAACCTGATGGCGATCCCGCAGCAGAACATCAAGCGGCTGCTCGCCTACTCGGGGATTGCGCACATCGGCTACATGCTCGTCGGCCTCGCGGCGCTCTCCAGCTCCGGCGTCGCGATGCTGCTCTTCTACCTCATCGCGTACACCTTCGGGAACATGGGCGCGTTCCTCGTCGTGCAGGCGGTGGCGCAGTCGGAGCAGTCCGACCGCATCGAGGCCTACCGCGGGCTGGCGCAGCGGTCGCCGCTCCTCGCGCTCGCGATGCTGCTCTTCCTGCTGTCGCTCGGCGGGATTCCGTTCGTGGCCGGCTTCTGGGCGAAGCTCTATGTCTTCTGGGCGGCCGTCGAGCGCGGGATGTACGGCCTCGTCTTCCTCGGCGCCGTGCTCGCCGTCGTCGCGCTCTACTACTACCTGCTCGTTGCGCGACGGATGTACATCGAGGCGCCGGAGCGTCCCGAGCCGGTGCACGTGCCGCGGCTTCTCGGCGTGGCGATTGGGACGTGTGTGATCGGGGTGGTCGGGATGGGTCTCTATCCGGCCCCGTGGGTCACGCTGGCCCAGCGCGTCGCCGCGACGCTGTTTTCCTAGGCGGTAGGCGGTAGGCGGTAGGCGGTAGCCGGTAGGCGGTAGCCGGTAGCCGGTAGGCGGTAGCCTATGCCGCGCGGTTGTGCGACTTGCGGTCCTTGCGGCGGCCCCACCAGTCGAGCAGCGCGATGATCCAGACGACGAGCGCGATGCCGATCAGGATTCCAAAGGCGTTTTCCATCACCAGGCTCCCATCAGCCACAGGGCGGCTGAAACGAACACGAACCAGAGCGCCGCGCCTGCAACGATACTCGTCCAGGACAGCGGTTCCGATCGGACAAACTGGCCGAAGACGAGAGTGGCCGCTGCAACATTCGCCAGGTCGAGCACCTTCTCGCCGAACGCCGCGCGCGGACCGGGCCTCAATCGTAGCATCGTCCCTCCTGCCGCGATCTGAAGCGAGGAGCGTGCCTGCACGAATCCCGAAGAAAAGGGGGCGATCGCCTTTCGGCGTACGCAGTTTCTGCCACACCGGACAGCGTTGCCGG
>JACPTI010000017.1:0-57708 GCA_016192845.1 Acidobacteriota bacterium
CTTGCGGCCGGCAACACATGACTCGGGGCCAGTGTGGTTCGCTACACCTTCACCGTATGACTCTTGCATTCACAACATCTCGCCGGTTTTCATCGGCGCTATCGACCTGCTGAAAGCTGACCGCCTGAAAGGCGGTGGGTTTAGACCTGGCACGTGGGACTCAATGTAAATGACCGTCGTTCACACTTCTCCGTGCTCCGTTCTCGGTTCGTGTTCAGGTTCCGTTCGGAGTTCTGTTGTTCGGGGTTCGCGGTTCGGCCGGTCCGGCTGAAGCCGGACGCCACGTACGTCGTACGTAGTCTCCGGCGTCGTACGTAGTGTCCGACTTCAGCCGGACCGGGAGCACGACCCTGTCCGCCGAACCTCGAACCACGAACCGCGAAGCTGGAACCGAACCCCGAACACGAACTGAAGAACGGAGAAGCCGAGAAGCGTGAACGACACGTCTGCGCTGGTTTCACGCGACGGCCGATAGATAATGCTGAGGAGCCTCTCGTTCCCGCCCACATGTCGACATACGTGGTCACCGGCGCCGCCGGGTTCATCGGCAGCCATCTGACCGAAGCCCTGCTCGGGCGCGGCCACCGGGTGATCGGCGTCGACAACTTCTCAACCGGTCAGGAGCGGTTCCTTGAGGCGGCACGCCGCTGCGATCGGTTCACGCTGCTCGAAGGTGACATCCTCGACCCCGGCGTGCTCCGGCAGGCGCTCGCGGGCGCGGACGCCGTGTTCCACTTCGCCGCCAACGCGGATGTGCGCGGCGGGTTTGCCGCGCCGCGCGTCGACCTGGAGCAGAACACGCTCGCGACGTTCCAGGTGCTGGAAAGCATGCGGGAGGCCGGCGTCAGTCGGATCGTCTTCGCCTCCTCGTCTGTCGCGCTCGGCGAGCCCGAGGTGTTTCCCACGCCTGAAGACTGCCCGATCCCCGCGCAGACGTCGCTGTACGGCGCGTCGAAGATGGCTGGCGAGGGGCTGATCTCGGCGTACTGCGAGGGCTACGGGTTCGAGGGATACGCGTTCCGTTTCGTCTCGCTGCTGGGTCCCCGGTATCCGCACGGCCACGTGTTCGACTTCGTGAAGCAGTTGCGGGCGGATCCATCCCGCCTTCGCATCCTCGGCGACGGCACGCAGCGCAAGAGCTATCTGCACGTGGACGACTGCGTCCGCGCGGTGCTGCACATCGCCGAGGACGTGCGCCCTGCTCGACCCCGATCCCCGATACCCGATCCCCGATCCCCGATCCCCGGCTCCGGATCCCGCTTCGAGGTCTATCATCTCGGCGTGCCGGCGTACTGCCTCGTGCGCGAGTCGGCGCACTGGATCTGCGACGAGCTGGGCGTCTCGCCGCGGCTCGAGTTCGGCTCCGGCACCCGCGGCTGGATCGGCGACAGTCCGTTCGTCTTTCTCGACGTGACCAAGGCCATGAAGACCGGATGGGCGCCGCAGCACTCGATCGAGGCGTCGGTGCGGGAGACGGTCCGCTGGCTGGTGGGCAATCCATGGATTTTCGAGCGGCGGACGTGAGTGGGTTCGAGGTCGCCATTCTCGCCGGCGGCCGGGGCACGCGCCTGCGCGCGCGCACGGGCCCGCTGCCCAAGCCGATGGTGCCGATTGCGGGCTCGCCCGCCCTCGAGCATCAGATCGCGCTCTGCCGGCACCACGGGTTTACGCGCATCCTCCTGTTGGTGCACTACGGCCACGACGTCATCCGCGCGCGCGTCGGCGACGGGACGGCCCACGGCGTCACGATCGGCTACGCCGTTGACGCGACGCCGCGCGGCACGGCGGGCGCGCTGCGGGACGCGCTGCCGCACCTGGCCGACACGTTTCTCGTCCTGTACGGCGACACGTATGTCGACGTACACCTGCGGCGCCTGTGGGACGCCCACGTCGCCCGCGCGGCCGAGGCGACGCTGTTCGTCCATCCAAACGACCATCCCCACGACTCGGACCTGGTGGAGATCGACGAGGCCGGGCGCGTGACCGCGGTGCGCCCGGCGCCGCATCCCGAAGGAGACGAGGCCGCCAACCTCGGCGTGGCCGCGTTGTTCGTCCTCGAGCGGCGCGCCCTCCTGGAGGTGGTGCCGGCGGGCGCGTCGAGCGATCTCGTCAAGCACGCGCTCCCGGCGCTGCTCGATCGCGGCGCGCGTGTCGCCGCGTACGTGTCGCCCGAGTACATCAAGGACTTTGGCACGCCCGAACGGCTGGATCAGGTGGAGCGGGACATCCGGACCGGCGTTCCCGAGCGCCTGTCGGGACGCGCGCTCCGCCCGGCCGTGTTCCTCGATCGCGACGGCACGCTGAACGAGGAAGTGCAGCACCTGAGCGCGCCAGAGCAGGTCGCGCTGGTGCCCGGCGCGGCCGCCGCGGTGCGACGCCTGAATCACGCCGGCTGCCTCGCCGTGGTGATCACCAACCAGGCGGTGGTGGCGCGCGGCGCGGTGACGAGGGAAGGACTGGACCGGATCCATCGCCGGCTGACGCACCTTCTGGGCCGCAGCGGCGCCTATCTCGACGCGATCTACGTCTGTCCGCACCACCCGGACCGCGGTTTTCCCGGCGAGGTGCCGGAGCTGAAGGTCGACTGCGGCTGCCGGAAGCCGCGTCCCGGGCTGATTGACGCCGCATGCGGGGACCTGCTCGTCGACCGGCGGGCGTCGTGGCTCGTCGGCGACACCACGGCGGATATCGAGACGGGACGGCGGGCGGGCCTCAGGACGGTGCTCGTGCGGACGGGCCACGCGGGCCAGGACGGAAAATACCCGTTCAGGCCCGACTACGTCGCCGTGGACCTCGGCGCGGCCGTCGCGTGGATCCTCGACGGACACCCGGGCCTGAGCCGCCGGATGGTGCCCGTGGCGCTGGCCTCGCTGGAGGCGCGGGTGGTCGCCATCGGAGGGCTGGCCCGGTCGGGCAAGAGCTCGGCCGCGCAGGTGCTGAAGGAGCTCGTCACCGCCTGCGGCCGGACAGTGCACGTCCTTGCACTCGATTCATGGCTCAAGCCGCAGGGCGAACGAGCCGAAGGAACAGGTGTGACGTCGCGGTTCGATATCCAGCGCCTGCTGGCGGAGCTCGGTCCGGTTCTCCAGTCGGGCGAGCGGCATGCGCTCGACGTGCCCGTGTACGACCGGGCGCGGCGGTGCATGTACGGCCATCGGGTGCCGGTCTCCATCGGCCCCGACGACCTCGTCGTTCTCGAAGGGGTGCCGGCGCTGGTGGCCGACGACCTCGCGTTACTCGCCGACGTCAAGGTGCACATCGACATGCCCGAGCCACAGCGGCTCGCGCACCTGCAGGCCGACTATCGATGGCGCGGGGAATCGGGCGCGGCGGTCGAGGCGCTCGTCGCGTCGCGGGCGGTCGACGAGACCGGTCCGGTGCAGGCCGCCCGCGCGCGCGCCGACTTCGTCGTGCCGGCGTGGACCATCGCATGATCGTCAGCAAGACGCCTTTCCGGATGAGTTTCGTCGGCGGCGGCACGGATCTGCCCGGTTTCTATCGCGCGGAGATGGGGGCGGTCGTGTCGACTTCGATCGACAAGTACATGTACATCGCCGTCAACCGGAAGTTCGACGAGCGGATCCGCATCAGCTACTCGCGAACCGAGGAGGTCGAGACGCCGCAGCAGATCGAGCACCCGCTCGTGCGTCACGCGCTCGACGTCGCGGGCATCGACGGCGGCGTCGAGATCGCGTCGATGGCCGATATCCCGTCGCGCGGGACGGGCCTCGGCTCGTCGAGCGCCTACACGGTCGGACTGCTGAACGCGCTCTTCGCCTACCGCAACCAGTACGCGTCGAAGGAGACGCTGGCGCGGCTCGCGTGCGACATCGAAATCGCCCGGTGCGGCGAACCGATCGGCAAGCAGGATCAGTACGCGGCCGCGTACGGCGGGCTCAATCTCATTCGCTTTCACCCAGACGACTCGGTGTCGGTCGATCCGGTCATCTGCAGACCCGAGGTGCTGGCCGCGTTCGAGGCGTCGCTGCTGGTCTTTTACACAGGCCGTTTGCGGAGTGCCGCGACCGTCCTGTCGGAACAGGCCGGCAACATGACCGCCAACCGGCCGCTCCTCCAGCGCATGGTGCAGCTGGCGCTCGATTTCAAGCGAGAGCTCGAGTCGGGATGCCTCGACGCCGTCGGCCCGATTCTCGACGAGAACTGGCGGCTCAAGCGGCAGATGGCCGATGGCATCTCCGACGGCCAGATCGACGAGTGGTACGAGACGGGGCTGGCCGGCGGCGCGTTGGGCGGGAAGCTCCTCGGCGCCGGCCGCGGCGGGTTCCTGATGTTTGTTGCCCCTCCCGACCGCCACGTGCGCCTGCGCCGGACGCTGGCGGATCTCAAGCCGGTGACGTTCCGCTTCGATCGCACCGGCGCGCAGATTGTCTTCTACCAGCCGATGGACATCCCATGAGTGCGCATTTCTCCGTCGACCGCTACCTGACGGCCCATCGCGATCTGGCGCAGAAGCTCGATCTCGCGGCGTTCGAGGCCGGCATCGACGTCGTGCGCGCCGCGTTCGACGCAGGACGGCAGATCATCACCTGCGGCAACGGCGGCAGCGCGTACGCGGCGTCGCACTACATGACGGACTGGAACAAGATGGTCAACCTCGCCACCGGCCGGAAGTTCCGCGGGATTTCCCTGTGCGACAACATCGGCCTCGTCACCGCCTTCGCCAACGATATCGCCTTCGAGGAGGTGTTCGCGGGGCAGCTCAAGGCCATTCTCGAGCCGCGCGATCTGGTCATCGCGATCAGCGGGAGCGGCAATTCGCCCAACGTGGTCAAGGCCGTCGAATACGCCAACAGCGCGGGGGCGGAGACGCTGGCGGTGGTCGGCTACGACGGCGGCCGGCTCAGGCAGACGGCCCGGCACGTCGTCTGGGTGCCCTCGTTCGACATGCAGCTCTGCGAGGACGTGCACCTGATGTTCGGCCACATGGTGATGAAGGCGCTCTGCGGGTCAGCCATTCGGGAATGAACGATCAGCCGCCTCGCTGTGGGGTAGCGCCCGCGGCGGCGGCCTCTCGGGCGTGCGAAGCCTCGAGCCAGCGCCGAGTAGCGTCAGGCGTGAACACGCGAGGCGGCTCAGGGGACCAGCGCGGTTGAGCGCCGGCGCGAATCGCAGCGAGTTGCGGCGCCAATACGGAGCGGCGTTCGCCGTGGCGAACGCGCCGGGCGCGACCCGCGCGTCGAGCGGCGGTGGGCGGCCGTCCGAGCGTGTTCCGGCGTGGCGAGCGGCTTCGCACGCGCGAGAGGCCGTCGCCAAGGGTGATTGAATTAGGGCGCGGCGACCACCTCCCGCAGCGCCTCGCACACCCGGTCCTGCTCCGCATCCGTGAGCGACGGGTACATCGGCAGGGAGAAAATCTCCCGGGCGATGCGTTCCGTCACCGGCAGCGCACCCTCGCGATAGCCGAGGTCCGCGTAGCCTCGCATCAAGTGAATCGGCCACGGGTAGTGGATGCCGACGTCGATGCCGCGGTCGGCCAGCGCCGTCATGATGCGGTCGCGCGCCGGATGCCGCACCACGTACAGGTGATACACGTGGCGGTTGTCCGGTCTGGCGGCAGGCAGGACCAGTCCCGAGCCGCGCAGCTGCTCGTCGTAGCGCCGCGCCAGCTCGCGGCGCCGCGCGATGTACTGCTCGATGCGGCGCAGCTTGCGGCGGAGAATCTCGGCGTGCAGCTCATCGAGCCGCGAGTTGTACCCCTGCTCCTCGGCGTAGTACGAGCCGTCGGTACCGTACACCCGCAGGCGGCGCGCCCGCGCGGCCAGCCGCTCGTCGGCGCTGACGATCATTCCCGCATCGCCGTACGCGCCCAGCACCTTCGTCGGATAGAACGAGAACGCCGCGACGTGTGACATCGAGCCGGCTCGCCGGCCGCGATATTCCGCGCCGGTGCTCTGGGCGCAGTCCTCCAGAACCGCCACGCCGCGCCGCACCGCCACATCCTCGACCGCCTGCATGTCGACGCACTGGCCGAACAGGTGGACGGGGACGATGCAGCGGGTGCGCGGCGTGACCGCCTGCTCGAGCTGCGCCACGTCCATGAGGTACGTATCGGGATCGATGTCGACGAAGCGCGGGGTGCCACCGGCCGCGACAATGGCGGAGACGGTCGGGATCGCGGTGTTGGACGTGGTGATCACCTCGCCGCCCGGCTGAAGGCCCAGCGCCCGCAGCGCCAGTGTCAACGCATCGGTGCCGCTGTTGACGCCCACCCCGTGGCGCACGCCGCAGTACGCCGCAAACTCTTCCTCGAAGGCGTGGACGCTCGCGCCGAGGATCAGCCGGCCCGACCGCATCACCTGATCGACGGCCGCGAGGATGTCGTCGCGTTCCGCCTCGTACTCGGCGCGATAGTCCCACACCGGAATCGTCATTAGCTGGATTCCGATCCGCTCCCGGCGGTAGCTTCGAGCGCCTTGATATCTGCGAGATCCTTTTCGCGGCCCGCGGCCCGCTTGTTGCGAATCAGATCGAGCAAGGCAATGAATCGAACAAGCACGTCGCCATAGCTGCCAGCGACCCCGACGCGTCCGACCTGCTCGTACTCGACGCCACTGAGCTGTAACATCACGTCAATCTGGAAAGGCGGTTCGCCCAAGCGAAGCGTAGCGCGGGTACGGGCCCATATTTCCGGATCCAACTTCTCGGTGAGCTCAGTGAGCCCAAAGATTTCGAGCGCGGCCTTGACCCGGAAGAGGTTCGCCTTGGTCGGTCGAACGAAGACGTCGAAATCGAGGCTGTAGCGTGGAACCCCGTGAAACGCCACCGCCTCGCTGCCGACGACCAGGTAGTCCACGTTGAATCGGTTCAGGCACTCGCAGAAACGCGCAAACGGCGTCGACGGCGGCCGTGTGGGCGGCGCCATCTATGGCTGATCCGGCGGCAGGAAGCGCCAGGTCCACACGTCGGGCTCTTGGAGCTCTCCATGCTGTCGCAGCCGGTACTCTGCCGCTTGCCCAAGGCGTTCTTCAGGCGGACGGCAGCGCCAGTAGGCCGTTTGGCGGGCATCGTGCTCAGCCCAGTGCCGTTCGGGAGTTTCAAACGCCCATGCCATCCCGGTTGAGCGGTCACGGCCCGAGCTTTCCCCGGTGAACGTCGGGGCTGGCACCCGTGAATCGGACATCACTTTGATTCTATCGCTGCGCCCTTCGTTGCGCCGCCGCTCACTGATTTCGACCTGTGCTGCGGGCGCAGAGATGCCGATAATGGACGCGTGCCCGTACAGACCTCGCTCTCGCACCCCGCCGCGCACAGTCCGCGCGGCGGGGGCCCCGCGCGGCCGGCCGGACGCCCGCTCCTCAAGTGGGCGGGGGGCAAGCGGCAGCTGCTGCCGCTGCTGCGCCGCTGCTACCCCGCCGACTTCGACCGCTACACCGATCCGCGCATCTGCGACGCCGAGCATGTGCGCGCCGTGGCGCACGCGCTCGCGGCCGGCCGCGTGGCGCTCGAGTGCGCCCCCTTCGAGGAGACGCTCGCGCAGGCGCGCGCCGGCGATTTCGTGTACTGCGATCCGCCCTACGCGCCGCTCAGCCGCACGGCCCGCTTCGCCCACTACACGGCCGACGGATTCGACGCCGGCGATCACGAGTGGCTGCGGGCGGCTGTCGTGGCCGCCGCCGGCCGCGGCGCCGTCGTGCTCATGTGAATTCGAGCGCGCCCGAGATCGAGGTCGCCTACACGGCCCGGCGTGCGCGCCTGGCGGGACTAATCGTGCAACGCGTCCCCGCGCGCCGCGCCATCAACTCGCGCGCGTCGCGCCGGGGTCCGGTCGACGAGATCATCATCACCAATGTCGCCCGGCCGCCGCTCGCGTACCCCGCCACGCAGCACCCCACGGCGCAGGCGCCACGCCACCCCATCGCGCAGGCGCGATGGGGGCCCCGGCCGTGGGGACCCCGCCCGCAAGCACCCCACGGCGCAGGCGCCGTGAGGACCCCGCGGATGCTCGCCGTCCGCGACCCGCGGACGCGGCGTCGCAGGCGAATCTACACGTCGTGAGCACCGCCGCCCCTGATGTGGCGGACCTGTCGTCAGATGGGCCTCGGCGCGGACGGTTCAGGCCAAACCAAAGGTGCAAAGCGGATTACCGGCGCAGCTGAGCCGGCGCGCGTCTCGTTGAAAGCCGCGACTTCGATTCGCGGTCCGGAACCTCGTGAGTGCCCTACGCGCCGTTGATCCAGACCAGCTTGCGGCAGCTCGGACAGGCGAAGGCCAGACGCAGGTCGCTGACGAACGAGACGTACCCGCCGGCGCCAAGCTGAGTACACGCGGGACACACGCCGCGGTCGCTCACCTCGACGCTGGCCACGCGCAGCGGCCTGCCGGTATCGGGGCACGGGACCGTTCGCGGCGCCCCGCCGGATGCGCGGACCACCAGCGTCTGCCGGCGCCACTCGAACAGCCCATAGAACTGATCGCCGCCACCTGGAACGGATGTCATACGGCGGCGATATTAGCATCTCTGCCCGGTTTCCGGCAGAGCTGGCGACGTCACGCGCCTGCCGCCACCGCCGCGACGGCCGGCATCGACTCGCCGCCGAACATGGTTGACCACGCCTGCACCACGTCGGGATCGAAATGGGTGCCCGCGCACCGGACGAGCTCGGCGGTGGCGTCACTCCACGACAGCGGCGTCCCGTAGGGGCGTCGCGCGGTCATCGCGTCGTGTGCGTCGATGAGCGCGATGATGCGCGCACCGACCGGGATGGTCGAGCCCGCCAGCCCGAAGGGATAGCCGCTCCCGTCGTGCCGCTCGTGTGTCGCGCGGACGATTGGCGCCGTGGCCGCAAGCACGGGAATCCCCGCCAGCAGCTCCGCACCGATCGTGACGTGAAGCCGAAGGATCGCCATCTCGTCATCGCTCAGCGAACCGGGGCGATCCAGGATGTGCAATGGAATCGCAAGCTTGCCGATGTCGTGAAAGAGCGCCGCGCGCCCGATCCCGCTGACCTCCATGGCGGGCAGCCCGATTCGGCTGGCAAGCGCCACAGCCCCCTCCGCCACGCGACAGGCATGTAAGTACGTGGCGGGGGCGCGGGTCTCGAACGCCGCCAGCAGGCCCGACTGCGCAAGGTCCGGACCCAGACGCGCCAGCATCGCCTTGGTCCGCTCGAGACCAACCGTGACCTCTGCCAACAGGCGGTGTCGTCGTTCGTCCGCGGCATCGGCCGGCCGCCAGCCGATATAGATGCCGTTCGGGCCAGACACGTTCGCGAGGGAGCCCAGTTCGCGCGCCAGCGGCGCGTGCGGCGCGTTCGTCGTGGCGCGCACAGCCGCCGCCGGATCCGATTTCGAATACGAGCTCGTGACAGGCCGCACAGCACCTCCTCGCAGCGACAAACCGCTTACCGGACGGGGACTGGATCGGAAACCGTCCGTTGCAGGGCAAGCGAGATGCCAGGCGCACTCGCGTGCAATTGGGCGCAAAACAGCGGCCGAACACCCGCGAATCGCACGACAGGCTCACGCAAAGTGCCGTCGCGCCGCCCGCCCCTGCCGGCGCGCCGACATCTCACTCGTGGCTCGCGGCACGGAACGTTCAAGTGGGGTAACACGAGACGCCTCGATGACATGTCGCAGACGCACTGACAGTCGGCCGCGCGTGAGCGAAAACGCGCAGTTCGATCCACCCGTGCGCAATGGCGCGACGTGGCATGCATGCTGCGCCGCGCCGCTGTCGTCGCCACGACCGCTATCGCCGGTGAGCCGACCTTCAGTAGGTCCGATTCAACCAATATGTAGTAGGTATTTGGCTTCAACCCACACTATGTGGTATGGCATGGGTCTCGCACAGCGGGCGGGCATGACGACGCCCCCTCAGATGACGACGACGGCCCCAGCGGCCCACGGCACCATCACGGCTGAAGAGATTCAGAACCTGCTGGCGGATCTCAATATCGATTCACTGATTGCGAGCCTGGAAGGCGAGCCGCAGGCCGCCTCGCCGGCTCCGGTCGTCGCGCGCCCGCGCGCCGCCGAGAGCGAACGCCGCGCTGCGCCACGTCACGCCTGCGAAGAGCTGCCCACGGACGTCCGGCTGACGATCCCGGGCGCCGCGGATGTGGCCATCGTCAACATCTCGGAGACCGGTGCGCTCATCGAAACGTCGCGCCGCTTGAGCCCCGGCACGACTGCCGACCTGTTCGTGCGGCTGAACGGCCGGCGTCACGCGCTGCGCGCGACGACCGTCCGGTCGGCGCTGCACTCGATCCAGTCCGGGGTCGTCTACCGCACCGCCCTCCAGTTCGAACAGCGCTTGCCTCTCGAGGCGCACTGACCGATACACTGCTGATGAGCCTGCTGGCGACGTTGATCGCCGCACTCGATCGCGCGGGCGGCGAACGGCTCGTGCTCCGTTCCGGGGAGCCGCCCCACATCGTGACAGGCGACAGACGCCACGATGTCGGCACGGCCAGAGTGTCCTCGAAGGCGCTCGAAACGCTGGCCGGCAAAGTGCTGTCGCCCGCCGGCCAACGCGTTTTTGCCGAGACCAACGGCGTCGTCGAGCGGCTGAGCGATTTCGCCGCTCCACTCGTCATACACACGCGCCGCGCCGGCGACGACATTACGATTGAGGTGCGCCGCGTCCTCCCCGGGAGCGAGGCACCGGTCGCCGAGGCCAATAGCGGCATCCCGGTGCCGACGGAAGCGCCGCCGCCCGTTCCTCCCCCGCTCCCCGTGCCTCACCCGGGTGTCGATCCGCTCGTCGTGCCGCCGGCGGGATCGGAGACGCCGCCCGACCAGGACCCCGAATGGGTGGAAATCGAGCTTCGACGATCGAGGGCGGGCGGTGCACCGGCACCAACGCCGGCTGCACCAGCGGCCCAGACGATGGCCGCGGCCGACGCGGCGTCGATGCTCGTGTCAGTGCCCGATGGCCCGCGCGAATTCCGGCTGGTCAGTACGCCGTCACCGGAGCTGAAATCCAGTGCAGGCGCGACCCGAGAGCCCGAAGCGGTCGCGAGGGCGGAACCGGAGCTTCAGCCGGCGACCGACTCGGTCACGACCCTGTCGGTTGCAGCGCGGGACCAACCACCAGTTGGAGAACCGGGCCAGGAGAATCCGGCGGCATGGGACGCTGCGGCGGGCACCGACTCCGACTCCAAGCCGGAGCTCGAACGGCCCGTGATCCCGATACGAATCGTTCCGAACCGCGAGCGGAGCCAAGAGCCGTCAACGCGCTTCGAGGGAGGGCCGGGCGAGCTGGAGTACTGGATCCGGCAAGCCGCTCACCGAGAAGCGCGTGCGCTGTACCTGCGAGCCGGCGACGCGCCGGTCGTGCGCATCGACAGCCAATTCGAGCCTCTCGCAACCGGGACGCTGGACGCCGCGATGCTCGATGAGATCACGACCGCCTTGACGAGCGACCAGGAGTGGCACGCCGCAGGCGAGCACGAATTGGTGCGCGAGTACGACGGGATCGGACTCGTCCGGTGCCGCGCATTTGTCGATCATCGCGGCCCTGGCTTCGTGCTGACCTGGTCCTCCCCGGAGTCGGCGGCCGCGCTCCAGCAACACATCCCGCGACGGGTACGGCGATCCTGCGAACGAGACGACGGGCTCGTGGTTGTCTCCGCCGCCGCCGACGCTGACGTCACCGCGATGGTGGCGGCCGTTGCCGAGTGGACCGCGAGCCGGCGCGGCTATCTCATTTCAGTCGAGCCTGCAGAGGGCCTGGGGCACGACATCGCCGGCGCCTCGGTCAGTGTGCGACGCGTCGGGGGGTCCGACGCCGAGCGCGCCGCCGCCGTTCGCCAAGCGGCACGGGAACAGCCTGACGTGCTCGTCGTGGCGCTTCCCTCCGCGGGGGCGGCCGAAGAGGCCATCCGTGCCGTGAGCGCCGGTTGCCTCGTGATCATCGGGGTCGTGGCGCCGTCGACGCCGCGGGCCGTCCATTCATTCCTGCGCACAATCGACTGGTCGACCGAAATGGAGTTGCGCCGGCTGGTTGCGGCATGGTTCCGGTGCGGCTTCAGCTACCGAGCCCTGCGCCGCCTCGACGGCGGCCGCGGGGTTGTCCATGACCTGCTGGTCGGGACGCCCGAGGTACGCGCGGGGCTCGAAGCGTGGAACTTCGAGGCGATCGAGGCGGTGCAGCGTGCCGGCCGGGACGGCATGCGGTCGCTCGACGCGGCGCTCGCCGCCGCCGTCAGTCGCGGCGAGATCTCGCTCCGTCAGGCCGACTCCCACGCCGTGGAGCGCCGGACGGTGGTCACCCTCGTCCGCCAGGCCGCGCGCCTGCGGCGCCGCCAGGTCGCGGAGGCGCAGCCGGACGACCACAGTCCGCGGCTGCTTCGGGCCATTCCGGGCGGCCATCCGGCGCCCTGACCGGCACCGTAGGCACTTTAGTCCCACGTGCCAGGTCTAAACCCACCGCCTTTCAGGCGGTAAGCTTTCAGCAGGTCCGATCTGATCGGCTGCATCGAGCTAACGAGCACGTGGGACTGGCGATGCGCGCGCCGTGGCGCGCGCCTATGAACGACTACCGCGTCGGGCTGCGACACCCGCGCGCGGGGCGACTTTCAGTCGCGCGCGGAGTCTACCGCCTTTCAGGCGGTAGTCGTTCAAGCACCCCAGGCATCATAGGCACTCCCTGTAAGACAGCGCCTGCAGATCCGGACGGAAGTGTAATGTTTTGACCGGAACGGTCGAAACACCTGTCAGGGGTCTGCGCCGCTCGCACGCCACCAGCCACGGCGCCCGTGGCAGCAACACGTAGGAAAACTCTCGGAATGAGCCGCCCAGCGGTCCAACCATGACGCAACCCGGACGACGGGCAGTACTGGTCGTCGAAGACGACGCGGAGCTGAGACAAACGGTCTGCGAATCGCTGCAGGCCTCCGGCTTCGCCGCCGCGGAATCCCCCGACGCGAAGGACGCCATCGAGCGGCTCAAGGGCTTCGCCTACGACGCGCTCGTCACGGACCTGAACCTGCCGGACGGCAGCGGGATGGACGTCCTCGAGGAGGCGCTGAGCCGCTATCCGCAGATCCGCGCGGTGGTGGTGACCGGCTTCGGGGGCGTGGCCGACGCGGTGTCGGCCATCAAGCGCGGCGCGGTGGACTTCCTGATCAAGCCGTTTCAGCTCACGCAGCTCGCCCGCGTGCTCGAGGCGTCGATCGACCAGCTGCGGCTCCGCGAAGAGAACGCCGAGCTGCGCGCCCAGCTCCGCGAGCGCTTCCGCTTCGACAGCATCATCGGGCGCCACAGCACGATGCGCCAGCTCTTCGCGACGCTCGAGCAGGTGGCGCCGACCAACAGCACCGTGCTCCTCATCGGCGAGACGGGCACGGGCAAGGAGCTGATTGCCCGGACGATCCACCACAACTCGCCCCGGGCGGACAAGAAGTTCGTCGCCTTCAACGCGGCGGCCATTCCCGAGACGCTGGCCGAGGCCGAGCTGTTCGGCCACGCCAAGGGGGCCTTCACCGGCGCGGTCAGCGCGCGCGTGGGCCGGTTCGAGCTCGCCGACGGCGGCACCCTGTTCATCGACGAGGTCGCGTCGATGTCGCTGCCGCTGCAGGCGAAGCTGCTCCGCGCGCTGCAGGAGCGCGAGGTCCAGCGGCTCGGCGAATCGAAGTCGATGAAGGTCGACATCCGCGTCATCACCGCCACCAACTCCGATCTGCGGCATCTGGTCAGGGAAGGCTCGTTTCGCGAGGATCTGTTCTACCGGCTGAACGTCATTCCCATTCGCCTGCCGCCGCTGCGCTCGCGCCGCGAGGACATTCCGCTGCTGGCGCAGCACTTCGTCAACAAGTCGTGCGCCGAAAACGGCATTCCACCGAAGCCGATCACGCAGGAGGTGCTGCAGATGCTCATGGCGCACCCCTGGCCGGGCAACATCCGGCAGATCGAGAACGCGATGGAGCATGCCGTCGCGATGAGCATGGCGGCGCCGGCGATCGGTCCCGAGGCGCTGCCCGAGGAGGTGCGCAGCCAGACCAACTCGGCGCTCGTTCCCGTCGTGTCGATTCCCGACGAGGGTCTCGACTTCACGGCGGTCGTGTCGCAGCTCGAGCGCGAGCTGCTGACGCGTTCGCTCGAAAAGACCGGCGGCAACAAGCGGCAGGCGGCGCGGCTGCTGAGTTTGAGCCGCACGACGTTTCTCGACAAGCTGCAGCGGCTCAGCATCGAGGAAGCGGCGGTGGCCCCGCTGCAAGTGGAAAGCGGGAATTAGCGCGTTGGGGTGCCTTCAGGCGGCGCGCAGCGCCTTGATCAATTCGACGACCTCGCGATGCCGCTCGTCAGCCCGCTGGTCCATCCGATCCAGCACCCGGCTCATGCGCTCTTCCATGCTTTGGATAAGCGCCCGCGCCTCCGCCTGCATGTTGCCGATGAGCGCCTGGGTCTCTGCGTGCGTGTCCTTGATCAATGTCCGCGTGTCTGCGTGCGTGTCTTTGATGAGCGCCCGCGTGGCCTCGCCATTCTTGCGGGCAGCATAGGTCAGAAACGCTCCCAAGATCGAGGCAAACACCCCCGCGGCGCTCAACACCAAAACGAGCACTTCCCAGAAGCTCATACAGACCCTGAGGTGATTGTAGTCCGTCGCGGCAGTGTCAGCACGAACGACGCGCCCTGCGGCTGCCGCTCGTAGGTGAGCGTCCCGCCGTGGCTGCCCGCAATCTCGCGGGCGGCCCAGAGCCCCAGCCCGGCACCCTCCCAGGGCTCCCGCGTGCTGGCGAACAGCCCGAAGGCGCGCTCCGGCGGATCGAGAGTAACGCCAGGGCCATCGTCAGAGACGCGCAGCACGACCGCCCCGTCCGCCGGCTCCAACTGTACAAGGATGGAGCCGCGCCTCCCCGCCAGCGCCTGTTCCGCGTTGGCAATGAGATTCAGCACCGCCTGCTGGAGCTGGCCTCGAATCCCCGCGACCTGATAGTCGTCGGCCGGCGCCTCGAGCCGGATCGTCAGCCCGGCGCGCCGGATGGCAAAAGCGCGCAGCGTGATGGAATGTTCGGCAATTTCGCGCAGGTTCACCGTGGCGGACTCCTGGACCGGCGCTCGCGTGAAGAGCTGCACGTTGGCGAGCGCCGCAGTGGCGCGAGCGCTCTGGCTGCGGAGCCGATCGAGTGCGGGAGCGGCCGCCGCGGGCATGTCGGTCCGCTGCTCCAGCAGTTCCAGCGTGCCCGAGATCACTTGCAAAGCGTTGTTGATGTCGTGAATGAGCCCGGACAGCAGGCGCGCCGTGACGGCGGCCCGATTCAGCGCCAGCAGCGTGTCGGGCCCTGGTAGCTCGATCTGATCGCGCACGAAGCGCACATCTTACCGGAAAACCAGCCAAGGGCTTAGGACCGCTATACGGCTCGTTGAGGCTGGTACGCACACTTCGTGGAGCCGTTATAGCGGTCCAGCGGGCGTTATCGACACAGACCGCGTGACGCCGGGGCGCGCGCGGGCGAGCGGTGCGTCGTCAGGGGTGCATAGGAGTGCACGAAACGCCCTCGACGGGTGTGCGGACGGCCGCTGGATGACGGGCGTCCGACACGCCTGGCCGGAAAACCGTCAGCCGCGCCGTACGACGTTTCAGGCCCCAAGCACGTACCAGGCGGGGGCGACGGGCGAGGCTCCGCCGGTGTGCGCGCCGCACAGTGCCGTGCGAACCGACACCGAGCGGCCGCGAGGATCCCTCGAATTCCACGTATTTGGCCGGATTTCGGCGTCCGGACCAGGTGGCCGGAGAATTGCCGCACGAGGGGCAGATGATTCGTCTACCTCATGTCGTTCGGTTGCTGGTCTTCGTGTGTGGCGCGTTCGTCCTGGCGGCGCCGGCCCTCGCCGGCCAGGCCGAGAAAAAGCTCGATCAGGTCCTGCGCGAAGCCGTCAACAGCGGCTCGCAGAGCCAGCGAGTCATCATTCGCACGAAACCGGGCCACCGCCAGGCGATCGGCAAGACTCTGAAGTCGCAGGGCCGAAAGGTCCACGGCGAGCACGCAAGCATTGACGCCATTTCGGCCGAAGTCGACGCCGATGATCTCGCCACACTTGCGGCCAGCGAATCGGTACTGTCGATGTCGATCGACGCAGACGTCTTCGCGGGGAGCAACTCAAAGAAGGACAACAGGGCAGCCACTGGAAGGAGCCCGACGACGACGCTCGACGCCGCCGCGCCCTCTCCGAGCGACGAGCCGACGCTTCGCGAGATTCTTGGCCTTTCTGCCTCGTCGCCGCTCGGCACCGGCATCGGCGTCGCGGTCATCGACTCCGGGTTCGCGTCCAACGGGTTGGAATTTGGAGGCCGGATCACGGCCTTCTACGACTTCACCGGCGGCAACGGCCCAGTGGCCAGGACGCCGTACGACGACTACGGCCACGGCACGTTTGTGGCGGCGTTGATCGGGGGATCGGGCGTCGCATCGTTCGGACGGTATTCCGGTGTCGCGCCGCAGGTGCGGCTGGTCGGGCTGAAGGTGCTCGACGCCACCGGAACTGGCCGCACCAGCCACGTGATCCAGGCCATCGAGTTTGCAATTGCCCATCGGTACGACTTCGGCATCGACATCATCAATCTCTCGCTCGGACATCACATTTATGAGCCCGCGGCCACCGATCCGCTGGTGCAGGCGGTCGAGGCCGCCGTTCGGGCCGGCATCGTGGTTGTTGTGTCTGCCGGCAATTACGGCAAGAACGTCGAGACCGGGGAGCCGGGGTACGCCGGCATTACATCTCCCGGAAACTCGCCATCGGCGATTACGGCAGGAGCAACGAACACGGCCAACACGTTGTCACGGCTGGACGACAGAATTCCGGCCTTCAGCTCCCGAGGACCAAGCTGGTTCGACGGGTTTGCGAAGCCCGACGTTGTGGCGCCTGGGTACAAGCTCAAGTCCATTGTTCCAGGGAACAGCAAGCTGTTCAGGACGATCGCCGCCGAGCCGGTCCGAGCGAGGGCGGCAACACACTATGTGACGCTGACCGGCACCAGTATGGCGGCCGCCGTCACCAGCGGCGTCGTGGCCACGATCCTCGAAGCGAACCGCATCTCCACGACGACGTATTTCTACGGCGCGCATCCGTACG
Source organism: Acidobacteriota bacterium (assembly GCA_016192845.1). Taxonomy (GTDB): domain Bacteria; phylum Acidobacteriota; class Vicinamibacteria; order Vicinamibacterales; family UBA2999; genus MELF01. Next base: position 17,038 of record JACPTI010000017.1, read on the forward strand.
CCTCGTACACGTCGATCAATTCGGGCGATACTTCGTCCGGCACTGGCGGTACTCGCCCACAGCCGCTCGCGCCAAATGCAGTCAAAGCAGTCCTTCAGTACACGGCAACTCCCATCGTTGACGAGGGAGGGTTGCAGTACGACGTGCTGACGCAAGGTACCGGCGAAGTGAACGGCGCCGGCGCTACCGAGCTCGCCGGCGCCATCAATACCCTCGCCGACGTCTACGAGCCGTGGCTCGTGGCCGGCGTGACTCCCTGGTCGGCGTTCGGTACCGAGACTGCCGTGTGGTCCAAGAACATCGTCTGGGGCGACAACATCGTCTGGGGCGATGCCCTCATCCAGTACAACCTGCCGCTGTGGGGCCAGAACGTCGTCTGGGGCGACAACATTGTCTGGGGTACCCAGCTCCGGGGCATGAACATCGTCTGGGGCGAGAACATCGTCTGGAGCGAGAACATCGTCTGGAGCGAGAACATCGTCTGGGGCGAGAACATCGTCTGGAGCGAGAACATCGTCTGGAGCGAGAACATCGTCTGGGGTGAGAACATCGTCTGGGGCGAGAACATCGTCTGGAGCGAAAACGTCGTCTGGAGCGACAACATCGTCTGGAGCGACAACATCGTCTGGAGCGACAACATCGTCTGGAGCGAGTAGAACCATGGAGACTGGCTTCTACCGTCCCGACCTCGACGACGCCGCGCTGACGTTGCTGCCCGTCCCGGGGGCTGCGCCTGTCGTCGAGACCGAGTGGCGCGCCGCGCTGCCGGTGATGACGAACGGCAGCGTCACGCTCCGGGAGCTCGAGCTCTCGGACGCTCCGTCACTGCTCGCGATGCTGACGACCGAGGAGGTCACGCGGTTCATTTCGCCCCCGCCGACAACGATCGAAGGATTCGAGCGCTTCATCCTCTGGACGCACCAGCAGCGGGCGGCCGGCAAGGCGGTCATCTTCGGCGTGGTGCCGCACGGCATATCCTCGGCGGTCGGCCTGTTGCAGATCCGCTCGCTCGAGCCGGGCTTTGGCACGGCCGAATGGGGATTTGCGCTTGGCTCGCCGTTCTGGGGCACGGGCCTGTTCGTCGAAAGCGCCCGCCTGGTGCTGGAGTTCGCCTTTACGACGACCGGCATCCACCGGCTCGAGGCGCGCGCCGCCGTTCAGAACGGGCGGGGCAACGGCGCGCTGCGGAAGCTCGGCGCCGTGCGCGAGGGGGTGCTGCGCGCCTCGTTCCTGCGGCACGGCCACTACCATGACCAGGCGCTCTGGTCGATTCTCGACACCGACTGGGCCAGGGCGAGGACCGGGTTCTTCGGCGCCACCGCCGCGATCGTCCATTAAGCCCCAGAATTTCGCGCGACTTTCGGTTCGGGCTACCGGCTACGGGCTTCAGGCCAAAGCCCAAAGTCCGAAGCCCAGAGCCTGAGATCCGGTATGTGGCGGCCGGCTTTAGCCGGCCCTCGCGATTTCGTGTGCCAATCCGTGCAAGCGACATGACAGAGGCGGTCTCCAGCCGCCTTTAGGCTGTCGGGAATCCGGATCCGGCGGTCGGAAAACCGGCACCCCCTGATTGTTGCGGAATTCGCCGAACTTCGCCGCAATTCCGGCTGAGGCGGCGGCGTGCGAGGACCGCGCGGCGCGCACGGTGGCCGTGCAGTCGACACCCTCGGACGGTGATCCGTCAGATTTTGGCCGGTTTTCCGCCACTCCAGACGCTCAGCCGGACGGCCGCAGACTTGCTCTCCCCCGGGCCGCTATGATTTCCAAAGCCTCCTTCCTGCGTCCGGTTGGCCTCCTCCTCGGCGCCTTGCTTCTGGTAGCTCCGGCTGTCGAAGCAAAGGAGAAGCTCGACAAAGTTCTGAGGCAGGCCGTCGCGGCTGACAAGAACGGCACCGAGCGGCAGCGCGTCATCATCCGCACGAAGCCGGGCGCTCGCGGTCAGATTCGACTGGCGCTGGAGGGATGCGGCGCACGGATCCGCGAGGAGCACAAGCTCATCGACGCGCTGAGCGTCGACGTCACGTCCAAGTGCCTCAAGGGCCTGGTCGAGAACCCGAACGTGGAGTCTGCGGGCGCCGATTTCCAGGTCACGGCGTCGCAGACGGCGACGATCGTCCTCGCCGACAACGACACGGCCAACACGGACCCGTACTCGCTGCGCGATACGCTCGGTGTCGGCCTGTACTCGACGGGATACGGGATCGGTGTGGCGGTCGTCGACTCCGGCATCGCGCCGGTTCCGGGGCTTGCCGATCGGATCACGGCGTTTTACGACTTCACGGGCGGCGACACCGTCCCAACGGCGCCAAATGACGGCTACGGCCACGGCACGCACGTGGCCGGCCTCATCGGGGCGAACGATCTGAATTACACGGGCGTCGCACCAGGCGTGCATTTCGTCGGGCTCAAGGTGCTGGATTCGTCCGGCAAGGGGTATACGAGCGACGTGATCCGCGCTCTCGAGTTTGCGACGCTGAACCGCGAGGCGCTGAACATCCACATCGTCAATCTGTCGCTGGGGCACGGCATCGCGGCGGCGGCGGCCGACGACCCGCTCGTGCAGGCGGTGGAGACCGCGGTTCAGGGCGGCCTCATCGTGACCGTGTCGGCCGGCAACTACGGCACGAATCCCGAGACCGGCGCGATCGGGTATGCGGGCATCGGTTCGCCCGGCAACGCGCGGTCGGCGATCACGTCGGGAGCAGTGAACACGCTGAACACCCTCAACCGAGGGGATGATTTCGTCACGGCCTACAGCTCGCGCGGCCCCACATGGTACGACGGCTTTGCCAAGCCCGACGCGGTTGCGCCGGGTCACAAGCTCGTCTCGGTGGCCGATCCGTCGAGCTATCTGTTTCAGACCTACCCGCAGTACACGCACTATGTCGGCGACCAGGCGTACCTCACGCTGAGCGGCACCAGCATGGCCTCGGCGGTCACGGCCGGCGTCGTCGCCACGATCCTGGAGGCGCACTGGTGGTACGCGACGCTCGCGCCCGACCCGCTGCCGAGCCCGGTGGCGGTCAAGGCGATGCTCCAGTACAGCGCGACAGCCGTGCTCAACACCGACGGCACCCCTGCGGAACTGCTCACGGGGGGCACGGGCGAGGTGAATGCGGAGGGTGCGACCCGTATCGCCATGATGGTGGGCTGGCTGGCCAGTGCCGCGGTCGATCCGTTGATCGGGCCCTTCGATCCACAGCTGTACCTGCTGGACCCGTTCATGGACCCGGTGTCCTACATCGGTGATGAGGCGCTCAACTGGTCGTCTCTGATTGTCTGGGGACCGGACGTCGTGTCGTCCACGAACCTCGTTTGGGGCACCAACATCGTTTGGGGCGACAACATCGTCTGGGGCGACAACATCGACATCGTCTGGGGCGACAACATCGTCTGGGGCGACAACATCGTCTGGGGTGACAACATCGTCTGGGGTGACAACATCGTCTGGGGCGACAATCTGGTCTGGGGCGACAGCTGGATCGTCAACTAACGACTGCCAGACGAGACCGTCATGGAAACAGGCTTTTACGGACCTGAACTGGACACGGGGGCGGCGGGCCTGGTCGGGACCGTCGCCACCTCTTCCTCGGACTGGCGGCGGTCGCTGCCGGTGTTGGCGAACGGTGATGTGACACTCCGCGAGCTCGAGCTGTCGGATGCGCCCTCGCTGCTCACTATGCTCAGCACGGAAGAAGTCACGCGGTTCATCTCTCCCCCGCCCACGACCATCGAAGGGTTCGAGCGGTTCATCGAGTGGACGCACCAGCAGCGCGCGGTCGGGAGGTGCATCGTGTTCGGCATCGTGCCGCGCGGCATGTCGGTGGCCGTCGGATTGATCCAGGTGCGATCGCTCGAGCCGCGCTTTTCGACCGCCGAGTGGGGATTCGCGTTGGGGTCGCCCTTCTGGGGCACCGGGCTGTTCATGGAGGGCGCCCAGCTCCTGGTCGACTTCGCATTCGACATCGTTGGTATACATCGACTCGAGGCGCGCGCCTCGACGCGAAACGGACGCGGCAACGGCGTGCTCAGAAAGCTTGGCGCGCTGCCCGAAGGCGTGCTGCGCCGCTCGTTCCTGCGGCACGGCGAGTACCACGACCAGGTACTCTGGGCGATTCTCGAGACCGACTGGCGGCAGGCTCGTGAACCTTGGGGAGAAACAGTTCACTGAAACAGACGTACGTTCACTAAAAGAGTACGTGGCGTCCGGCTTTAGACGGACCTCGGCGTGTCGGTAATCCGGATCCCGCGGTCGGAACACCGTCACCTCGCCGCACGTTCGAAATTCAGCCTGAGGCGCTTCCAGGCTCCCTCCTCTACCGATTTGGCTGCGTGCACGCTGACCGGGCAACCGACACCGCACGCCCGATCAGCGCGTTTTCTGGCCGTTTTTGGCGTGGTCCGGTATTTGCCCCGCAACGGGGGTGAGTACGAGTCTCTTCAGACCGGGCCATTGCCATTCGGGCGCGCTGCCGTCGCAGTTCGGGGTCGCGAAGGAGCGTCGCTCGCGCTCGAGCGATCCGTACGAGGGCTTTCTTATGGTGACCATGCGCCGTGTTTTCATCCTGCTCTTCGTTGTCGCCGCATCCAGCCTGCGGGCGGACTTTCCCGTCCGAGCGCCGGACAACAAGGGGACGGACTTCTTCGTGGCGTTCCCGCTGAATTTTTCCGGGACGCCCGCGCTGACGCTGATGATTGCGAACGAGGCAGCGATCGACGTCAAAGTCGAGCTCTCAGCGCCCGGGTTTTTCTCGGAAGTCAATGTAGCCGGGTCGTCGGTATTGAGTGTGCCGATTGTGCCCCAGTTGCAGATCACAGCAGTCAACGCCGTCAGTGATAAGGGCGTCCGTGTGCGTTCGGTGGATGCCTTCGATTCAACGAAGGAAGGAGCCCCTATCGCCGTTTACGCTTTGAGTCAGACGTGCAACGCCCCCGCCTCTCGGATGCCGCCGGGGTGCCGACCCACCGATTCTTTGACCGGTAGTGCCGGTGCGTACGTAGCATTGCCAGCCGACGTCCTGAGCACGGAATACAGGGCGGCTACGGGTCTCGGAGTGTTTTCGTCTGCCATTGGGACGCAGGTGACAGTTGTGGGCACGGAAGAGAATACGACGGTGACCATTACGGCGCCAGTTGACGTCACGATCAGCTTCGTCAAGATCCCAGCGGGCACACCATTTCAGGTTCCGCTCAATGAGCTCCAGGCGTTCCTCCTGCAGGTCACTTCCGGTGATCTGACCGGCACGCTGGTGACGGCAGACAAGCCCGTCGCAGTGTTCAGTGGCAACCAGAACGGCAGCACGGGCGGTCAGCCCGACCACATCGTTGAGCAGATGGTGCCGGTCAACGCGTGGGGCAACGACTTCGTCGTCGCGCCGATTGTGGCCCGGAACGGTGCGGGGTATCTCGTCCGTGTCCTGGCTCACCAGGACGGGACGGACGTTGAAATCGACGGAGCAATCAAGGCCACGTTGAATGCGGGACAGTTCCATCTGCACAACCAGACAACTTCATCGGCGATTTCACTGAGAACCTCCAAGCCGGCACTCGTGGTCCAATTCAACAAGAGCGATGCGTCCGCGATGCTCGTCCCACCGGTGAACCAGTTCAGCCGTGATTACCTCTTCAAGACACCAGGTGCCGCGCCTCCGAACAGTCCGTTCCCGAATGCGACCGGTTCGAACCATCTCAACATTGTGGTCAAGAACGGAGACGAGGCGGGACTGTTGCTGAATAATGCACAGTTGCCGGCCACTACGGAATGGACCTTGGTTGAGGATTACCGCTACGCGCGTGTAGGCATCGACTCCGGCACAATATACAAGCTCGAACACCAGGAACCCACGGTTCGATTCGGTGCGTGGGTATACGGACATTTCATTACCACTATCAAAATGGGCTTCTTCATCCAACAGCGGTTCGAAGGGTACGGGTATGCCGCGGGACAGTTGCTGAACAATCTGCCGCTTTGTGCTGACGACCACGCTCACTTGAGCGCGCAAGCCCAATCTCGCGCCTATCGCGGTCTGGCGAACCACGGACAAGGATGGCGTCGATGCCTCGATCCTCATCGAGAGGATCAGCGTGGGGCCGCGGTTCGCGTGCCCGCCGAGTTGCTGCGTCCGCCCGTCGAAGACGGAGAGCTCCCTGATCCGGCGGTGCCAGGCGGCAGATCGATCGTGTTGGAGGACGCCGGGCCGCCCCAATGAGCCCCCTGGGCGCCGTGGCGCGAGCGCAACGACCTTCTCATCAGGTGCGGCTCAAAGCCGGACACCACGTACGTCGCGTCCGCACGTAGCGTCCGGCTTCAGCCGGACCTACGAGCGGGGCGACGCCACTGGCGCTCGCGTGAATTGCCGATCAGCGCCTGCCTCGGCCACGCCACCGGCACCGCCTGCCCTCCGCGACCCTACGCAGGCACGATCCGGAACGGCTTGCGGCCCTTGATGCGGTAGACCGAAAAATCGGTGCGATCCGTCGTAAACACGAGCGAGGTCTCCAGCTCCTCTGCCAGGACCACGAGCGTCGCATCGGCGAAGTCCATTGGCAGATCAGCGTACTTGTCCAGGAGCGTGCGGACTCGCTTCAGCGCGGTTGGTGTCGTCGGAACAAGCGCCGCCCCACCGGCGAGGAAGAAGTCCACGCACGACACGGTACCCCCCTTGACGCCCGTCAGCAGGTACGAGGCCTCCGTCAGTACCGCTTCAGTGGAGACGACGGCTCCCGTCCAGGCTTCGAAGAACTGCCGGCACTCGAGATGGTGAGCCTGGTTGCGATCCAGCAGGGAGACGAGAGCACCGGTATCCAGCAGCAGCTCATCGGCCACGCCGGATTGCCTCGAGCATGTACTCCCGGTGTCGCTCGGCGAGATCCGGCCGGCCCGAGGCGACCGACCCGATCAGGTGCCGCACGCGTTCGGCCGGGTTTTTTGTCGCTCCGATCTCGACTTGCAGAAATGCTTCGAGGGCCATCCGCACGATGTCGGAATTCTTGCGACGAAGTTGTCGCGACGCACGACGGAGGGCCCGACCGAGATCGGCAGGGAGACGGACCGTGATCTGTTCCTGCATCGCTGCTTTCCCGCGTCCTGCAATGCATTGTAATGCACCGGACCATGCCGATCCAGTAGAATGTCAATGCACCATATTGGTCCTTCCGCAATCTCGTTGTGTGTCAAGAGGGGTATCGCGGTCAACTCGGGAGGCCGCTCAAGCCCGCGGCTCAGTGCGCGAGCCGCAACGAGCACGTGCTTCGGTGTCTCGGTGTTCCGTAGAGGAGCAATATCAGCGCGCTCCGGATCCGGATGCCTACTCGACGAGCCGGATGACGCGTAGATACGCGTTCGGGCTCGGCGTGTCCCGAATGAGGCCGGTCATCGGCACCATTCGGCCCACCACGTCGTTGCCCTCCATCCCCCCGATGAAGAACGCGACGAAATTCGCCACCGTCAGGTTCTGATTCCCGTGCGTGCGCCCCATCTCGTAGTCGTACGGATCGAACGCCGGGAGGGACAGCCCTGGCCGCGAGCTCGTCACGATACAGATTTGATATCGCGGCCGACGAAGCTGATGAGGGTCGATGGGAGCGGCGACCTCAGGGGACCGGCTCGATTTTCCGAAAGACGGCTCGCGCGCACGGACCGCGGTATAGTGAGGCGATGACGCCCCTTGAAGCCGTCCTTGAACGGATCGTGGCAGTGGCTCACCCCGACCGCGTGATCCTGTTTGGATCGGCGGCGCGCGGCACGGCTGGTCCCGAGAGCGATCTCGATTTTCTGGTCATCACGAGTGGCCTGGAGAGTCGCCGACACGTCGCGCAGGCGATCTATCGCGCACTGATCGGCATCCCGATCGCCGTCGACGTCATCGTCGTCACACCGGAGGACATCGAACGGTTCAAGGACGGCGTGGGGACGATTATCGGGCCCGCGCTCCGCGAGGGGCGCGAGGTGTATGCCTCCTGAGGTCTCCGGCCCGGAAGATCCCCGGGAATGGCTGCGACGGGCCCGGAGCAACCTCGCCCGTGCGCGCGCCGGGCAGACCACCGCTGATGTCCTCTTCGAGGATCTCTGCTTCGACGCCGAGCAGGCGTGCGAGAAGGCGTTCAAGGCGCTTCTTGTCTTAAGAGGGCTTGCCGTCCCACGCACGCACGCAATCGCGGAACTGCTCAGCCGTCTCGAGGTTGCGAGATTCGACCTGCCGGAGGCGGTGAAGGACGCTGCCGGGTTGACCGACTACGCGGTGGCTTCCCGATATCCGGGAGCCGAGCCAGTAACCGTCGACGATTACCGGCTTGCGCTCCGGACGGCAGAGGGCGTGGTCGCGTGGGCTGCCGGTTACATCCACACACGCACCAAGTGACCCCTGTCCTTCCCGCTCGAATGAGGTAAATCCCACGGGCTGAGAGATCGAAGGAAGCCGCGACCTCAGGGGACCGGCTCGATTTTTCGAAATTCCAGAGCTCCAACGTCGCGGGACACGCTCACGATATGAAACGGCGCTGTCAACACCTGGGCGACGAGCGCGTCAGAGGGAGGCCGGCGTTCCACATACTCCACCACCGCCTTCCCGTCCTGGGACCTCACGGCCGTGATCTCCACCTCGAACCCGGCAGTCTGACGTAGCCCAAGAAACACTGCCACCACGATCGATTGCGAGAAATCGACGTCGGGCGGCGGCTGCGCGCTGTGGCTCTTCCAGAGCGATCACCACTCGTCCGCGGCGCGCACGACCACCTCGCGCGCCTCCATCAGGTCGCTGTTCGTTCCCCGTGCGACAGTCGTCATGCTGACGATCATCTGGAGGATAATCGATATGCTGATGACATCCATTGGCTCCGGCGTCAGTGGCCCGGCACTGTACAGCTTGACCTCTGAAAACTCAACGCGGCGGGATCCACCGGCGTGTGTCAATTGTGCACACCGGGACTGTGTCGAATACGCACGCTGTGACCGAGTCGATTCGAGATCGTCTATCTATCAGACGCTCGACGACAAGTGATCGTACCGTGCCCGCGCCGATAAATGATACATAGAGGGCACGGCCGTTGCTGGCGTCGCGAGATACGGATGACATGAAGCTCCCCATCTGAGGAGAGGATTCGATGAAACGCACGCTGTCGCTACTCATCGCGTTGTTCGCGGCCTGGGTGATCGCGGGGCCCCTGGATGTCGTGAATGCACAGGGGCGCGGGGCCGGCGGGCGCCGTGGCGGCCCACCGGCGACCACAACGCCGCCGCCAACGCAGCCGCCCACCGCGCAGCCCCCGACGCCGGCGCGTCCCGACGGCCCGCCGGCCGCCGCCGAGGGTGCGGGCCGGGGGCGCGGGCGCCAAACGCCGCCGGCGGGGCCGGCTGATGCGGCCCGAGGTGGACGACCGGCGGGTGCCGGAACACTCCCGGCCCAGGCAGGCGCGGGACGAGGCCGCGGTGAGGCCGAAACTGCGCCGGCCGAGGCCGCAGGCCGCGGCCGTGGTGTTGGCGCGCAACAGGACGAGTACCAGGAACAGGTACCCGTTTGGGCCCGTGAGCGCCGGCCGCCGACGGCGAGCGAGCTGATTGCCCACAATCCTCAGCTGGCCGCGCAGCTGCAGAAACTCCTGCCTGGAACCGATCTCCAGGCGGCCAGCGCCGGCTTCTCGAACCTGGGGCAGCTCGTCGCCGCAGTGCACGTGTCGAACAACCTGAAGATTCCCTTCGATCAGCTCAAGACGAAGATGGTCACCGAACGGATGAGCCTGGGCCAGGCGATTCAGGCGCTGCGGCCCGAGGCGGACGCCGACGCGGCTGCGGGGCGCGCCGCCGGGCAGGCCCGCAGGGATCTGGAAGACCTGAACGACGACTGAGCCGTCGCTGATGGATTGATCGGCGCACGCCGGCGGAACGCGCTCGAAGAGGACCGCTCGTTCGACGGGCGGTCCTTTTTTTCAGCCTGATGGGAGCAGGAAACGGACGCGAGCGACGATGCTAGGATCGACCCGGAGGGTGAGATGGGCTTCTGGGAATTCTTGGGAGTGGCTCTGAGCTCCGCCGGACTCTTTGCGTCGATTCTCGGAGCCTTCTTGACCTACGCCGCACGCAAGAACGGTGAAGCCACGCGGGCGCTCATCCGCAGCATGGAAGAACGCATGACTGGACATTTCAGCCAGCTCCTGGAGCGCATGGACCAGCGGGCCGATGAACGGCATCGTGAAGTGGTGGAGTTGATCAAGGCGCTGCGGGCCGCATGACCGCAGCCTGCCCGGCCTGCCGTTCAGAGGCTGCTGGCGGTTGCGAGGACCTCAATGGTCCTATAATGTGACCATGAAGGCCATCAATGTGACGGAGCTCAAGACGCACCTGAGCAAATATCTTCGGCTGGCCTCGCGCGGAGGGCGAATTCTGGTGAAGGACCGGGACGAGCCCGTTGCCGAGCTGGGACCGCCCCAGGCCGCGCCGACGTCATGGCCGGAACGCCTCGCGCGCGAGGGTCGCCTCCGGCTAGGGACCCAGAACTGGGGCGCACTCAAGATCTCGAAACTCGGGCGGCACATCGAGATCCAAGCGTCGCTTCGCGCCGTGCGCGAAGATCCAAGTGAAGTACGTCGACGCTAGCGCGATCCTCCGGGTCTTGTTCCCCGAGCCGGGACCGTCGGTGCCGCTTGCGGCGAGTGAACGTGTGGTGTCCTCGCAGCTGATCGAAGTCGAGACATTCCGCGCTGTCGATCGCGAGCGGCTGCTCGGCCATCTCGACGACACCGAGACCGCGATCAAGCGCAAGGAGCTGGCCGATCTTCTCGCCATGCTACATCTCGCACCCATCGACGCCGTGGTGATCGAACGGGCAAAGAGCTCGTTTGCGGTCAACGTTCGGGCGCTCGACGCTATCCACGTGGCCACTGCAGAGGTCCTCGTCACCGAAGCGGGCAATGAGCCGCTGGAGTTTTGGACGCACGACGAGCGCCAGGCACTCGCCGCGCTCTCTCGTGGCCTCACCGTGCTCGGTGCGAGCCCTGACAAGGCGGCGCCGCCGCCTGTGCCCGAAGAGGAGGACGTGGATGCCAGCCCCGATTAGCCTTGGTGGCGTTGCGACGCGGGGGCTGGTACGCTACGACCGCGCATGCGACGGTCATGCGAGCAGCTTCGGGTGACATCGAGCTCGTTCGGGATCAGAAGCTGTGACGCGCCGGAATTCCGGATGTCTCTGATTGATTAGGACATTCCGCTCGAGGCCTGGCGCGGCGAGCGACGGCACCAACAAGACCAGCGATCGCTGCTCTTCATACCAGCGATTCCCAAACGCCTGACTCTCGGCCTTCGAGTCGGAGTCCCATCCCGGCAGATCGTCTATCCGCACTTCTTCCAGACTGGCATTCGGCGGTATCTCGATCCGGACATACACGAGTGTTCGCGGGATCTTGAGACCATGCAGTTGCGCGGCCTTCTCGAGGAGTGCCGTCCCATAATGTTCGGCGGCATAGACGACGTACCGGCCTCTGCCGTTCCACCGCGCATCGTCTGTGGCAGCGGCGCCTCTGCCATCGAGGAGCGGATGAGCGCGCGAGCCAATCCGATACGCGTGCAATGCGGCGTCAGAGTGGCAGGCCGTGCTCGATGTCGTGGAGCAGCCGCTCCACTCGCCGCGCGCCGAGCTCGGTCCGTGCCACGTTCAATGGCGTCTCACCATCCAGCAGTGGATGAGGACGATTGAGGAACGCGCGCGCGTCACGATCGTCATCCCACACGCCGTGGGCGAGTGCGACCACACGCGCCAGGCGTTCCGTTCGTTCGCTCTCCTCGGCTGACAGCTTGCTGCGGCGCTTGAAGGTAGCCGGCGGGACGACGCTGTATACGAAATCATTGACCGAGGCGCCCGGTTCGACCGCGCGACGTGCCACGAGCTGCAGCGATCGTTTCGGAAGACCAGCGCGCACCACGTGCTCGAGATCAACCCAGGTACGGACGGTCCGATGCAGCACCGTCGGTCCGCCGAGCACCTGTGCCACGCGTTCAACCACCTCGACAGGTCCCCTCAGCATCATTTGAGCCAAATGACTGACCACATGATACCACGACGGCACCGGAACCCGCTTGAGCGTTTGCGTCAGTTTCTGCGTGCGCTTTTGGCACATGGTTTGCCCGCGCGATGCAGGCCACATCGGCCGCGCCGATAAGGAATGTGACCGACGACGACCGTCGCTCGTCTTGTTCCGAGGGGCCATCCCAGTAGATGGACGGAAGAGCGAGCATGACAGATCGAATCGACAAGTACCTGGATGGTGCGCTCGACCACGCCGCGCTCACGCCGGCCGAGCAGGCACAGGCCGACACGGTCGGGCGCGTGATCGAACACACCCGTACGTTCGTGGCCGCACGTCCGGTGCCGGATTTCAGCGACCGCGTACTGCGCCAGATTCAAACCCAGCGGTTGCGCCCGGCGGCGCCTCGCCCGCAGGATGTCCTCCAGCGGCTGCTCGAGCACGTGTGGACGCCACGGCAGGTCTCCTTCCGCATCCGTCCTGCTTACGCCATGGTGGCGGCCGCAGCGCTGATAGTGCTCGTCCTGTCGCTGCCTGGCAGCCTGCGATCGCGCACGGACACGGCGCCCCTCGTCGCAGAGGCCGTGCAGCCGCAGCTCCTCGTGCAGTTCCGCCTGCAAGCGGCGGAGGCGTCCGATGTTCGGCTGGCGGGCAGCTTCACGAACTGGGAGCCGCAATACAGACTGCACGAAGCGGCGCCCGGCGTCTGGACCATCACGGTCCCGCTCCCGCCCGGTGTGCACGATTACCTGTTCGTCGTCGACGGGCAGCAGTGGGTTCCCGATCCGGAGGCCCAGCACGTGAGTGATGGGTTCGGCGGCATCAACAGTCGCATCGCGATCTTGTCCTCGGAGGCGCAGCAGTCATGAGATGCCGGCCGGTCGGCCTGTTGCTCGTTTTCTCCGCCTTGCTCAGCGGCAGCGTCGTCGACGAGGCGCGCGCCCAGGGGTGGTCCATCGACGTGTCTGCCGGTCAGGTCGTCTACGACCCGTCATCCGCAAACGCCGGCACGAACAACATCATGGGCACGGTTCGTTACGATGCGCGGCGCGGCGCGTGGGTCTACGGCACGGCGGCGGCCCCGCTGCGCACGGGCGACCCGCTCTGGGGCGCATTTGGCACGGGGGGGCGCTTTCTGCCGTCAGGGTCCGCGAGCCGTCGCGCCAACCTTGGTCTGGACCTTGGCGCGCATGGGTTCCTGTTTCGCGATGCCCTCGTCGAGGTGACCGGTCGAGGCGTCAGCATCGACGCGATGCCGTTTGTCAGTCTCTCCTCCGCCGCGGCGAGCCTCGAGCTGCGCGGCGGGTGGCGCGGTCAGACGCTTTTCTATGCCGGCACGACGGACAACCGCGGCGTCTTCGAGACCGGCGCGCGCGCGGCATATGGCGTCACGGCGCGCATCGAGGGTGACGCGCGGTGGGTGCATACGAGTGAAGACACCTGTCCATTCGTGGGGGCGACGTTCGCCTACGGCGGCGCCCCCGTGCAGGTGTGGGTACAGACCGGCAAGTGGCTGCACGTGAATCTCGACGACGTGGCATGGGGCGGCGGCATCAGTGTGGCGCTCGGACGTCAGGCCATGCTCTGGACCGCCGTGCAGCAGGAGGCGCCCGACCCGCTCTACTGGAACCTGGCGCGCCGCAGCTGGAATGTCGGCGTGACGCGCCGGCTTGGTCGCGCGGCGCCTCCGCCGCCGCCGGCACCACGCGCAGCACCCGGGGGTGTGGTGATCCGCGTGCCGGCGTCCGAGGCACCCGGCACGTCGCTGTCGATTGCCGGTGATTTCAATAACTGGCAGCCCGTTCCCATGCAGCGGGAGGGCCGCGACTGGGTGATCCGTCTGCCGCTGTCATCCGGCGTCTATCATTACGCGTTCCGCTCCGGCGAGGGCGACTGGTTCGTCCCCGAATCGATTGCCGGCCGGCGCGACGACGGCATGGGTGGCTACGTGGCGCTGCTGGTGGTGTCTTGATGCGTGTGGCTGCCGCTGACCTCCATCACGCCTCGGTGGCGCCGGCCGACGATGCCGCCGTGATCGCGCGGGTGCTCGGCGGCGAGACGGAGGAGTTCGCGCAGCTCGTGAGGCGCTATCAAGACCTCCTGTACCGCCACGCGGTCTCTGTGGTGCTCGATCGTGACGCGGCGGCAGACCTGGTGCAGGATGCATTCGTACGCGCGTACGTGAACCTGGCTCGCTGTCGCGACCGCACGCGGTTTCGTGCGTGGCTCTTTCAGACGCTGCGCCACCGCTGCCTCGACTACCTCAAGGAGGCGCGCCGGCGCGACGTTCGCCTGGATGATGCGGGGCCGCTCGCCGACGCATCGGAGGGCCCCGGAGTCATCGTCGACCGCAAGCGACTGCGCGTCGAGATCCAGCAGGCGCTGGCCGCCCTGCCTCTTGCCCAGCGCGAGGCGTTCGTCCTGCACTACGTGGAAGGCGTGCCGTACGAGACGATGGCCGAGCTGCTCGACGCCTCTGTCAGCGCGCTGAAGATGCGCGTGCTGCGCGCCCGCGAGGCGCTCGGCGCCGCACTTCGGGGCCGGGATGTGACCGAATTGGCACCGGCTCGTCTGTATGTCAGAGGGGTTGAATAGTGGCTCGAGATCAGTGCTCCTGGGGAGGATATATGAGGTCTGTGATCGCGATCGCCGCAGCCATCGTGATGCTCGTGTTGCCGGCCAGTCTCGTCAGCGCACAGACGCCGGAGGAGCGGATCGAGGCCGCCAGGGGCCGGGCGCGCGACGCGGGCATTCCGGTTGCCCTGCTCGACAGCAAGGTCGCCGAGGGCAAGGCCAAGGGCGTGTCGATGGAGCGGATTGCGGGAGCCGTCGAACGGCGCGAGGCGGCGCTCGAGGAGGCGAATCAGGCGCTGCAGGGCTACGACGTTGGTCTCACGGGTCTCGCCCTGGCGGCTGATGCCGTCGAGAGTGGCGTCGCCCAGGTGGTCCTGCAAACACTAATCAAGTCGGCGCCGGCGGAGCGTCGCGTCGTGGCGATTGCCGTGCTGAGTCACCTGGTGGAGAACGGGCAAGCGCCGCTCGTGGCCCTCAAGGCCGTGCAGGGAGCGATGGGGAATCCCGAGGCGTTGGTCAACCTGCTCAACCTGCCGCCGCAGGCGGCTGGCGCGGTTGGCCGTGGGGGACCGCCAAACGCGCAGCCCCCCGGTGCCGCGGCGGGTCGCGGTGGCGCCCTGGGGCCGCCGGCCGGAGTGCCCGCGCCGGGCACTCCGCCACAGGCAGGACGACCCGGCGGCCCGCCCGCAAGTCCCGGTGGTCGTCCGATCACGAGCCCTGGTGGCCAACCGGGACGGCCCGACACGCCATCAGCCCCCACGCCGCCGGCATCACCGGCACCGCCTGCGGCACCCACACCGGGATCGCCTGCGCCGCCGGGAACACCTGCGCCACCCGGAACGCCGGCGCCACCTGCACCTCCCACGCCGCCGACACCGCCGACTCCCGGCGGCGGGCCACGCTAAGCACGGACCATGGCCGGTCGCGGCACGCACTGTCGCGGCCGGCCCTACGGACGCATCGGCCGCGCAGCAGGAATCTTCGCGACCGAATGCATCGACCCGGTCGCCGCCGAGATTGGTGACGCGCGAAGCAAAGATGCGGCGAACGGATGGCCGCCACGCGCGCGGGATTTCAGCGGCGATGTAGAATCGAGCCAGCGATTGAGATGAGCTTCTGGGAATTCCTGGGCGTGACCTTGAGCTCCGCGGGACTCTTTGCGTCCATCCTGGGGTCGAGTTGATCAAGGCGCTGCGCGCTGCGTGACGTAACCTTCAGTCCACCCAGTCGGCGATGAAGACGTTGGTGTCGCCTGCCGCCCTCGCGAAGCGATTCGAGGCCCACATCAGCTTTCTGCCGTCGCTGGTGAACATCGGGAACCCGTCGAACCCTTCGTCGAAGGTAATCTGCTGCAGGCCGCTGCCGTCGCGATTGATCAGATACAGGTCGAAGTTCGGGCTGTGCGGAAAAAATGTCGAACGTGCGGTACAGCGGCCAGACGTATCCGGCAGACCGATCCGGCACTGGAGGGCAATCGGGCGATCCCAGATGCGTCGAAGAATAGATGATGCGCTGGCCGTCCGGCGTGAAATACCCGCACGTCGTCCGGCCTGTGCCCGTGCTGACCATCTTCACGGAGGAGCCGTCGAGGTCCATCGTGAAAATCTGATCGCACGTGTACGGCGGCCTCGTGGATTGAAAGATGATCTGCTTGCCGTCGAAGGGAAAATATGCCTCCGCGTTTTCTCCGCCAAATGTCAGCTGGCGGATATTGCGCAGATGGGTTTCCTTCGCATGCGGGCGTATGGCTTGGTGGTCCTGCCCCGAAAACGGAGCGCTGGACACCCACAGTGCCACTGCAACCAGTGCCAATAGTCGATTCATGCGCATGATGACGCTCTCGCAGCCCCTGTGCGTTTTGTGGGCTATCTTCTCGCTTCCAACACGACGGTCGCTTTCACCTCACCGCCATTGCGCTTCACAACGACCAGAACGGCGTCGCCGGGCTTCTTCGCACGCAGCGCGTAGGTGAAATCATACAAGTTCTGAATAGGCCTTCCGTCAAACTCCACCAGCAGGTCGCCCGACTGCAATCCGGCCTTCGCGGCCGGGCTACCCGGCCGAACGTCTGCAAACAACACCCCTTTGAGGTCATCGCGGAAATCGGGGATCGAGCCAAAGTATGGTCCGTAACCGCCGCCGCCACCCGACGGCGGCTCTTCCTGAACCTCACTGTACTGCGGCCTCCGGGCATCGTTGGCGATTCGCTCCAGCATCAAGTAGACCAGCGACAGAACTTTCTTCGCTCCCTCCCCATTGATCTTCTCGGAGGTGTCGGATGGCTTGTGATAGTCCGCGTGAAGTCCGGAGAAGAAGAACAGGACTGGAATCCGTTTGGTGTTGAACGGCGTGTGGTCGCTCGATCCGAAGCCCGAATCCGAGTAATCCAGCAGCAATCCGACCTTGTGATTCAGCTCTTGCAGCCAGGGCCTGAAAGCCGGTGAGGTCCCCACCCCACCGACGAAGATCCGATCGTTTCGCAGGCGCCCAATCATATCCATGTTGATCATCCCGGCAATCCCGGCGATTGGCACGGTGGGATGATTCGTAAAGTACGACGAGCCGAGCAACCCCAGCTCCTCACCGGCGAACGTCATGAACAGCAGCGAGCGCTTGAACTGCTGCTGGTGTGTCGCCGCCACCCGGCCGATTTCGAGCACACCGGCGGTCCCGGATGCATTGTCGTCCGCACCGTGATGGATCTGGCCGACCTGCGACGGCGTCAGCGAACCGCGGTTACCCAGCCCGAGGTGATCGTAGTGGGCGCCTACCACGACCCATTCGTTGCGCAGCTTGGGATCGTGTCCCGGAACTGCCGCGACGACGTTGCGCACCGGCTGACGGGTGCGAGCCACGTCGGTGGCGATCGTGATTCGCGCATCAGGGACCTCGAAGGACTGCGGCTCGAGGTCTCTATCGATCCTCTGTTGAATCGCCGCGAGATCCCGGCCGCTCTTCGCCAGCAACGCTTCGACGAAATCGCCGCGAACATGGACCGACGAGATGCCGGCGTCGTCGGATTCCGCCGCACGCGTTGCCGGCCCAACCACATCCGGTTCGGTCGCATGGTTGTTCGGATCGGTGATGAACACAATGCCCTTCGCGCCGTGCTGCCTCGCATTGATGGCCTTGTTGATGAAAGAGGCGTGCCTCGTCGCATTCGTTCCGTTGAAGGGGCTTTTTGCGTCCAACTCCTGCGGTTCGTGCCGGAATGCAATGACGATCTTGTTGGTGACGTTTATGCCCCGGTAGTCGTCGTACTGCAGTTCCGGAGCCGTGATCCCGTACCCGACGAACACCACCGGTCCTTGAAACGCCGCGGTGTTCGAAAAGCTGATCGGCACAAAATCGTCGTTGAGCGTCAGCGCGGAGCCGTTGAACACCAGCTCGTTCCTCAGCCCCAACTGCGCGCCGGTCGTGACCTCGAACCTCTGGAAGAACGTTCCCTCGTCACCGAGAGGTCTCAGTCCCGACACTCGAAACTGAGAGGCGATGTACTCCGCGGCCTCGTCCAGCTCGGCGAGACCGTTTCCCCGCCCCTTCATCGCCTCGCTCGCGAGATACGTCACGTGCTTCATGTACCGCTCCGGCGCAAGGGCCGCGACTGCGTCGAGCGCGGCCACGGGGGCCGCAGGTACGAGCGGCGAGATCAGAGCGAACGAGCAGACGACGGCCGCAATCGGTATCGCGGTCAGACAACGTTTTGTTCGCATAGAGGTCTCTCGTTGCAGGCTGTACGGCCTGGAGGGGTGAGACGTTTCGTTGCGCGTATTATAGACACCGAAGAGCGTGGGTGCAGCCGCGGATGTCGCTGGTCAGGCGCTTAGTGCCGGCCACGGTGCAACGTACCGCCATCCCGCGTACGTGGGGCTGGCGGCTTGTAGTCCAGGAGGTCCACCATGCCGGATCTCAGCGGCACGGACGTTGCCGGCGTGATCCTTGGTGCCCAGATGGCGCTGCTGGAAGCGATCGGTCCCATTCTGGTGATGGCCGCGCTCGGATTGTGCGTCACAGTAGGGTGGGCGCTCGTTCATCTTTGCCTGAGCGAGCGGCGCTCCGATGACCGGACTGCTGCTGGCCTAGAGAAGCCCCGTTCATAACCATGGCGGGGCGCGTCGGAGCAGGAACCACACTGGAATGGAACGGGAATCGGAAACAGCCCTTATCGACCTGACTGGCCACGCACCTCTTTCGGGAATCGCTTCGGTGCCGTTTCGCACCGTCGCTCGTCTATCCGCGTATACGTAATCCAGCCCAGCTCCGCTGAGACCAATGTCCCCGGCGATCGCATTTTGCGGTTGTGCTCGTTCTGCACCCAGCCGTTCGGCGTCGCCAAGATGACGTTTTTTCGATCGAGCCAGTCATAGTCATCCCGATAGGACGGTACCGGAATCCGCCAGATTTGCGCGGCCGCGGGCTTTCAGCGGATGCCGCAGATCCCCGCAAAGGTGGCGTGGTCGATCAGCTCGCAACGTCATTCAATACCCGACGACCTTCAGCCCCGGGATTCGAGAGAACTCCTTGACGTTACGCGTCACGAGCGACGCGTCATCGACGACTGCCGCCGTCGCGATCAGGAGGTCCATGGCTCCAACGGTCTGGCCCGAACGCTGAAGAGATGCCAGTAGACGGCCGTACGTCGGCGCAAACGTCGCCGCCGGGTAAGCAATCTGGACCCCGTCGCAAAAATTCAGGATCGCTTGGCGCTCTTTCTCGGGGTGTCGCGACAGTTCTGCCCCGGCGAACAGCTCGCAGGCGACGTGCACGCTGATCGAGAGCTCCTCCTCCTCCAGCGCCTCACGCAGCGCGCTGGCAGGACCCGGCTTCCGGCGACGGATTTCACGGAGAAGATCGACGGCAAACGACGTGTCGAGGTGCGTCACAGCTTCGGTGCCCGCGCACGACTCCGCCGCCGCGCGCGGACCTGCACGTCGATGAGATCGAGGGTCTGATCCGACGGCACGCCTCGCGCCAGCGCCGACCATAGGTCGCGGCCTGTTTTCCGGCCGAGGCGTTCTTTGATAACGTCCGAGAAGGATTGGCCGGCCTTCTTCGCGCGCGCGAGCTTCTCGTAGGCCTCGAGGTCGATCGTGATGGTCTTGACCGCCATGCACTTATCATGCACGTATCCCGCCTGCCGGTTCAAGATTCACTTGCCCATTCCCGTCAGCCCCGTAGTAAACCCGTGGACCAGCTTGAGTGCACTGGCCAGGGGAAAGCGCAACTTGCCAGGCGGGCAGGGGCTTGGGACGAGACGACGAGCCGCTCAACGACCCGACTGGCCAGGCACCTCGTTCGGGAATTGCTGCGGCGCCGCTTCGCAGCGTTCCTGGGGTATCCGCCGATACGTAATCCAGCCCAGTTCGTGTGCCACGAGCTCATCCGGCGAACGCATCTCTCGATTGTGCTCGTTCTGCACCCACCCGTTCGGCGTGACCAGGAGGATGTTGTGGCGATCGAGCCAGAGCCACGCCTGCGTGTCGAGCAAGTACTTCACGCGCGGTCCCTGAACCAGACGTCGGGGGACGCGATCGGTGCCTCGATGTCGCCCGGGACCTTCGCGGTACCGGCGAGCGAGCCGACCAGACCCCCGGCGCGGTCGGCGTAAGCGGCACCGCGCACGGCCAGGCGATAGACGGGCATGGATACGTGGAACTCGCGGCAGGAGATGAAACGGTTCGGCCGCGCTGACCGTCAACCGCACAGCGCCGGCCCGCCTCATGTCATGGACGTGGTGACGACCTACAGCTTCGAGAAGGCCAACGGATACGCCAGCACGGACGCAGCGGTGGATGGGCTGCTCGCAAACATAGCGACGTCAGCGGGGCGACTCGATTTTCCGAAATTCCGGAGTTCCAGCGCTGCGGGAAAGGCTCACGATGTGAAACGGAGACGTCAACACCTGGGCGACGAGCGCGTCAGGCGCCGGGCGGCGTTCGACGTACTCCACCACCGCGCGGCCACCCTGTGCTTTCACCGCTGTGATTTCGACCTCGTACCCGGCGGTCGGCCGCTCCCCGAGAAACACCGCCACCACCATTGACCGCGAGAAATCAACCGAAGGGGGCGGCTGGCTGCTGCCGTGCGCCTTCCAGAGCGCCCGCCAGTCGTCGAGCGACCGGACGACGACCTCCCGCGGCTCCATGATGTCGCTGTGAGTGCCGCGTGCGACAGTGGTCACGGCGAGCAGTATCTGCAGGATGACGGGTATGGCGATCACGCCCACAACGAGCGCCCTTCACGTGGCCTTCAGACCTTTTTAATACTTCCCGGCGTACACGATCTCGATGGCGCGGCCATCCTTGCTGGACGTGCCCGGCTTGACGGCATCGAGCTTGAGCTGTCCCTCCACGGTGGCGGGGCTCGCCAAAGGGTTAGACGACAGGTACAGCGCACCGGTGCCGCCGACATGAGGGGCCGCCATAGAGGTGCCGGACATGGTGGTCGTGCCGCCTCCGCTCTTCGTCGACAGTTGTCGTCTTTGTCGGTGGCGGCGGTAGTCAGGACGCCACCGTGCGTCCCCGCCCGCGCCGGTGAATAGTTGCACGCGTCGGCGCCATCATTCCCTGCGGCGATCGAATAGAAGACACCGCTGTCCGCAGACTTCCTGACCGCGTCATCAAGTGCCTGGCTCGCGCCGCCACCGAGGCTCATGTTCGCGATCGCCGGCTTCTTGGCGTTCGCGGTGACCCAGTCGATACCTTTTATGACACCCGAGGTCGATCCGGTGCCACCGCACCCCAGCACTTTGACGCCAGTCAGCGGCGCGCCTGGCGCTGCGCCTACGACATCGACCGTGTTGTCCCGGGCCGCCACTGTGCCTGCGACGTGCGTCCCGTGCCCGTGACAGTCTCTGTTCGGCCCATTCGCGAAGTTCACGTGGCCCACCACGTAGAGATCCTGGTGCTTGGCGTCGACGCCGGTATCGATGATGTAGGCATTCACGTTGGTGATCGCTCCCGAGCCGTCGCCGGCTGCCGTGGAGCTCACATCGGCATCGATTCGGTCGATTCCCCACGGCAGCGTCTGCGCGACGATGCGCATCGTCCCATCAGTTTCGATATAGGAGACCCTCGGATCGTTCTGGAGCGCCGCGATCTGCACCGTCGTCAATCGCGCCGCGAACCCGCGGATCGTGGCGCTGTACACATGATCCGCGCGGAAACCGTGTGTACGCTCGAGCACCTGCACGGCCCCGGCCACGCCCGGATCCAGATAGTTCCAAGCGGGCGGATTCGCCGCAGCACGATCGTCCGGGCTGTAGACGACGCGGAAATCCTCGAACGAGGCGTCCTCGTCAAAGACGACGATCATGGGCCCCGCAGGCGGCTGCTGCGCGCTAGCGATCGCAACCATCCCGACAGTGGCGGCAACAATCGCGACACTGAATAGGGCTCGGGGTACTTTCATCGAACAAAGCCTCCAATCCACATCGCTGCTGCGGAATGCGCCCTGGGTCACGGGAGCCGGTAGCGGCCTACTTTACTAACTGATCGGTCAGGGCGCAATGGCGCGATACGACCTGTCAAGGTGGCGCCTCCCGCCGGTGAACCTGTGTCGAATGTGCACACGGTGATTGTGTCGAATACGCACATGTGACCCGCCCCGCCTGCAGGTCGTCTAGGGCGGGGGAACCGGGCCCATGGCCCGCGCGCATGACTGCCGCATCCGGCCGGCGCTACCGTCCCATCAGCCGCTCGGCAGGAATCTTCACGAGGAACGCATCGAGGCGGTCGCCTCCCAGGTTCGTCGTCCAGATGAAATAGCGGCCGGTCACATCCAGATCGCCTTTGGGCAGCTGCTCGTAGTCGTCGCCGTCGAGATCCTGCCCGCCCGGCGCGTCGAGATCCGTCATCACCTGGCCCACCACCAGCACGTCGAGGGAACCGTCGGCGTTCCGGTACGCGTCGAGCGGGAAGCAAATGATCTCGTCCGCCATGTCGGCCACGCGACTTGCGTTGCTCCCGCACGCATACTGTGACTCCGGCGCGAGCGCCGCGGCATTGCCGTGCGCAACGTGATTGGCGGCGACGAAGTCCCACCGCTTGTTGTAGTGGACCACGGGGCCGATCGGCCGTTTCGTGCTCGCGACGGGAAACTTCAGGAGAATCGTCGCATTCTCCAGTGAGTTGAACGTATCGGCCCCGACAGCGTACCCGTGGCCCATGTCATGGTGTCCCAGCGCGCCATCCTCGGCCTTGATCGTCGTCACGTTTCCACTGCTGAGATCGACGATCCGATTGCGCCGCATGCCATCAGAGCTGCTTTCGATGACCAGCAGCCAGCCGCCCGATTTGTCGATGTGGCATCGCGCTGAAGTACCACCCCTCACCCGTGCTGTAGCTGTAGATCGAATCCGGACTGAACAGAGGGCCGAGGTTCTGCACCTCGTCAGTTGCCTTGATGTAGCTGAGCAGCGCCGGCCCGCCGCCGCCGCGCGCCCGGTCCATGCCGAGAAAGATGTACAGATCAGAACTTGCCGACGTGGTTGTTGATGTTCCTCCAGTAGGAGTAGCCGACGTACCAGAGGCAGTCCTGGCCGTCCGCGCAGTCGCTGGCGTTGGTCAGCCGGACGCCGGTCGTGTTGTAGGGCTCAGGAAAGGTGAACGCGCCACGGGCGCCATTCGGCGGCAGAAACGCCTGAATCTCCTCGCGCGTGAACCGCGGCCGAAGTTCCGGGGAACCCGACTTTTCCAGCAGACCCTCGCCGTCCTCGGTCTCCGGCGGCGGATCGGTCGCACCGATTTTCGCACTGCGGACGGTCGCGCCCACGGTCAGCAGCGACGTGTCGAGCAGCAAAGGGTACTGCGGGGCGTTCGCGCTCTCGTGAAGCAGCGTGCCGGTTCTTGAAGTACTGCGCGCGGCCGCCAACCACGCCGACACGGAACACGTCGCCGGTGGTGTAGAGCGTATCGCCCTGGTAGACGCCATCCTCGCGAATCTCCGCGTAGCCGGCGCCCGCGCTGAGCTCCTGTTCCGACGTCGCGCCGGCGTCGTCGCACCCGTCGCAGCCCGACGTTTTCTGCAGCACGTCGCCCGAAACAGTAACGTTGACGAGATTCGTCCACACGACGCTCTGGTCAGCAGCGCCGGTGGCAATCGGAGGAATGAACGGGACTGCGAGGGCGACGAGCACCGCGAGCATTCTCACGGAGCTCATGATTCGAGAGCCGCGCACGCCGCCGGCCAGAGCAGGAAAAGTGCCAGGCCGACGATGGTAGAATCGACCCAGACATTGAGATGAGCTTCTGGGAATTCCTGGGCGTGGCCTTGAGCTCCGCGGGACTTTTTGCGTTGATCCTCGGAGCGTTTCTCACCTATGCAGCCCGCAAGAACGGCGAGGCGACGCGGGCGCTCATCACCAACACGCAGGCAGAGACGCGGGCACTTCTCCAAAGCATGAAAGAACGCATGAGCCGCCTGCTGGACCGCATGGACCAGCGCGCCGATGAGCGCCATCGCGAGGTGGTCGAATTGATCAAGGCGCTGCGGGCCGCATGACCGCAACCAGCCCGGCCTTCCGTCCGGAGGCTACTTGTTCGTGACCCGCACGTCATCGATGAACCAGCCCCGGTAGTCGTTCGCCATCGCGCCGCGCCCGTGCAGTCCTGCGCAACCACCGCGCACCTGCCACGCGCGGGCTGTCGCTCCTTCGGATCCGACTGCCGCCCGCCCGTCACCGTGCGCACGCCCCGATCTCACGGATTTCACCGAGAAATACCCGAAACGTTAGCGGGTAAGCCGACACACGTCAGACTACCGGCCGGATTGACGACGCCGCCCGCCGAATTCCCGGTAGAATCGCCCGACTGCCGGTGGCGCCAAATTTGCCCTTCGGCTCCCGGCCGTATGCTGAATTCGTCGCGGCAATTACAAGGTCCGCTTGGTCCGCCTGAAGGCGGACACTACGTGGCCCGGAGCTCGCACGCGTCGGGACCTTTCGTTCGCCATGGCGCCATGGTACGTAGTGTCCGGCTTTAGCCGGACCAAGTGGGCTGCGCACAATCGCACACGGCGGCACGTCGCGCGAATAGACTGGCAGCAGTGATCGACCAAGCAACCGGAGAGCTGCGTGGCAACTGATCTCCCCAGGCCGGAGCCAGGCGGCACCAGCGGGTTCGCGCCAGGGGCGGCGAGCGGGACGAACCCGAGCGACAGCGATCGCCACCCCACCGCGCCTGGCGCGGTGGGGGCCCCGGACTGGCGGCAGACGCTGCCGGTCCTGACGAGCGCCACCGTCACGGCGCGCGAACTCGTCACGGAAGACGCGTCCTCGCTGCTGCCCCTGCTCGCCGCGGAGGAGGTCACGCGGTTCGTGTCCCCGCTCCCGGCCACACGCGACGAATTCGAGCGCTTCATCGCGTGGACGCACCGCCAGCGCGCTCTTGGCCAGTACGTCTGTTTTGCGGTGGTGCCCGTCGGGATGTCGAGTCCGGTCGGTGTGTTCCAGCTGCGCTCGCTGGAGCCGGGCTTTGCGACCGCCGAATGGGGCTTCGCCCTGGGATCGCCCTACTGGGGCACCGGCCTGTTCGTCGCGGCCGCGCACCTCGTGCTCGACTTTGCCTTTGGTACGATCGGCGTCCGCCGCCTCGAGGCGCGCGCGTGCGTCCACAACGTACGCGGCAACGGCGCGCTCCGCAAGCTCGGGGCCACGGCCGAGGGCGTGCTGCGGCGTGCCTTCCGCTCGCACGACCGCTTCTACGACCAGGTGCTCTGGTCCATCCTCGAAAGCGACTGGCGCGCCGCGACCGCCCGCGGCAGGAGTGGAAGCGCCCGGGGGAACGCACGAGTGGAGTGAAGCGCGGAAGCTGGCTCCGATGCGCAGGATTGCACGCCGCGTCACTTAGGCAGTTGGCAGTAGGCAGTAGGCAGTAAGCAGTGGGCCGTAGGCAGTGGGCCGGCAGCGCACAAGTCATAACGCTGTTCTGCCTATGGGCTGCCGCCTTCTGCCCATTGCCCATTGCCCATTGCCTACTGCCTACTGCCTATCTGCCTACTGCCTACTACGTGGTCAAAAACAGTAGACGTCGGCGCGGGGGTGCGCAAGAATCAGCAAAGATACCCATGCTGCCAGTCCCGGCACTTGCGTGGCGCGATCGCCTGCGCCGGCGGCTCGGCCCGGCCGCTGGAGGAGGCCTCACGCTGAGCGCGCGCGTGTACATCGCCGCGGTCATTGCCGCAGGCGCCACGCTGTTCGTGGAGCTCGTGCCGCGCGACTACCCGCCTCCCGTCTTGCTGGCGTTTCTCGTCGCGGGCGCCGTCCTCCTGTCGCTGTTCAAGCTGCGGCTGCCGCTCGCCAAGGACTCGTCGACGATGT
This sequence comes from Acidobacteriota bacterium, assembly GCA_016192845.1. Lineage (GTDB taxonomy): Bacteria > Acidobacteriota > Vicinamibacteria > Vicinamibacterales > UBA2999 > MELF01. The sequence goes on from JACPTI010000017.1 coordinate 42,941, forward strand.
CGATGGGCCATGCGGCCGATTTCACCGCGATCATCCTGGCCGGCACCGATGTGGCGATGATCACCGCCTCGACGGGCGTGCTCGTCCAGTGCACCTTCCGGGTGCGGCGCCGCCAGCCGCTCTATCGCACGGCATTCAGCGTGGCGTCGATCGTGCTGGCGGTCCAGTCGGCAGGCCTGGCGTGGCGGGTGTCCGGGGGCGATCTCGCCGCGCTCTCCGTCTCGACGTTCTTCGGACCGATCGCCGTCATGGCGCTCGTGTACTTCGGTGTGAGCAGCGCCCTGGTGGCCACGGCGATCGGCCTGACGACGAGAGCCCCGGTCGCGCGGGTGTGGCACCGCGAGTTCTTCTGGAGCGCTCCGGCGTATTTCGTCTCGGCGGTGGTCGCCGCGCTGGTGTCGCTGAGCGTCCACTACAACACCTACGTCCTGCTGCCGCTGGTCGCCGCGCCGCTCTACATTTCGTATCGCGCGTACCAGCTGTCGGTCCGGCGGCTCGAGGAGGAGCGGCAGCACGCGATCGAGCTGTCGGCGGCGCTGGCGCGCGCGACGCAGTCGGAGGCGGCGCTCGCGGCCGAGAAGGAGCGGCTGGCGATCGAAAGCACGCGGCTCGCGGTCACGCTGCGCACGATCGGCGACGGCGTCGTCTCGGTCGACGCCGCGGGCCGGGTCCTGCTGCTCAACGAGGCCGCCCAGAAGCTTGCGTCGCTCGCGCGCGACCGGCGCGACGCCGCCCACCTGGCGGAGATCCTCGAGGCGCTCGGCGTGCCGCCCGCGGCCGTGCGTCAGGCGCTCGATCAGGTGCTCGTCACCGGTGTGCCGGTGCACCTCCGCAGCGAAATTCCCGCCGAGCCGCACAGCCGGCTGCTGCAGGTGATCGGGGCGCCCACGCGAGACGGCGAGGGGAACGTGACGGGCGCCGTCTGGGTCGTGCGCGACGTCAGCGACGTCGCGCGCATCGAGCACGAGCAGGCGAAGGCGGCGCGGCTCGAGTCGCTCGGCGTGCTGGCGGGCGGTCTCGCGCACGACTTCAACAACATCCTGATGGGTATCGTCGGCAATCTGTCGCTCTCTCAGGGCATGGTCCGCCCGGACCAGAAGCTGCTGGCAGCGCGGCTGTCGAGCATCGAGGCGGCGTGCGCGCGGGCGCGGGGCGTCACGACCCAGCTGCTGACGTTCTCGAAGGGAGGCGCCCCGGTCAAGACCGCGGCCTCGATCGCCGAGCTCGCCACCGAATGCACCCGCTTCACGCTCAGCGGATCGACGGTGGCGCCGCAGTTCGACATCACCCCCGACCTGTGGCCGACGGAGGTCGACACGGTGCAGATCGGCCAGGTGGTGCAGAACCTCGTCCTGAACGCGATGCAGGCGATGGCGCCGCGCGGCGGCGTCGTCACGGTGAGCCTCCAGAACGTCGAGCTCGACGCCGACTCGCTCCCCTCCGGCACGGCGCTTTCGCCGGGCCGGTACGTCTGCTTGACCGTGCAGGACACCGGACCCGGCATTCCACCCGAGCACCTGGATCGCATCTTCGATCCGTACTTCAGCACGAAGGAGAAGGGGTCGGGCCTCGGCCTGGCGGTTTGCTACTCGATCGTCCACGCCCACGGCGGCGCGATCACCGTCGACTCCGAAGCGGGGGCCGGGACGCGGTTCAGCGTGTACCTGCCGGCGTCGATTCGCAAGGTGGTGCAGCCGGTCGAGAGCGCCGCGCCGCCGCCCCGCGGCCTGCGCGGGCGCGTGCTGCTCATGGACGATGACCCGATGGTGGCGGAGGTCGCGCAGGAAATGCTCGAGAGCCTCGGCTACGCGACGCAGATCGCCGCGTCCGGCGCCGAAGCCATCGAGCGGTTCCGCGCCGCCGACGCGAACGGTGACGGATTCGACGTCGTCATTCTCGACCTGACGGTCCCCGGCGGCATGGGCGGGAGCGACACGCTGCCGCACATCCGAGACGTCCGCCCGGACGTGCGGGTGATCGCCACGAGCGGATATGCGGACGATCCGGTGCTCGCGCGGTACCGGGAGTACGGCTTCGACGGCGTGCTGCCGAAGCCGTTCACGCTGGCCGAGTTGACTCGCGCCGTCGAGGAGGTTCACGCCGCGCGCCCGGCTGAGGTGGCGGCACGGCTGCTGCCGGTCGGTCCGCTCGGACGACCGCGGCCGCCGGTCTCACATTGAACGACTACCGCCTGAAAGGCGGTAGTCGTTCAAACCTGGCACGTGGGACTAAATACGTTCGGTTTCGGCGTGCTATGCTGACTTCCGCGCGAAAGTGGCGGAATTGGCAGACGCGCCAGACTTAGGATCTGGTACCCGAAAGGGTATGGGGGTTCGAGTCCCTCCTTTCGCATTCAGTTCACAGTAGGCAGTAGGCAGTAGGCAGTGAGTGCCTGCCACTGCCTACCGCCTACCGCCTACCGCCTACTGCCTACTGCTCCATGAAAACCGAATTCACCGACGTCAGCGAAACCCGGAAGACGCTCACGGTTGAAATCCCGACCGATGTGGTCGATGCGGAGGTTGATCGGGTCGCGCGCGATTACACGAAACGCGCGCGGCTGCCCGGCTTCCGCCCGGGCAAGGTCCCGCAGAGCGTCGTCAAGCGGCGCTTCCGCGGCGAGATCCTGCACGAGGTCATGCACGGTCTCATCCCGCGCGCGGTCGAAGAGGCGCTCCAGGAGCGCGGCATCGAGCCGGTCGACACGCCGAACATCCGGGACGTCGAGCTGGCCGAAGGGCATCCGCTCAAGTTCACCGCCGCGTTCGAGACCGTCCCGCCGTTCGATCCCGGCGACCTCTCCTCGATCACGCTGCGGCAGCCGTTGACGGAGGTCACGGACCAGGCGGTCGAAGGCGTTCTGCAGCGGCTGCGCGAGCGCGCCGCCAGATACGAGACGGTCGAGGGCCGTCCCGTGGCGGAGGACGACACGGTGGCGATGCAGCTCGATCGCACGGGGCCGGACGGCCGCGTCGACCATCACGACGAGATCAGCGTGCAGCTCGGGGCGCCCGGCAATCCTCCCGGCTTCGACGCGCAGCTCGTGGGCCTGAACGCTGGCGACTCGAAGACGTTCACCGTGCACTTCCCGGACAGCTATCCGGTCCCCGAGCTCGCGGGCACCGATCAGACGTACGCGGTCACGATCCGGAGCATCCGCCGCCGCGTGCTGCCGGATCTGGACGACGAGTTCGCGAAGGACGTCGGCGCGTTCGAGTCGCTCGCCGCGCTCCGCGACCGGATCCGCGCGGATCTCGAGGAGGACGCGCGCGACACAACGCGGCGGCACGTCCGGGCGGATCTGTTCCGCCAGCTCGCCGGGCGCGTCACGTTCGAGCTGCCCGCCTCGCTCGTCGAGCGCGAGATGGACCGCCGCGTCGAGGAGTTCGCGCGCCAGCTGACGGCGCAGAACGTCGACCCGCAGCAGGCGGGGATCGACTGGGCGCAATTCCGTGAAGCCCAGCGGGAGCCCGCGCGGGACGCGGTCGCCAGCGCCCTGGTGCTCGACGAGATCGCCCGGCGGGAGCGGATTACGGTCGGTCGCGAAGATGTCGATAAAGAGATCGAGCGGTTCGCCGCGCGGGCCGGCCGGCCGCCGGCGGCCCTCCGCGCGCAGCTCGAAAAGGAGGGCGGCATCTCCCGCCTCTACGCGGGGTTACGGCGGGAGAAGGCGGTTGACTTGGCGCTGTCGCGTGCTAAGATGACGGACGAACCCGCCGAAATCATTGGTGATTAGCGATTTGTGATTTGCGATTTGGTTGGGGCCGATTCGAGATCGCGAAGCGCAATCCAAGGAACCAGGACACAGATCACTAATCGCAAATCGCAAATGCGCAACCAGTTGGTGCCGATGGTGGTCGAGCAGACCAACCGCGGCGAACGGGCGTACGACATTTTTTCGCGGCTGCTGAAGGACAGCATCATCATGATCGGCACGCCGATCGATGACGCGATCGCGAACCTCGTGATTGCACAGATGTTGTTTTTGGAGGCGGAGGATCCCGACAAGGACATCATGATGTACATCAACAGTCCAGGCGGATCGATCACCGCCGGGCTGGCGATCTACGACACGATGCAGTTCATCAAGCCCGACGTGCAGACGGTCTGCATCGGCCAGGCCGCATCGATGGCGGCGGTCCTGCTTGCGGCCGGCGCGAAGGGCAAACGCTTTTCGTTGCCGAACTCCCGAATCGTGATCCATCAGCCGCTGATGCAGGGGCTCGCGGGGCAGGCGACCGACATCGACATCGCGGCGCGGGAAATCCTGCGCGTGCGCGAGCGGCTGAACGAAATCCTCGTTGCTCACACGGGGCAGCCGCTCAGGCGCATTCAGGAGGACACCGAGCGCGATTACATCATGTCGGCCGACCAGGGGAAGGAATACGGGATTATCGATGACGTCATTCGGAAACGGGTGTAAAGTTAAAAAGCCGGGCGGACGCGGCCGCTCGGCTTGGTCCCGCGGCCGGTTCCGCCCGGATTTTTAACTATGGTGAAAAAAAACGGCGAGACCGAGGTTCTCCGCTGCTCGTTCTGCAACAAGGACCAGAACGACGTCCGCAAGCTGATTGCGGGCCCGACGGTCTTCATCTGCGACGAGTGCGTCGAGGTCTGCAACGACATCATCGCGGACGACAACCGGTTCGAGAACCGCGGCGTCCGCTCGTCGCTCCCCTCGCCCCCGGAGATCAAGAAGTTCCTGGACGAGTACGTCATCGGCCAGGAGCGGACGAAGAAGAAGCTCGCCGTTGCCGTCTACAACCACTACAAGCGGATCGAGATCCAGAAGCAGCCGCGCAGCCGCAACGACGTCGAGCTGACCAAGTCGAACATCCTCCTGATCGGCCCGACCGGCACGGGCAAGACGCTGCTCGCCCAGACGCTGGCGAAGCTGCTGTCGGTCCCGTTCACGATCGTCGACGCCACGACGCTGACCGAGGCGGGCTACGTCGGCGAGGACGTCGAGAACATCATCCTGAAGCTGCTCCAGGCGGCCGGCGGCGACATCGAGAAGTGCCAGCAGGGGATCATCTACATCGACGAGGTCGACAAGATCTGCCGCAAGGACGAGAACCCGTCGATCACGCGCGACGTGTCGGGGGAAGGCGTCCAGCAGGCGCTCCTGAAGATTCTCGAAGGCACCGTCGCCAACGTGCCTCCGCAGGGCGGCCGCAAGCACCCGCACCAGGAGTTCTTCCAGGTCGACACCACGAACATCCTGTTCATCTGCGGCGGCGCGTTCGTCGGGCTGGAGAAGGTGATCGATCGCCGCAGCGGCAAGAAGACGCTCGGCTTCAAAGCCGACGTCAAGTCGGTGCAGAAGCGCGAGGTCGGCACGACGCTCGAATCGGTGCAGCCCGAGGACCTGATCAAGTACGGCCTCATCCCGGAGTTCGTCGGCCGGCTGCCGGTGGTCGGCACGCTGCACGAGCTCGACAAACCGGCCCTCATCCAGATCCTCACTCAGCCGCGGAACGCGATCACGCGGCAGTACATGAAGCTGTTCGAGTACGAGAACGTCAAGCTGCGGTTCACCGAGGATGCGCTCGAGGCGATTGCCGAGTCCGCCTTGACGCGCAAGATCGGGGCGCGGGGGCTCCGGATGATCATCGAGGACCTGATGCTGGACCTCATGTACTCGATCCCCGGCCACAAGAAGCTCCGCGAGGTGGTCGTCACGCGCGAAGTCGTGGAGGCCAAGGACAAATCCATTACACTGATAGAAAAGGCTGGATAGGCTTCGGGCGTTGGACTTTGGGCTTTGGGCTTCTGGAGGTTGCCCTAAAGCCAAGAGCCCAAAGCCCCCAAAGCCCGCAGCCTGAAGCCCAAAGCCAAGGATCTGAATGGAAGTCTACGAAACCCTGCCCATCGTCCCGCTCCGGGACGTGGTCGTCTTCCCGCACATGATGATGCCGTTCGTCATCGGACGGCCGTCCTCGATCCGCGCGCTCGAGCACGCGCTGCTGAAGGACAAGCGGATCTTCCTCGCCGCCCAGCACGACGCCTCGGTCGACGACCCGCGGCCCGACGACGTCTACACGATGGGGTGCGTGGCCAACGTCGTGCAGAGCCTGAAGCTCCCCGACGGCAACATCAAGGTGCTCGTCGAGGGGGTCGACCGCGGCCGCGCCGTCGAGTGGAAGGAAGACAAGGGTTTCTACCGCGTCGTCGTCAAGGTGCTGCCGCGCCAGAAGGAGGCGGCGGGCGGTGACGTCGAAGGGACGATGAGCCGCGTGGTGTCGCTGTTCGAGCAGTACGTGAAGCTCTCGAACAACCTGCACTACGACGCGATGATTGCCGCCGTCCGCGTCGACGATCCTGGCAAGCTCGCCGACACGATCGCCGCGCATCTCGTCATCGGCGTCGACGAGAAGCAGAACCTGCTCGAGATCATCTCGCCGCTCGAGCGCCTCAACCGCATCGCCGGCATCCTCGAAATCGAGGTCGACAAGCTCCAGGTGGACCGCCGCATCCAGTCGCGCGTCAAGAAGCAGATGGAGAAGGCGCAGAAGGAGTACTACCTCAACGAGAAGATGAAGGCGATCCAGAAGGAGCTGGGGCGCAAGGACGACAAGGGGAACGAGATCGAGGAGCTCCAGAAGAAGATCAAGGACGCGCGGATGCCCAAGGACGTGGAGGAAAAGGCCACCCAGGAGCTGAAGCGCCTCGAGGCGATGCCGCCGATGTCGGCCGAGGCGACCGTCTCGCGCAACTACCTCGACTGGCTGATCGCGGTGCCGTGGCACAAGAAGACGCGCGAGAACCGCGACCTCAAGCACGCGGAGACGGTGCTCCACGAGGACCACTACGGCCTGGAGAAGATCAAAGAGCGGATCCTCGAGTTCCTCGCCATCCGCACGCTCGTCCGCAAGCCCAAGGCGACGATCCTCACCTTCTCGGGTCCTCCGGGCGTCGGCAAGACGTCGCTCGCCAAGTCGATCGCGCGCGCGATGAACCGCAAGTTCGTCCGCCTGTCGCTCGGCGGCGTCAGGGACGAGGCGGAGATCCGCGGCCACCGGCGCACCTACATCGGCGCCTTCCCCGGCCAGATCATCCAGATGATGAAGAAGGCGGGCACGGTCAACCCCGTCTTCCTCCTGGACGAGGTGGACAAGATGTCGATGGACTTCCGCGGCGACCCGTCGGCGGCGCTGCTCGAGGTCCTCGACCCGGAGCAGAACAACACGTTCCTCGACCACTATCTCGATGTCGAGTTCGACCTGTCGCACGTGATGTTCATCACCACGGCCAACGTGCTGCACACGATTCCGCAGGCGCTCCGCGACCGCATGGAGGTGCTGAACCTCCCCGGTTACACCGAGCACGAGAAGATCGAGATCGCCAGGCGCTTCCTGGTCCGGAAGGCGATGGAGGGCACCGGCCTCACCAAGAACAACATCGTCATCCAGGACGAGGCGATTCAAACGCTCATCCAGCGGTACACGCGTGAAGCGGGCGTCCGCAACCTGGAGCGGGAGATCACGTCGATCTGCCGCAAGGTGGCGCGCAAGGTCGTCGCCCAGGGGAAGACGTTCACGGAAGACATCACGGCCGAGAAGGTCACCGAATACCTCGGCGTGCCGCGCTTCCGGCCGACGGTCGCCGAGGAAAAGAACGAGGTCGGCATCGCGACCGGCCTCGCCTGGACCGAGGTCGGCGGCGAGCTGCTCGTGAGCGAAGCGACGCTGATGCCCGGCAAGGGAAAGCTGACGCTGACCGGCAAGCTCGGCGACGTGATGCAGGAGTCGGCGCAGGCGGCGCTCAGCTACATCCGCTCGAAAGCGGCCGAGCTCGGCCTCCCGGAGGACTTCCACTCGAAAATCGACATCCACGTGCACGTGCCCGAGGGCGCCATCCCGAAGGACGGCCCGTCGGCGGGGATCACGATGGCGACGGCGCTCGCCTCGGCCGTGACGAAGATCCCGGCGCGCCGCGACGTGGCGATGACCGGCGAGATCACGCTGCGCGGCAAGGTGCTGCCGATCGGCGGCGTCAAGGAGAAGGTGCTGGCCGCGCACCGCGCCGGCGTCACCAACATCGTGCTGCCGCGCGACAACGAGAAGGATCTGGCCGACATCCCGAAGGACGTGCTCGACTCGCTGAACGTGCACCTGGTGTCGACCATGGACGAGGTGCTGAAGATTGCACTGGCGGAGCCGCTGCCGGTGCGCATCCCGGCGACGCCCGTCGTGGCGGAAGTGGCGGACGCCGGGGAGACGCCGACAACGCATTGATCTGGAAGGCATTCGGCTTTAGGCTTCCGGCTGTGGGCGGCGTGCGACTCTTCCACGCCTGAAGCCCACAGCCCAAAGCCTGAAGCCGGACGCGTGGTGGAGATTTCGGCCGAATTCGTCACGAGCGCCGCCACGGCCCGTGACTTTCCCCGTGATCGGCTGGCGGAGGTTGCGCTCGTCGGCCGGTCCAATGTGGGCAAATCGAGCCTGATCAATGCTCTGGTGCGGCGACAGGTGGCCCGCACGAGCGCGGCGCCGGGCAAGACGCGCCTGGCGAACTTCTACCGCGTGCAGCGGGGAGCGGCGCCGGCGTTCTACCTGGTGGATCTGCCGGGCTACGGCTATGCGCGGGGCGGCGACGCCGCCGCGCGTGAGTTCAACCGGCTGACCGAGGCGTATTTCGCGAGAGCCCGTGGGGCGAGCCACGGCACCCCATCGCGCAGGCGCGATGGGGACCCAGCGGACCGGCTCGCCAGCGCGGACCTGACAAGGTCCGCGCCACGCGAGTCCGTGGACATCGGCGCCCTGCTCCTCGTGGACGCGCGGCATCCGGGCCTCGAGTCGGATCTCGACGCGTGGGCGTGGCTGCAGGCACAGCCGTGGCCCCGCGCCGTCGTCGGAACCAAGGCTGACACGCTGACGCGCGCCGAACGCGCGCGCCATACCCGGGAACTGGAATCGCTGTTTGACATCCCCGTCCCGCTCGTCTCAGCGGAGACGGGGGAAGGACTGGACGTACTGTGGAAGCTGATCGCGAGACTCCCAAATCGAAGAACGGCGCCGTAGGCACGGCAACCGCCACCCCCGCCGCCGCCAACGCCCAGGCGCCCGCGCCGGCCCAGCCGCCCCCCGCGCAGTCGATCTCGCTGTCGGCGCTCAAGGAGATGAACATCTCCGCGCTGACCAAGATCGCCAAGGAGCTCGACATCGCCGGCGCCACCGGCATGCGCAAGCAGGAGCTCATCTTCGAGATCCTGCGCGTGCGGGCCGAGAAGAGCGGCAACATCTTCTCGGAAGGGGTGCTCGAGACGCTGCCGGACGGCTTCGGGTTCCTGCGGGCGCCGGACTACAACTACCTGCCGGGGCCGGACGACATCTACGTGTCGCCGTCGCAGATCCGCAAGTTCGACCTCCACACGGGCGATACCGTTTCGGGCGTCATCCGGCCGCCGAAGGATGGCGAGCGCTACTTCGCGCTCATCAAGGTCGAGGCGATCAACTTCGAGCCGCCGGAGAAGACGAAGGAAAAGATCTTCTTCGAGAACCTGACGCCGCTCTATCCGCAGCAGAAGTTCTCACTCGAGACGTCGGCAGAAAACCTGTCCGGCCGCGTGATGGACCTGTTGACGCCGCTCGGGAAAGGGCAGCGCGGCCTGATCGTCGCGCCGCCGCGGACTGGCAAGACGATGCTGCTGCAGAGCATTGCGAACAGCATCACGACGAACCACCCGGAGGTGTACCTGATCGTGCTGCTGATCGACGAGCGGCCGGAAGAGGTCACGGACATGCAGCGCTCGGTGCACGGCGAGGTGATCTCGTCGACCTTCGATGAGCCGGCGCAGCGCCACGTGCAGGTGGCCGAGATGGTGATTGAGAAGGCGAAGCGCCTCGTCGAGCACAAAAAGGACGTCGTGATCCTGCTCGACTCGATTACGCGGCTCGCACGCGCCTACAACACCATCGTGCCGGCCTCCGGCAAGGTGCTGTCGGGCGGCGTCGACAGCAACGCCCTGCAGCGGCCGAAGCGGTTCTTCGGCGCCGCGCGCTGCATCGAGGAAGGCGGCTCGCTGACCATCGTCGCCACGGCGCTCGTCGACACGGGGTCGCGCATGGACGAGGTGATCTTCGAGGAGTTCAAGGGCACCGGCAATAGTGAGGTCCACCTCGATCGCAAGCTGACCGACCGCCGCGTGTTCCCGTCGATCGACATCACCAAGAGCGGCACGCGCAAGGAGGAGCTGCTCCTGCCGAAGGAGGAGCTCAACCGCGTCTGGGTGCTCCGGAAGGTGCTGACGCCCCTCTCCCCCACCGAGGCGATGGAGCTGCTCCTGTCGAAGATGAGCAAGACCAAGACGAACGCCGAGTTCCTGGCGGCGATGGCGGCGGGAAAGTCCTAAAGGCTTCGGGCTTTAGGCTTCAGGCCTTGGGCCTTCCCAAAGCCCATGGCCAAGGGCCCAAAGCCCATATACCCATATAATGGAGATACCGTGAAGGAAGGGATCCACCCGAAGTACCACGAGGTCGAGGTCCGCTGCGCCTGCGGCAACACGTTCAGGACGCGGTCCACCAAGCCCGAGCTGCACCTCGAGATCTGCTCGATGTGCCACCCGTTCTTCACGGGGCGCCAGAAGCTCATCGACACCGAAGGACGCGTGGAGCGATTCACCAAGAAGTTCGGCGCCCAGACCGCCGAGCAGCGGCGGACGGCGGCAAGGGCCGCCAAGGCGAGCAAGGCCGCCAGCGCCGCCAAACGGACGCGGAAGTCCGCGACGGCCTAAGAGGCCCGCTCGTCCCAACTACCTGGTTGGTCACTTCGTCCTTCCGGATCACGCCATAGTCGACCGTCTGTCCCCGATCGCTGATAGCCTGGAAGTACAGGTTGTCCAAAGACAGCTGGAGCCATCCAGTCCACAAATCGTGCCGGGCGTGGCTGAGCGGTGGCTCAGAAGAAGGGGATGGGGTTCGGGTTGAGCTTGCGGTCGAGCCGCGCCACGCGGTGCCGGATCGCCTGCGTCCGCGCGGCCGACGTGCCGAACCGCAGCGACTCGACCGCGAGCCGGCGGGCCGCGCCGAAGTCGCGGAGGCGGTGCTCGCAATGCACCGCCAGCGCCTCGCGCGCCTCGCGCGCCAGGTGCGGCGGGCAACCAGACAGCTCCAGCACCTGGTGCCACGCATCGGCCGCGGCCTCGTGCTCCCGGGCACGGCGGCACAGGACCGCGTAGCCGCGGAGCGCTTCGGCGCGCGTGAGCACCTCGCCTGCGGTCTCGCCCTCCGCAGCAGCGGGACCCGCCGCGCGCGCGAAGCAGGCGCGCGCCTCGGCGAGCATGCCGCGGCGCTCGTACAGCCGCCCGAGGCCGAGCGCCTCGCGGGCGGTGCCGGCGGCGTCGGGCCCCTGTTCGAGCAGTCGGGCGACGCGCGCGGTCAGCATGGCCAGCGACAGCAGATCGAGGCGGTTGTGCTCCAGCACCGGCTCGAGCGGGCGCGGATCGCCAGATCGCACGTACAGGAAGTACCGCGACGGAATCTCGAAGCCGGGAACATCGTTCTCCCGCACGTGGCCCAGGACCGAGGCGTCCATCGCCGCGAGCCTTGCCTCGTCCGATTTCCACAGACGCCGGGCGGGATGCAGCAGATCGACGTGCGCCAACCCTTCGAACGGCGTCGCCATCCGGTGCAGCAGGCAGCGCGTCTCGATGATTGGCAGGTCGAACGTCTTGCCGTTGTAGGTGGCAATCGCGCCCGCGCCGGCCACGGTCTCCTCCACCGCCTCGAGCAGCCCCCGCTCGGCGGCGTATCCGGTCAGCAGGAACTGGCGGACGCGAAACGTCCCCGCGTCGAACCAGCCGCACCCGACCAGAAAGGCGTACGTGCCGGCGCCACCGGAGAGCCCGGTGGTCTCCAGGTCGAGGAACACCACGCGTCCGCCGGACGCGGCAGGATCGAGGATGCCAAGCGTCGGCCAGAAGCCGCTCGCATCCGGCGCGCTGTCCGCCACGGCGACGCGGCCGTGCCGGTGGCCGGGCAGGTACTTCCGGTCGACGACGAGATACCGATGCGCCTGCCACTGCCGCCACTGGCCGCCGAGAACGTCGGCGGCGTTCTGACACGCCTCTGGGGCCAACCCTTCGGGTTCGCCCGGCGAACCTTCACCCCGCCGCGCAGGCGTGCGCGGTGGGGACCCCGGCGAAAGGCTTGCCCCACTCCGCACCACGCTCCGCAGCCGTTCGGCGAGAGTCATGCGACGTCCAGCGCGGGCGACGCCGCGGTCGCCAGCTGATCGAGGATCCGGAGCGCCACGTCCTTGGCGAGCGGGCCGGTGTGGCCGAGCGGCCCCACGCAGGTCGGACATCCGTGGTCGCACTCGCAGCCGGCGATCAGATCGCGCGTGCGGGCCAGGAGGTCGCCCTGCATCGCAAACAGCGGCTCGCTGAACCCGATGCCGCCCGGGTAGTTGTCATAGATGAAGACCCGCGGCTCGGCCGCGCCATCGCCTTCGTCGCCGCCGCCGATCGAGATGCCGATGTCCTGGCGGTCGCACATCAGGAGCAGTTGCGCGACCTGCCGCATGGCGAACGCCAGCCCGACGATCCCGTCGCGCCGGTCGTCGGACGCGTACGGGAGCGATGCCAGCACGGCGGCCGGAATCGTCAGCCAGTACGCCGTTGTGTGCATCTGCTGTTCCGGCAGATCGAGCTCGCCGGATCCGACGTTCTCGTTGGTGTAGAACTTGATCTTCTTGAAGCCGACCACGCGCGACGACACGTGCACCTCGCCGAAAGCATGAATCCGGGATCCCGTCGTACCAAACGGCTCGAGCACCTTGACCTGCGTGTACGTGATCGCGTCCGTGTAGTAGTCGCAGTCGATTTCCCGCACGTACGCCTTGCGCCCCTCGAAGTCGAGGCGCTCCACCTGATAGAGCGTTCCCTCGACCATATAGATCGCTTTCTCGTGCAGCGACGCGGGACCGCTCGTAAAGCTCGTCTCTCCGATCACGTCCGAGCCCCGCGTCGTATCGACCACCACGAAATTGTCGGATGACACGGATCTGAGGCTGACCGCATCGGCCGGGTACGATTCGCTCGTCCACTGCCACTCCCACCCCACCGCGTCGGACGCGGTCGGGGCCCCGGGCTGGCCGGAGACCTGATGGACGATGCCGCTTTCGGCGAGCACCCGCAGGATCTCCTGCACGTCATGGCGCCCGTACTGCTCCGCCGCCGTAAATGGCAGCTCGAACGCGGCACACTTCACGTGGTCGACGAGGATGTGCAGGTTGTCCGGATTGATGAGCGCGTGCTCCGGCGAGGCGTCGAAGAAGTACGACGGGTGGCGGACGACGAACTGGTCGATCGGCGCGCTGCTCGCCACGAGCAGGGCGGCCGACCGTCCGCTCCGGCGTCCCGCGCGCCCGGCCCGCTGCCACGTGGCTGCAATCGTTCCCGGGTAGCCCGCCATCACGCAGACGTCGAGCGCGCCGATGTCGATCCCGAGCTCCAGCGCGTTGGTCGACACGACCCCGGCGACGCTCCCCTTGCGTAACCCCCGCTCGATCTCCCGCCGGCGTCCCGGCAGATAGCCGCCGCGATAGCCGCGGATGCGCTCCCGCGTCCCCGGGGGCCCTTCGAAATCGTCTTTCAAGTAGGTGGTGAGAATCTCCGTCGTCAGGCGGCTCTGCGCGAAGACGATCAGCTGCAGGCCGCGCCTGAGGAACTCGCCTGCAATGCGCCGCGTCTCGCTGAGGTACGAGCGCCGGATTCCGAGCTGGCGGTTCACCACGGGCGGGTTGACGAACAGGAAGATCTTTTCGCCGCGCGGCGCGCCATTCTCGGAGACGAGCTCGAACGGCTGCTCGACGAGCGCCTCGGCCAGCTCACGCGGGTTGGCAATCGTCGCCGACGAGCAGATGAACGTCGGCGACGAGCCGTAGTGCCGGCAGATCCGCCTCAGGCGGCGCAGCACGTTGGCGAGGTGGCTGCCGAACACGCCGCGGTAGGCGTGCAGCTCGTCGATGACCACGTACCGGAGGTTCTCGAAGAGCTTGGCCCAGCGCGGGTGGTGCGGCAGCACCCCGGCATGCAGCATGTCAGGATTGCTCAGCACGACGTGCGCGCGGTTGCGGATCGCCTTGCGCGCGTCCTGCGGCGTGTCGCCGTCGTAGGTGAACACGCCGATGCCTGCTTCCTCCTCACCCGCCCCACGTTGTCTGCCTCCTGCCCCGTGCGCCAGCAGTTCTGTCAGCTCGTGCAGTTCCGCCAGCTGGTCCTGCGCCAGCGCCTTGGTTGGAAACAGGTAAAGCGCGCGTGCCGCCGGGTCGCGCAGGATCGTGCTCAGCACCGGCGCGTTGTAGCAGAGCGTCTTGCCCGAGGCGGTCGGCGTCGTGATCACCACGTGGCGGCCTTCGAGCGCGTGCGTGATGGCGGCCGCCTGGTGCGTGTAGAGCTGCTCGATGCCGCGCGTTCGAAGGGCCTCCACGAGGCGGCAGTCGACCCCCGCGGGAAACGGCGCGTATTCGCCCGGACGGGCCGCCAGCATTCGCACGGCTGTCACCCACCCGTCCGGGGCATCCTGGCGGTCCTGGCGGCCTGCAGTGAGGCGATCCAGGGCCGTCTGGAGCGCCACCTCATGTGCAGGGTCGGTCCGCCGGGCCGGCAGCATGGCTCCCGATGTTAAACGTAACAAAGGCGAAGGTCTACCAAAAAAAAAGTCCCAGGCCCCAAGCCAGTGCCTCCGCGACACCATTTGAACGACTACCGCCTGAAAGGCGGTAGACTCCGCGCGCGACTGAAAGTCGCTCCGCGCGCGGGTGTC
>JACPTI010000017.1:57744-93198 GCA_016192845.1 Acidobacteriota bacterium
ATGCAGCCGATCAGATCGGACCTGCTGAAAGCTGACCGCCTGAAAGGCGGTGGGTTTAGACCTGGCACGTGGGACTAAAGTTGTAGAGACCGACCTTCAGGTCGGCCCTTCAGCTACCCTTGTGGCCCATGCAAACGGGCGCGCATCACGGCACGGCTCAGCTTGCACCCCACCGCGCAGGCGTGCGCGGTGGGGGCCCCGCGCTCGCGCGGCAACTCGGATTCTGGAGCGCCATCGGGATCGTCATCGGCGTCACGATCGGTTCGGGCATCTTCCGAACGCCCGCCGTGATCGCGAGTCGGGTCCCCGACGCCGCGCTGATGCTCCTCGTCTGGCTGCTCGGCGGCGCGATTTCCCTGTGTGGCGCGCTGTCGGTGGCCGAGCTGGCGGCGGCTCTGCCGCAGACCGGCGGGTGGTACGTCTACCTGCGCGAAAGCTGGGGACGGCTGGCGGGGTTTCTCTTCGGCTGGGCGGAGCTCGTCCTCATCAGAGCCTCCGCGACCGGCGCCATCAGCACCGTGTTCAGCGAATACCTGCTGCGGTCGCTCGGCTACGACCCGACCGCGTATGCAAGGACGACGGACTATGTCGCGGCGGCCACGATCGTGGGGGCGGCGGTCGTGAACATCCGCGGCGTCCGGCTCGGCGCGGCGATCGCCGGCATTTCCACCCTCGCGAAGTTCGCGGCGCTGGCGTGTCTCGTGCTCGTTTTGGCCGCGCTGGGCGGCGGCGCCGGCGCCTCCGCCGCGCACTTCACGGCTGCGGCCGGACCCGTCGACGCCGGCCTCTTCGGCCTCGCCCTGATCTCGGTGCTCTGGGCGTACGACGGCTTTGCCGATCTCTCGTTCGCGGCAGGTGAGGTGGCGCGCCCTGACCGCAACCTCCCGCGGGCGATCATTGCCGGCACTGTTGCCATCGTCGCGATCTATCTCGCCGCGAACGCGGCCTACCTCTACGTCAGCCCGATCGAGCAGGTGGCGAAATCGCCGCTCGTCGCGGCCGACACGATGCAGGCGATCTTCGGGTCAGCCGGCGTGGCGCTCGTGTCGGTGGTCGTGACGATCTCGACGTTCGGCGCGCTGATGTCCGTGATGCTGACCGCGCCGCGCGTCTTCTTCGCCATGGCGGACGACGGGCTGTTTTTCCGGCGCGTGGCGGCCGTGCACCCGCGGTACGGCACGCCGCACGTGGCCATCGCGCTGGCGGCCGCGCTCGGCGCCGGGTTCGTGCTCACGCGCACGTTCGAGCAGCTGGCCGACACGTTCGTGCTGTCGATCTGGCCGTTCTACGGGCTGGCGATCGCCGGGCTGTACCGGCTGCGGCGGACGCGGCCCGAGCTGCCGCGTCCGTACCGGGTTCCCGGTTACCCGGTGCTGCCGGGCGTCTTCGTGGCGGCGGTGGCGTACCTGGTCGGCAACGCGTTCATCAGCGATCCGCTGTGGACAGGCGTAACGTTCCTGGTCATCCTCGCCGGCGTGCCGGTGTATTACACGGCGTTCCGGCCGGTGCGAGCGGGCTGACGCGTGTCGTGCGAGGCCGCTCACGCCTTGTCGGTGCGATCCCGCTGACGCTGGTCGGTGCGATCCGGAGCACTGTCGGTGCGGTCCGGACGAATGTCGGTGCAGTCCGAAATGGACCAACGCCATGCCGCACTCGAGGACGCCGGCTGTCGCCAACAAGATGGACCACAGTCTCTGATTTCGCACAACGCTTCCCCCGTCAGAATCAACGCAGCCCGCTTTCGTCAGGCCGCGACCGGCCGCCTGCGATAACCGTCGATCGGCAGCTCCTTGCGACTCGCATTGCAAAGATTCGGGAGGAACTGCGTCACCTCGGGCGGCTCG
Source organism: Acidobacteriota bacterium (assembly GCA_016192845.1). Taxonomy (GTDB): domain Bacteria; phylum Acidobacteriota; class Vicinamibacteria; order Vicinamibacterales; family UBA2999; genus MELF01. The sequence continues at coordinate 59,589 of JACPTI010000017.1, forward strand.
AGGCCTTGTCTCGCGAGCAGTTTCTCGCCTCGCCCGTCGAACGGCATGCCGTCGAGCGGGAGCTCGGAATCATTATCGAGGCATGCCTCGATATCGGACATCCGTGATATCACGCGAAGGCCTTCGCCGGCCAAACGAGTATCGCGAGGGACCCAGGACACCTGTGACCACCTAGGAGCCAATACGCGTATCGGGGCCGAAGCTCATCTCACATGCACCGACACGCGCGGAGGATCGCACGGACCGCCGTCAGGAGAGTCGCACCTCCGTCCTACCGCCCCTCGCGCCGGTGCTGGTGGATCCCGGTGATTCCCGCCGCCTTGTCCTTCCGGCCCCCGAGCAGGATGTGCTCCACGTCGCGCTCCCCTTCCCAGCGCGTATCCTCCCAGACCTCGTACCCCTTCTGCTTGTTGCGGTTGACCCGAAACGCAATCGTCCACGGCCTGCTGAAGGCCTTCGGATCGTCCAGCGTCACCTCGTAGTCGATCCGATCGGGACCGGCATACGTCCAGCGCTCCACCACGTGAAGCGCGTCGCTGTGGAAGCTGCCGTGTGAGTCGAGCCACGTCTCCTCGTTGAAGTTCGTGACATCGACGACGAGCGTGTCCCCCTCCCAGCGCCCGCGTGAGTCCCCCATCCACAGCTTGACCGGCTGCGGCGGATGCGGACGGCCGTCGATCGGGATCACGCGATACGCATGGTTCGACTCGTACAGAATCGCGACCATCCCGGGCGTCTGGATGATCTGCATGCCGCCGGGGACGTAGTTGTTCCGCGGTACGCCGTCCAGCAGCGCCCGGACGTGCGGATCGACGTGCTCGAACCGGGTCGGCGTGAAGATGTCCCGCAGCAGCCGCTCGCGGCGAGCCGCCGCCTCCGGGCGGTACGGGATCCGGCCATCCGGTGGCGAGACAATCACGACGGGATTGTGCTCTCCAACCCGCCCCTGGATGGTGTCGGCATCCGGATCCCGGCCGTCCTCGACGCTGTGAGCGGCGCCGACGGCGTCGCTGATCCAGTGCCCCTGCATGTCGGGCTGACCGTCGGGCAGACGCGGCGGGCTCCAGCGGCCCGCCTGCCCGGCCGCCGCAGCCGGCCAGAACCCCACGACTGCCACCGTTGCGACCATGAGACCGAAGGTTCGGTGTGTCATCGAACGCCTCCTCGTGAACACCAACCAGCCAAGGGCTTCGCCCTAGCGTGAGAAGGATCGCACCGTCATCTCGGCTCGGCGGCCCTGGTGCGGAATGCCTCGTCGAATGCCGCGCACTCGTACTCCAGGAGCTGCATGTTCCGCTCGATCCGGCGGTAGAGCGGCATGCTCATCTTCCAGGGCCGCGTGAACACCTTGGGATCCTCGATCGCCGCTTCGTACTGCAGGTGATCGCGATCGATGGGTGTGTACCGTTCGACGACGTGCAGCTGCTCGCTGTGATGATTGCCGGCCTTGTCGAACCACGTCTGGTCGTTGAAGTGCACGACGTCGACTACGAGCGTGTCGCCCTCCCACCGCCCGCGCGAGTCGCCCATCCACCATTCGATGGGCCCCTTCGGATGCGGCGAGTTCATGAAGATGTTCCGGACGGCATGCGCGTACTCGTAGAGGATGGTGACCTGGTTCGGCGTCTGCACGATCTGGAACGGGAGGCCCATGGAGGTCGCGCGCGGCACGCCAGGCAGATAGCACTTGTTCACGGGATCGAGCGTCGCGCGGTTCGCGTAGTTCGCGCGCTGCCTGGCCGCCGCCTCCGGGGTGTACGGGATCTCGTTGCCGTCCACGACACCGAGGCCCGCCGGCACGTCCGGCTCGGCATGGTGCGGCAGGATGTTCCACCCCGCGGCGTTGATCGCCTGCCAGATGCCGGAGAGATCAGGCTTCCCGTCCGGCCCGCGTGGAACCGACTGCCCGGCCGCCGGTGCCGCTGCCAACGCAACCAGCGCCACTGCAACAATGACGGTTCGTGTCATGGCGACGCCTCACTGTTCGCTGTGTGAGTGGGGACGGATCTTCCCGGCCTTCCGGGCGAGGCGGCCGGCGTCGAGCCGGTTCCGCACGCTCACCCCTTCCCAGCACGCCTCCTCGAGGAACTCGTAGTTCCTCTGCCGCACCCGCTCGATCTGATAGGCAATCTTCCACGGCTGCGTGAAGACCTTCGGATCTTCAATCGTCGCCTCGTAGTCGATCGTGTTCGCGTCGACCACCGCCCACCGTTCGACGACCCGCAGCGCGTCCGAGTAGAACGTCCCGTGCGAGTCGATCCACGGCTGCTTGTTGTGCTCGACCGGATCGTGGCGGAAGTTCCGCGTCTCGACGACGAGCGTGCGTCCCTCCCACCGGCCGCGGGCGTCGCCCTGCCACAGCGGCGTGCCCTGCGGCGCGAACGGACGCCCGTCGATCGGGATCACGCGGTACGCATGCACCCATTCGTAGAGGATGACCACCTGTCCCGCCGTCTGCAGAACCTGCATCGGGCCGCGCAGGTTGCTGCGCGGCACGCCCTGCAGCGAGCAGCGGTCCTCCGGCTCGATGTGCTGCAGCTCGGTCGGCGCGTCCAGGTTGATCAGATGTTCCTGCCGCCTGGCGGCTGCCCACGGCTGAAACGGGATGCGGCCGTTCGGCGGGTCGACGATGATCTGCTGGCGCAGCCCGATGTTGTCGGCGCGGCGGTTCTGCATGCGGTTGTGCTCCGCATCGCAGCACCCCTCTTCGAGGCTGTGGCCCGCATTGTTGGCGCCGGGCCCCGCTTCCCAGATCCCCTGGATGTCGGGCTGGCCGTCGGGCGTCCGCGGCCCCGTCCACCCCTGAGCCCCGGCCTCCGCCACCCAGGCGAGCGCGAACAGCGCCGCCAGCGCCGGCGTCGTGCAAAACGATCGTCGACTCATCTCATTTCCTCCCTCAGCGTCCGGGCCGCTTCAGCAGTTCCAGATTTCTCTCGTTGCTCTCGACGCAGGCTTCCTCGTAGAGCTCGGAACCGTAGTCCTTGTTCCGATTGAAGTGGATCGCGAAGGTCCAGGGCCGCGTGTAGACCTTCGGATCGGTGATGACGGCCCGGTATTCAATCCTGTCGGGGCTGACGGGCGTGAAGCGCTCCGTCACGCGCATGGCATCGCTATGGAAGCTGGCCATGACGTCAAACCACGTCTGGTCGTTGTTGTTGGTGACATCGACGACCAGCGTGTTCCCTTCCCAGCGGCCGCGCGAGTCGCCCAGCCACAGCTTGACGTTCTCGGGAATATGGGGACTGCCGTCAACGGGGATGACCCGGTACGTGTGATGGGCCATGTTGAAGATCACCACGTGACCGGGCGGCTGGAAGATCTCGAACTCGCGGTTGTTCACGTGACGCGGCACGCCCTGCGGCCAGCACCTCGCGTTTGGATCGACATATCCCGGCGTCGGATCGCCGTGGAGCTGGTAGATCGGCTTTCTCTTTTCCGCCGCCCACGCCTGGTACGGAATCTTTCCATCGGCCGGATCGATGATGAGGCTCTTGCCTCGCAGGGACGGGTTGGGCGTGAAGTTCTGGTACAGCGACTGATACTCCAGATCCTCGATGTTGTAGAACGTCCCGACGGGGTTATAGATGCCCTGGATGTCGGGCTGGCCGTCCGGCGTGCGCGGCGGCGTGTAGGGTTCCGCTGGCGCCTGCTGGCGTGCATCGACGGCGGCGCCAGCCATCAGGGATGCCAGAGCAAGGACGGGCAGCAACAGCCGCCAGCAAGATCTCATGGCACTTACTCCGGCGGTCTATACCAGGTACGCTCGAGGCCGAAGGCGTAGCACTCGAACTCCAGGATGCGGATGCCCTTCTCCAGCCGGCGGTACAGCGGAAAGCTGATCTTCCAGGACCTGGTGAACACGTTCGGATCCTCGATCGTCGCTTCGTACTGGATGTGATTCGTGCCGATCGGCGTGTACCGCTCGACCACGTGCAGCCCCTCGCTGTGAAAGTTGCCGGCGCGATCGAACCATGTCTGGTTCGTGAAGTGGACGACGTCGACCACCAGCGTGTCGCCCTCCCAGCGCCCGCGCGAGTCGCCCATCCACCACTCGATCGGCCCGTCCGGGTGCGGCGAGTTCATGAAGATCCGGCGCACCGCATGGACGTATTCGAACACCATCGCGATGTGGTTCGGCGTCTGGAAGATCTGGAACGGGTACGGCATGTACATGATCCGAGGCACGCCCGGGAGATAGCACTTCGCCTCCGGGTCCGCCGTGGCCCGGTTCGCCTGATTCTGCTGCTTCTGCGCCGCCGCCCAGGGGTGGTACGGGATCTCATCGCCCTCGACGATGCCAAGGCTCGCGGGCACGTCCTTTTCGGCCGGGTGCGCCTGCATGTTCCAGTTGGCGGGCGTCGCCGCCTGCCACACGCCGGACAGATCCGGCTTCCCGTCAGACAGGCGCCGTAGTTCGGGCGTCTGGCCCGTCGCGGGAAGCGGCACAACAACAGACGCCGCTGCCGTCAGCATCAGGAGCAGCCGCCTGATCATGTCGCGCTGACGCTACCATTCCCAAACCACGGCGTCAAACAATTCGGGGATCCGGGATCGGGGATCCGGGATCCGGAAGTTCCTGGTTCCTGGTTCCAGTTGATGGGAGCGCCGCGCTGGGAAACAATACGGCCGGGAGACACACGCGTATGACGACCAGTCCAGACACCGCTCGGACAATCAGCCGCCGTCACGCCATCGGGCGGCTCGCCGCCGGCCTCGCCGGCGCGTCGGTTTTCTCGCAGCAGGGCGACCGGTGTGCCGATTACCACCCACGCGCCCGGCGCCGAGCGAATCGGCGACAAGCAGGCCGCCATCTTCGAAAGCGAGGGCCTCAGCGCCGCGAAGGTTTGCATTGGCCACAGCGACAACAGCCCGGCCGACTATCAACGGGGGCTCGTCATGCGCGGCTACTACCTGGGCATGGACCAGCTGCCCCGCGGAGGGCCGGCGCCGCCGGGAACCCCGCTCCAGGCGCCCAACGCGCTCACCTGGGCGCAGCGCTACTCACAGATCAAGACGCTGGTGGACGCGGGATTCGCAAACCGGTTGATGCTTGGCAACGACCATTCGATCGCGATGTCGCTGCAGCCGACCGCAGCCGACCGCCTGCGGGTCGCCCAGTATCCCGACGGGATCCTCTTCGTCACCCGGAAGGCGCTTCCGGCGCTGCGGCAGGCCGGCGTCTCCGAGCAGGCGATCCGGACGATGACCGTGGAGGCGCCGCGGCGGTTCTTCGCGGGCGCCTGACGCACCGACCAACGTCAGGGGATCACACCGAGGAGCGCCAGGGAGATCGCACCGACACGCGTTAGATTAGAAGGATCTGCTCTGGCAGCCGTCGACCACGACCGAGGTGCCGCTGATCCAGCTCGCCCGCGGCGAACAGAGAAACGCGACGACGTCGCCGACTTCCTCCGGCGTCCCGAAGCGGCCGAACGGAAGCTCGCGCCGGACGAACTCGGCGATGCCCGCCGGATCGGCCTGCTGACGCCGCCACCAGGAGCCCCCCTCGAACAGAATCGATCCCGGCGAGACGCTGTTCACGCGGATATTGAGCGGCGCCAGCTGCTGCGCCAGCGACTTGCCGAGGCTGATTTCCGCCGCCTTCACCGCGTTGTAGGTCATGCGGCCGCCTGCCTCGCGGCCGAAGATCGAGGCGAGGATCACGATGGCGCCGCCGCCGCGGCGCTGCATGTGGGGGACCGCGAGCCGTGAGGCGCGCACCGCGGGCATCAGCGTCTGGTCGATCGCCTCCTGCCACTGCTCGTCCGTGGTGTCGAGCAGCCCGCCGCCGCCGGCGAGTCCCACGTTGTTGACCAGGATGTCGAGCCCACCGAAGGTCTCCACCGTGCGGTCGATGACCGGCTGCACCCCTTCAGGCCGGCTGACGTCCGCGGCCACCGCGAGCACGCGGCCAGGCCCGCGTCCGGCGGCCTCCACTTCGGCTGCGGCATCACGGAGCCGCGCGTCCCCCCGCGCGCACAGGCAGACGCGGCAGCCCTCGGCGGCCAGTGCCCTGGCGCTCGCCAGCCCGAGCCCGCGGCTCGACCCGGTGACGATCGCAACTTTGTCCGTCAGGCCAAGATCCATGGGCACCGATGGTAGCTGGGTCGCTCGGGGGCTGGGTAGCTGGGGTCGCTGGCTTGCTGGGTCTTACCAAGCTACGGAGCTACCGAGCCACCGAGCGACCTCCCGGTTGAAGTCCTCGGGGTTCTCGAGATTCGACAGATGGCCGGCGGCGCCGACCTTTACGTACCGCGCTCCTGGAATCGCCGCCGCCATCCGCTCCATCTCCGCCGGCGGCGTCAGCACGTCCTCGGTACCGGCCATTACCAGCGCCGGCACGCGAATGCGACCGAGGAGCGGCGTAGAATTCGGACGCGACATCAGCACCTGGATGGCGGCGGCAATGCCGGCGGCGCTCTGCGTTTCGATCAGGCGCCGCACGCGCGACACCAGGTCCGGACGGGTGCGGTGCGACGTCTCGCCGAGCAGCTTCGGGAGCATTTCCGCCGCCACGGCGGCCGGTCCCGACGCGCGCACCGTCTCGAGCAGCCGTTCGCGGGCCGCGCGCGCCCGATCCGTGTCGGCGGCGGCGCGCGTATCCGCCATCCAGGAAAGGCGTCGAGCTGCGGCTCGAACAGCCGAACGCCGACGGGAAACGCATGGACGAGGACGAGCACGCGCGTCCCGGCTGGATCGCCGCCCTCCAGGAATCCGGGCAGCTGCCTACCAGTCTTCTTTTTCGAAAGGAATGTGATGGGCGTCGGCGACGTACTTGATGTCCTCCATCGAAGCAAGGTTGCCGCAGCAAAGCACCACGGTGCGGGATGGATCGAACCGCGTCAGCAGCTCGTTCCGCGAGACGTGGCCTGGCAAGGCGGGTGTCACCGCCCGTGCGAGCGCCTCCCGCGCGCGCGAGGTGTCCTCGCCCGCGGCGCGCGCGGCGTGCAGCTCGTCCTCTTCTCTCAGGGGCATGCTGAACATATGACGGAGCAGATTGTTCGCCCGTCCGCGACCGAGCCGGGGATCCTCGACATCGCGCGCTGCTGGCCGGCTCACCGACGCGATATAGAGGAAATCGAATGTCTGGGACCCCTCGATGGCGAGCAGCTCCCGATGGTACGCCAGCTCCTCGTACGTCCGATTCGTGTGAAGCAAGGTGTACTGGACCGGCGCCACTCTGCCCTGGCGCGCGTCGTGATGCAGCTGCTTGATCATCGACACGAATGGCGCCAGACCCGTTCCAGTTCCAACCAGCAAGACGCTGCCGAAGCCGCGCGCCCGCTGGTCGAGCGTGAAATTCCCGGTGATTCGATTCACGTACTGCACGGCCTCGTCCCCAGTGCTCATCTCGAAGAAAGACCCGCTCAGGCGGCCGAGCGTGCCGTACCCGTCCCGTTCGAGAACGACGTAGAACTCGAGACATCCATGCTCCCGGGTCTCCCACGGCGCCGAGACGATCGAGTAGGAGTGCGCCACGGGGCCCAACTTCGGCTGGCCGGAGTCATCCAGATCCGGCACGTAACGCTCCCGCCCGTCCGCCCCGACGACGCGCCTGGTCAGCCTGCATCGATTCCGGCGCAAGGCGATGTACTGGCCAGGGACGTACTCGGGGAATTGGCTCCCATCCTCGGGTTTCAAACGGAAGATCTCCAGAACGGGAGAAAGTGTGCGCCGGTCGATCGCGGTTCCCATATGCCATTCCGCCACGCCCGTCAGTGTCACACAAGCTGGTTCTTTGCGCTTCACTCTTTTTCCGGTAGATTCGATAGTTCATCGTTGTCGTCAGGAGTCTTCATGCCAGTCATTGGAGTCGTGAAGGAAGCACTCCCGGGTGAGACGCGCGTCGCGCTGGTTCCGTCGAACGTCGCTCAGCTCGTTCGCGACAAGCATGTGGTCGTGGTCGAAGAGGGGGCCGGGGAGTCCGCGTCCTTTTCCGACAGTCAGTACGCCGCCGCGGGCGCCAGGCTCCTCCCGGATGCGGCCGCCGTGTTCAGGCACGCGGAGATCCTGGTCAAAGTGCGTCCCCCGACGCCGAACGAGCTCCGGCTCATGAAGAGCGGGACGATCTACGTTGGGTTTCTCTCTCCCGCTTCAGAGCCTGCCATCATCCGATCCTTCGCGCAGCAGTCGATCACGGCGTTCGCGATGGAGTACATCCCCCGGATCAGCCGGGCCCAGAGCATGGACGCCTTGTCCTCGATGGCCACCGTCGCCGGCTACCGGGCCGTCCTCATCGCCGCCCAGACCATGGGCAAGATGTTTCCCCTGCTCATGACGGCCGCTGGGACGATCCCGCCCGCCACCGTGCTCGTGCTCGGCGCCGGCGTCGCCGGACTCCAGGCGATTGCCACGGCCAAACGTCTCGGAGCCAAGGTCGAAGCGTTCGACCCTCGCCCGGCCGTCGCCGAACAGGTCCGGAGCCTGGGCGCGGCGTTCGTGGAGATGGAGCTGCCGGCGGAGGAGGTCGAAACCGCCGGAGGGTATGCGAAGGAGCTCTCGGCCGAGTTTCTCAGGAAGGAGCAGGAGGCGATCGCCTCACGGATCTCCAGGGTCCACGCCGTCATTACCACCGCGCAGGTGTTCGGCCAGAAGGCGCCGCTGCTGATTACGGCCGACATGGTCGCGCTCATGCCCCGGGGAAGCGTCATCGTCGACCTTGCGTCGGAGACAGGAGGCAACTGCGCGCTCACCGAGCCCGGCAGGACGATCGTCCATCATGGAGTCACCATCGTCGGCGCCGTCAATCTTCCGGCCTCGGTGCCGACCGACGCGAGCCAGATGTACTCGCGCAACGTGTACAACCTGTTGAAGCATCTGTATCCGACGGTCGACGCGCCGACCGACCCGGAGGAAGAGATCTTGCGGGGCGCGTGTCTGACGCGACACGGAGCGATCGTGAACGAGGCCGTGCGCGCGCTCGTGGAACGGGAGGGATGACGAGGAGATGTCAGAGACACTGATGGTCTCAATCTATGTGTTTGTTCTTGCAACGTTCGTCGGAGTCGAGGTCATCAGCAAGGTCCCTCCGCTCCTGCACACCCCGTTGATGTCCGGTTCGAACGCGATCTCGGGGATTACGCTCGTCGGCTCGCTCATCGCCGCCGGCGCAGGCGAGGGCAGCGTGAGCGTCATCCTCGGAACGATTGCGGTGGTCTTCGCCACGATCAACGTCGTAGGTGGCTTTCTGGTGACGGATCGTATGCTCAAGATGTTCAAGAAGAGCGGCGGACCGCGGGGGACGGCGTCGTGACGGCCGGGATCGCGATCGCCTATCTCGTCGCCGCCGTCTGTTTCATCCTGGGGCTGAAGATGCTGAGCTCCGCACAGACGGCACGGCGAGGGAATCTGTACGCCGCGTTCGGCATGTTGCTGGCCGTTGTCGGCACGCTGGTCGACCAGCGGATCCTGGGGTTCGCCTACATCATCAGTGGGCTCGTGATCGGCGGATTCGCCGGGGTGGTTCTTGCCACGAAGGTGCAGATGACCGCCATGCCCCAGATGGTCGGTCTGCTGAACGGATTTGGAGGCGCCGCCTCGGCGCTTGTTGCCTATGCCGAGTACATCCGGTTGTCAGGAGACCCCTCCCCCACCGTGTTCCTGGCCGGCAACGTCGATGCGGTCGTGATGGTGACGATCGTCCTCAGCGTGCTGATTGGCACCGTGACGTTCGTCGGCAGCGTGGTCGCGGCGGCGAAGCTCCAGGGGATCATGAGGAGCGCCCCCGTGCTCTATCCGATGCAGAAGCAGATCAACGCGCTTCTCCTCTTCGCGGCCCTCGCGCTCGGCGGATGGCTCGTCTACGATGCGTCGGTATGGTACGTCCCGCTGGTGGTCATCGGCCTCGCCGCCGTGCTCGGGGTCACCAGCGTCATTCCGATCGGCGGCGCGGACATGCCCGTCATCATTTCGCTGATGAACTCTTATTCCGGTCTGGCGGGCGCGACGACCGGATTCGTCCTGAACAACAACGTGCTGATCATCAGCGGCACGCTCGTCGGAACGTCCGGTCTGATCCTGACCGACATCATGTGCAGAGCGATGAATCGCTCGTTGGCCAACGTGCTCTTCGCGGGAGTCGGAGCCGACTATTCCCCCGACGAGGCTCGCGCGGAGCAGAGGACGGTCATCCGGTATACGCCGGAAGACGTGGCGTACATGCTCGAACACGCCCAGTCGGTGATCATCGTTCCAGGATACGGCCTGGCGGTCGCCCAGGCGCAACACGTGCTGCAGGAGCTTGCGACCATCCTGATCGCACGGGGCGCGAGCGTGAGGTATGCCATTCACCCTGTCGCCGGGCGCATGCCCGGCCACATGAACGTGCTGCTCGCCGAGGCCAACGTGCCGTACGACCTTCTCCTCGAGATGGACCAGATCAACGACGACTTCCAGAACACGGACGTGGCGCTCATCATCGGGGCGAACGACGTCGTCAACCCCTCTGCGCGATACAAGAAGAGCAGTCCCCTGTTCGGCATGCCCATTCTGAACGCCGACAGGGCCCGCACCGTGATCGTCTGCAAGAGGAGCCTGAACCCCGGGTTCGCCGGCGAAGACAACGAATTGTTCTACCTGAAGAACACGATGATGGTGTTCGGCGATGCCAAGGCGACATTGATGAATCTCGTGGGCATCATGAAGAAGTAGGTGCGATCCCGCCACGATTGTCGGTGCACGCCCCCCTGACGTTCGTCGGTGCAAGCCCCCTGCCGATTGTCGGTGTGTGTCTCGTGCCGTTTGTCGGTGCGAGCTCTGTGACGCAGGTCGGTGCCAGCGTCCGCCTGCTCGGATGCTTCAGCAAGGCAGGCCCCAGGGAGCGTCTCCTCCCGCGCATGGCTGGGCGGGGTTCCCACGTGGCAGAATTTGCCACGCTGACGGCCTCCAGGAGCTGCAAGAACAGCGTACCAGGTCGTCATCTTCGCTTGGTCCGCGTTGGGCAGCTTGAGCACCTACAAGCTGAGTACGAGACGGAGTCCGTTCTCAAGGTCTTTCATAACCTGACCGCGGAGCCGACCTGCACGTTCGAGCAAGAAGTCGCGGTCGATGGTAATGAGCTGCGAGACGTTGGCAATGCAGTCCTTCGGGAGCCCAGAGGCCTTCGCAGGAATGAGGACATTGCCGGGCGCTTCCACCAGACGCAGGTTGGTCATGAGGACGACGGCGATCACGGTACGCAGACGGCTGCGATTGAACGCATCGCTTTGCACGATGATCACAGGGCGGCGATAGCCCGGCTCGGAGCCGTCGGGTTCACCGAGGTCGGCCCACCACACCTCGCCGCGTTCGATTACCACGAGTCGCGCGGGAGTGAACGCGCCTGCGCGCGGCGGAGGGGCCCATCCAGTCGGCTCTCTTCGGTGGCGTATACGGCATCGAGTCGCGCCGTGACTTTGCGGCTTTGGTGTTTCGCGACAAAATCCGCCAACGCCGTGGCATAGAGCCGACTGCGAGAAACGCCGAGACGTTTCCCAAGGGCTTCGGCGGATTCAAACAGCTCGTCGGGGATGGACAGCGCAACCTTCATACCGTAGTATTACCACGGTATGGGCACTGGGACAAGCTGCCCCACACCGCGCTGCACCCGTCGGCGCCACGGGGACGGTCCGGGTGATTCGACGGAGTTGTGACCGGCGCCGCGGGTGAGCGCCGGTTCGTTACAGCGCTTTTCACTTCCACGGAACACCGAGACGCTGAGGCACCGAGAAGCAATCCAAGAAAAAGCCTTGGTGTCTCGATGCCTCGGTGATACGTGATCGTGAAAAACGCACCAGGCAGCAGGCCAACGGCGACACAGCGGGCCTAGCCGCCGTGCCAATCTGCGTCAGCGGGCTCGCGCCGACATTCGTCAGACAAATCGCACCGAGAAGCGAAGAGGATCGCACCTACATCAGGACGCGAATGACGTCGGAGCGCGTGATGATGAACGTCTTGTCGGTCTTGAAGTCGCGGACGAGGACCGCCGGGTTCTCGGGCGTGATCATCTTCGACAGCAGCTCGACTGGCGTCGAGATGTCGGCGAACGGGAACGCCGGCTGCATGATCGTCTCGATCGGCTGCCGCCTGATATCTGGATTGCGCACGAACTGGTTGTAGAGATGTGACTCGTTGAGCGAACCGATGACGCGGCCGTCGCGCGTCACCGACAGCTGCGAGAAGTCGCGCTCGCTCATGATCCGGATCGCATCCTCGACCGGCCGGGCCGCTTCGACCGCGTAGAGCTCGCCCGACACGCCCATTGCGACGAGATCGCGCGCGGTCAGGCCGCTGATCTCGATGAACCCCTTCGCGCGCATCCACTCGTCGTTGAACATCTTGCCCAGGTAGCGCGAGCCGTGGTCGTGGAAGATGACGACCACGACGTCATCTTTCGTGAAGAGGTGCCGCAACTGGAGGACGCCGGCCATCGCGGAGCCGGCGGAGTTGCCGGCGAAGATCCCCTCCTCGCGCGTGATGCGCCGCGTCATGACGGCGGCGTCCTTGTCGGTCACCTTCTCGAAGTGGTCGATGATGTCGAAGTCGACGTTCGCCGGCAGGAAGTCCTCGCCGATCCCTTCGGTGATGTACGGATAGATCTCGTTCTTGTCGAAGATGCCGGTCTCCTTGTATTTCTTGAACACCGACCCGTACGTGTCGATCCCCCACACCTTGATGCGCGGGTTCCGCTCCTTGAGATACCGCCCCACGCCGCTGATCGTGCCGCCGGTCCCGACGCCGCACACCAGGTGCGTGACGCGGCCGTCGGTCTGCTCCCAGATCTCCGGGGCCGTCTGCTCGTAGTGCGCCTGCGTGTTCGACAGGTTGTCGTACTGGTTGGCCTTCCAGGAGTTCGGAATCTCGCGCGCGAGCCGCGACGAGACCGAGTAGTACGACCGCGGATCCTCGGGATCGACGTCCGTCGGGCACACGATCACCTCGGCACCGAACCCCCGGAGCGCGTCGATCTTCTCCTTCGACTGCTTGTCCGTGGTGGTGAAGATGCACCGGTAGCCCTTGACCACGGCCACGATCGCCAGGCCCATGCCGGTGTTGCCGGAGGTCCCCTCGATGATCGTGCCGCCCAGCTTCAGCAACCCCGCTTTCTCGGCGTCCTCGATCATCTTGACCGCCATGCGGTCCTTGATCGAGTTGCCGGGATTGAACGTCTCGAGCTTGACGAGCACGTCGGCCTCGACGAGCCCGCGTGTGATCGAGTGGATGCGCACCATCGGCGTGTTCCCGATGGCGTCGAGGATCGTGTCGCAGATCTTCGGTCCGGCAGGATTCGCCACCGCCTGATCATGACAGGGGCGGCGCTCGACTCACAAGTCACAAGTCACAAGTCACAAGGCACAAACCACAAGTCGCAACCGTGCCTTGTGGGCCGTGCGTTGTGCCTTGTGACTTGTGCCTTGTGACTTGTAGCGAAGCCCTTGGCTGGTTCGTATTCCGGTTCGGTGCTGAGTGTGAACGACGGTTCTTGCGTTCAGGGTTCAGTGCGTCATCGCGTACACGATGTAGTTCACGCCGAGCCGGTACGCGTCGTTGGTGGGATCGGTGCCGTAGAGCCCCTCGGCCGACCATTCCCAGTAGTCGCCGAGGTCGTTGTTCCAGTTGGCGAGCGCGAGCATGCGCCCCGAGGGATCGTTGGTGTCGAACATCCCCCAGAACGACGGCGGCACGTTGACGGTGGGATGCGGCACGTCGAGGTGCTTGATGTTGAAGAACGACTGAAACACCGGGTGCGTCACGTCCAGCCGGATGAAGTGGTGCTCGGGCAGCGCGCGCTTCATTTGCGCCACCATGTTGCGCCAGTGCCCGTCCCCCTCGAAATCGTCGAAGATGATGAGCCCGCCCTTGAGGAGGTACGCGCGCAGGTTCTTCGCCTCGGCGTCGTTGGTCGTCCAGTAGCCGGGCTCCGACATGTAAATGACCGGGTTCTCGAAGATGCGGGGATCGTCGAGGTCCAGGATGTTGCTGCCGTCCATCCGTACCCGCATGTTGGTGATGTAATCGAGGATCGCGGCGAAGTTGCGCTCCGCGGTCGGATAGTCGTGCTCCCAGCCGCCGCCGTAGAAACGCCCGAGGCTCGCGCCGTACCGGATGCGCGTGAAGACGAAATGACTGTCGTACGGCACCGTCAGCGCCGCCTGCCTGGACCTGCGAAACTGCCCCGCCGCAAGGAGCGGCATGAGCAGCAGCACGACAACCAGCGCCGCGATCGCAGGCTTCAGCCGCATGACAGCCTCAGTGCGTCATCGCGTACAGGACGACGTTGATGCCGACGGCGTAGCCGTCGGGCGAGAACCGGTAGAAGAAGCGGGGATCTTCGCCCTCGCGCTCCCACGCGTCGGAGATGTCGGTGTTGTGCGTCATCAGCACCATCAGGTTGCCGCGGCGGTCCGACACGCCACGGACCGTCGGCGTGGCGCTGTCGTGGCCGCGCTCGGAGGTGCCGCCGCCGCTCGAGCGCCAGAACTGGATCGATGGGATTTGCGGCAGCGTCTTCACCTCGAACATCGTCCGGAAGATGGGGTGATCGAGCGTGATGTCCTCGATGGGGTACTCCGACGGCGGCAGCACGCGCGCCAGCTGCGACACCCAGTTGTGCCACGCGTACGTGCCCCAGTAGTCGTCCGCCCAGACGAAGCCGCCTTTCAGCAGGTACGTGCGGAGCCCGATCACCTCGGCCTCGGTGAAGGCGGCGGTGCCGACGTCCTCCATGTGGAGATACGGGCACTGGTAGAGCGCCTCCTCCGTCAGTCGGACGACGACGTGCTCGGGTGACCCCTGCGCGTCCTTGGTCACCCGCGTCTTGGTCAGCTCGGAGAGGCGAATCGAGAAGTTCAGCTCGGCGTCCGGGTAGTCGGTCGACCACCCCTGGCCGCCGGCTTCGCGGCGACCGCTTGTGTACGCCGCGCGGCAGAAGTTGAACCCGCGGCCGAAGTCGTCTGGTTTCGCGAACTTGGCCGGGTACCCGCGCGGCCCGAACCCCCGGAACTGGCGCCCGAACTGCGCGGCAGCCGTCGTGACGAGACACACGATCAGCACGATCGCCAGCGAGGCTGTCTTCATCGCGTGCGTGCGAGCGATCGGTAGTACTCCTGCACGAGCTTCCGGAACGCCTCCGGCACCTCGTCCGACCCGGACAGCACGATGCTGCTCTGATCGGCGTCCGCCCGGCGCCGGAGCCCGAACTCGAACCGCTTCAGCCCTTCGGCAATCGTCGACTGGAGGCGCGCAAGCTCCGACACGTCCTGGTAGACGCGCGGATCGTCGAGCCGCCGGAGCGCGCGGAGGATCTCGTCGAGCTCGCGGGGGTCGATGTTCTCGGCCGCCAGATCGCGCCGCAACTGCTGCGCCTCGTTCGTCCACTCGCGGATTTCGCCGCGCAGCTGCCGGATGTCTTCCGGCGACAGCCGCCAGTCGCGGCCCCACTCCCAGCCGTACCCGCCGTTCCAGGTGCCGCCGTTCCAGACGCCGCCGGTCCAGGCGCCGCCCCACGCGCCGTTCGCATCGCCGCGGCCGCCCGCCTGCGCACCGTCGGCGGCGCCGCCTTCAGCAGCCTGGCCGCCCTCGGCGCCCTGCGCCCCCTCTGAACCTTGTGAACCCTGTGAACCCTGTGACGCTTGCGACCCCTGATTCCGCGCCTGCTGCCCCTGCTGGCCCTGTTGGCCCTGTTGGCCCTGCTGGCCCTGCTGGCCCTGCTGGCCCTGCTGGCCCTGCTGGCCCTGCTGGGCGCCGCGCTGCGCGCGCTCGCGCGTCCGCTCCTGGAGCGACTCGGCCGCGCGCGCCAGCCGCCGGGCGCGCTCGAGCGCGGTTTCCATGCGGTTGGCGTTCTCGCCGGCCCCCTGCCCGAGCGCCGCGGCCGCCTCGCCGAGACGCTTTCGCAGCTCCTCGATGCCGCCGGTAATCTCGTTCTCGGCGGCGTCGACCACCTGCGGGGCGGCACGACGGGTCACCAGGTTCTGTGAATAGCGCAGCTTGTCCGCAAGCCGGTTGTCTCGAATCGAGCCGGCTGCCTCGGCCATCTTGCGCGCGGCCGCACGCTCGTTGGTGGCCGCATCCCGGGCCGCGCGGTCGATCTGCTGCTCGAGCGAGTTCAGCCGCGTCTCGAGGTCCGTCTTCTGCTCGTTGACGCCCCGCGCCTGATTGCGGCGGTCGTTGCTGTCGGGCACGCCCGCGAGCTCGCGGGCGTCGCCGGCGACCTCCTCATGGCGCCGGGCGATCTCGTCGGCCTGGCGCATGGCGTCCTTGATGTCGCGCTCGGCGCGCGCCGCCTGGTTTTGCTGCAGCCGGCGCTCGGTCTCGCGCAGCCGCTCCAGCGCGGCCGCCGCCTGCCCCGCGGCGCCCGCGTCGCCGCCCGCCGCGGCGCGCCGCATCGCGTCGGCCGCCTGCTGCATCTGGCGCGCGGCCTCCATGAGGTCGGGCCGGTTCTCCTCGCGCGCCAGCCGCTCGAGCCGGCGCGCCGCCTCCTCCGCCTGATCGGCCAGCGCGCGCTGCTGGGCCGCGCCGCCCGAGGAGGATCCGCCCTGCTCGAGCGCCCGGAGCCGCTGCCGCGCCGCTTCCTGCTCCTGCCGGCGCGCCAGCTCCTTCAGCTTCTCGAGCAGCTCGTCGATCTCGCGGTCGCCGCTCTGCTGCTGCGCCTGATTGGCCGTCTCGTACCGGCTCGCCATCTTTTCGAGCTCCTGCTCGAAGATCTCGGCGAGCTCCTGCTGCTGCGCGCTTCCGGCGCCGCCGCCACCCCCGCCGGCGTTCTGCTGCACGCTGATCTGGTACTCGTACTCTTCTTCCGCCTTCTGCAGGATCTGCAGCGCCTTGTGCTCGGGCGGCAGCGCGCCCTCGGGGCTCACCTCGGCGAGCTTCGCCTCGGCGTCCTTCATCGCCTGCACGGCCTGCGGCAGCAGCTCGGCGATCTTCTCGAACGCCGGATCGCGCTGCACGAGCTGGCTGTTCAGCCGCGTCACCAGCCCTTCCACCTGCTCGCGCAGCCGCGACTGCGAGAGCGCCACCACCGTGGTCGCTTCGCGCAGCTTGGCCGGCGCGTACTTGCGGCGGTCGCGCTGCACGTTGAACGTCGCGGAGATGATCTGCCGCTGCTGCTCGGAGAGCGCCTCGACCTGGCCGCCGGCGCCGCCGCCCATTCCGCCGCCGCCCCCGCCCATCGAGGCGGCCTGGCGGAAATCGCGGCGGAACGGCCGGATGCGCAGGAAGTACAGATCGCTCGTCGCCCGCTGCCCCTGGCTGCCGGAGTTGTCGAGCGCCCGCGCGTGGTACGACACGGCGTCGCCCGGCTCGACGCCAAGCTCCTCGAGGAAGAACGTGTGGCCGGCGCTCACCTCCGGCAGGCGGCTGCGGCCGCCGAACAGCTTCACCGTCTTCTCGGGCCCGCCGTTCACGGAATAGACCAGCTCGAGATCGCGGACGCCGAAGTCGTCTTCGGCCTGCGCCTCGACGTACACCTCCTCGATCGCCGACACCGACGTGTCGCGCCCCGGCTTGGCAAACGACACGGTCGGCGGCTGATCGGCGAGGACATCGATCGTGTACTGCGGCGAGGCGGCCGCGCGCTCGCCCGCCGGGGAATCGAGCTCGACGCGGTAGAAGCCGTCGCGATCGACCCGGAACGACCCCGTCAGCGACCCGTCCGCCTGCGCCGTCAGCGCGGCCGACTCCTTGTCGTTGAGCGCGATGCGTCCGCCGGGCGACTTCATCGTCGGCACGACGCGAACGCGCACCTCGGTGCCGGCAAGCACCGCGATGTCGCCGCCGTCCTCGATCTTCTGCGGCTCGAGGCCCGTGTACGCGGGGAAGTGATACTCCAGCTCCAGCCGCTGCACGTACGGGACGTCGACGACGGTGAGCGTGAAGAGCGTCGAGCGGACGCCTTCGGCCTCGACGTAGTACTGGAGCGGCGCGGCGACGTCGAAGATCATCCCCTCGTACCGGCCGTCCTCGTTGCGCACGAGCGGGTGCTCCTCGAACGCGCCGTCGGCCGTGCGCCGCAGCATGAGCGACGCGTCTTCAGAGGCAAACCCCATGAGCCGCGCGCCGACCGTCTGGTCGGCGCCCTTGGGAACCGTGGCGTTGCCCGGCGTCACCTCGATGCGGTAGGGCGCCGCCGCCTCGACGCTGCGCTGGACGAGCAGGATGGCCGAAAGCGCGTTCCGCACGAACGAGGGACCGAGCAGCACGATCAGGATGGCGCCGGCCGAGACGCCGGCCAGCAGCATCCCCCACCGCTTGAGCGGCACTTCTTCGACGCGACGGGCGGCGTTGGTCGTCGCGCACGCCTCGAGCGCCTGCTCGACGAGCCGCCGCACCAGCGCCGTCGAGACCGACTCGGTCCCGCTCCGGCTGGCTTCTACGGCGCTCACGAGCGTCGCCTGCAGCGACGGCTCGTGCTCTTCCAGGTACAGCGCCACCTGCTCGTCGGTCACGCGGCGGCGCAGCGGGCGGATGAGGAAGTAGAAGACCGACGCGACCACCGCCGCGGCCAGGAGCACCCGCGCCGCAATGATGGAGGACGGCGTGAAGCGCGCCCACTCCATGCCGTACGCCGCGAGGAGGAAGAGCGCGACGGCCACGCCCAGGCTGCGAGACGCGCCGCGAAGCAGGAGCTTCAGGCGCCAGCGCGACCGGACCTCCTTGATGATGTCTGTCAGGTCCGATGGGGGGGTGGACCGACGCCGCAGGTACTCGGTGTACTCGCGCATGCAACCCTCTCCGTAAATGCCTACGGTCAGGATACGCCCAACCGGGGACCACCGTTTAGGTTTTCGACAGCCGGTTCGAAATCAAGGTATCCGCCCCGAGCAGCAGAATCCCGATGCACAGCAGATACCACCACAGGCGCTGCGAGCGCTCCTGGGTTTCGGGCGTCAGCGCCTGACCGGCCGCGCCCGCCTGCCGCACGGCCTCCGGGGGCGCAGTCGTCGCGGCGATGATTTCCTTGGGATCCATGGGGGTGAGATCCGATTCCGCCGTGTCGACGTTGCTCGCCACGACGGCCGTCACCCTGTCCCCCGTCCGGCTCCGTAACTCGTAGAACCCCTGCTCGGTCAGCTCGAGCACCTCCGCGCCCTCTTCCTCGATGCCGACCCGGCGGCCCGACGGGGTGAGCACGACGCCGCTCGCCTGCTGCGGCGCGGCCGCGCCCGCCGAGGGGTCGAGCACCTGGCCGACCGTCAGCCACGGCGCCGGCTCGGCGTACGCGGCCAGGTGGCGGATCGCCTGGTGGACGAAAGGCAGGTAGACCGGCTTGAGCGGGAAATCGCTCCAGGCCAGGTCGAGCGTCGACGCCCACAGCAGGACGCGCCCTGCCCCGACGCGCCGCTCGAGGAGCGCCGGCGCCCCCGCGTCGAAGCGCGCGAGCACCTCGGCGCCGGTGACCGGCTTCACCGCGCGGTATCCGTAGATGCGCGCCGCCGTGAAGTCGCCGCTGCGCGGCGTGCGGAACGGCTCGAAGACCGGGTGTCCGAACTCGAGCGCCCCGACGCGCGCCGCCTCCCCTCTGGTCCGATCGACGGGCGCCTCGACGGCGGCCGGCAGCAGATCGACGTCCGACGCCCACGTCGCGCGCGAGCCGGTTGCAATGAACAGCCCGCCGCCGCCGTCGACGAAGCGCTGCAGGCGCCGGCCGAGCGATGCCGGCACGGCGACGTCGTTGACCACCGCCACCGACGCGCGCCGCAGATCGTCGTCGGACACGGCCTCCGGCTGGCGGACGGTCGTCTCGAAGCGCGGCATGTCGCCAATCGCCAGCGCGCGCGTCAGGTAGAGCGCGCCGCCCGCGGAACCGCCGCGGTCGACGACGAGCACCCGCACGGGCTGGACGGGCGACACGACGAAATGGAAGGCATTGTCGGTCGGCAGCGCGTCGTCGCCGGCGCGCACGGTGCCCCGCATGAAGCTGCTGGCCAGCGTCACCGGCGCGAAGGTGATCGAGGTGGAGCTGTCGGCTTCGACCTCGAGCCGCTCGGTCTGGATCGGCCGGCCGCCGATCTCGAGTGCGATCTGCCCGCCCCGCAGCGAGCGTGTGCTCCGGTTGACGACCACCGCGCTCACCGCCACGCGCTCCTGGTTCGAGAACGTGGAGCGCGCCAGCGACACCGCGGTGACGGAGACGTTCGGCAGATCGGCGCCGCTCGTGAGCGGCACCGGGAGCAGCGTCGTTCCCGGCGGCAGCCGCGCGCCTTCCTCGCCGCGCCACCCGGCGCGCTGAAAATCGCTGATCAGCACCACTTCACGCCGCGGCAAAGACGACTCGGCGAGGATGCTGCCGGCGACCTTGAGCGCGGGCGCGTAGCGCGTCGAGCCGGCGGACGGACGGGCCGCGGCCACGGCCGCGCGCAGCCGCTCGCGCTCGCCCGCCGCGGCGGATCGCATCGCGATTTCCGCGCCCGACGAGAAGAGCACCACGGAGCCGCGGTCGTTGGGGCCGAGCCCCTCGATCGCCGCGGCGGCCGCGGTGCGGGCGCGCTCCCAGCGGTCGCCGAACGCCACGCTGTAGCTCTGGTCGACCAGCACGACGACCTCGCGCGCGCCGCCGGTCGCGATGTCGAGATCGTCGCGCTCGAAGAACGGCCGGGAGAACGCCAGCACGATGAGCGCCAGCGCCGTCAGCCGCACCATCAGCAGGAACCAGTTGTGGATCCGACGCCGGCGCACCGACTTGTACGGCACGCGCTGGATGAACATCAGCGACGGGAAACGCACGACCTGCTTCTTCTCGCGCTGAATGAGATGGATCAGCACCGGAATCGCCAGGGCGGCGAGCGCGACGAAGAAGAGCGGCGCCAAAAATGACATCTGTTCTGCCTACTGCCTACTGCCTACTGCCTACTGCCTACTGCCTACTTACCTCAGCCTCAGCTTCTTCTCACGGCTGGTGAGGTACCTGAACAGCGCGTGATCGAGCGGTTTCGAGGTGTCGAGCAGCGTGTAGTCGACGCGCACCTCCGAAAAGCGCTGCTGCAGCGCGTCGATGTGCGCCCGCACCAGCGACATGTACTCCCGGCGCATCGCCTCGGGGACGACCGGAATCTGCTCGCCGCTCTCGAGGTCCTCGAACGCCGAGGCGCTCGAAAAGCCGAACTCCAGCTCGGCCGGATCCAGCACGTGGAAGACGATCAGATCGTTGCCCCGGAAGCGGAGCGGCGTCACCGCGTCGACCACCGTCTCCGGATCCTCGTAGAAATCCGAGATCACGACGAGCACGCCGCGCCGGCCGAAGTGCTCCGCCAGCTTGTGGAGCGGCTCGCGGAGGCTGCCCGGCCGCCCCGGCTTGATCCGGTCGAGCACGTGCAGCACCGTCTCCATGTGCTTGGCGGAGGGGGGCACGAACTCCACCACGTCGTTGTCGAAGGCGACGAACCCGACGCGGTCGCGCTGGTGGTGCACGAGGTTGGTCAGGCACGCGGTCAGGATCCGCGCGTAGTCGAGCTTGGTGATCCCGATGCTGCCGTAGTCCATCGACTTCGACACGTCGAGCAGCACCGAGAAGTTCATGTTCGACTCGGCTTCGTACTCCTTGACGTAGTACCGGTCCGTCCGCGCCCAGAGCCGCCAGTCGACGCGCCGGATGTCGTCGCCGGGCACGTAGCCGCGGTGCTCGGCGAAGTCGACCGAGGCGCCGAAGTACGGCGCCTTGTGCAGCCCGTTGATGAAGCCGTCGACCACCGCGCGCGCCACGAGCGACAGGTTCCCGATGCGCGCGAGCACGACGGGATCCATGAAACGCGCGCCGGGAATGGCGGTGGGCGCGTGGGCGTCGAGCAGGCTCATGTCAGCATCTCCGGGTCAATTCCCAACTCCCAAACCTCCAACTCCCAACACGGTTGGGAGTTGGGAGTTGGACGTTGGAAGTTGGGGCGTCTCACATCCCGCTCCGCGGCAGCGGCACCGCCTCGAGCATGTCCTCGAAGCTGACGTGATACCGGCCGCTCGTCAGCGCGCGCGCCTTGCCGCCGAGCACGAGGTACTGCGCGGCGCGGACGCTGGTGCCGAACGCCACCCACTTCCGGACGTTGTCGGGGCACGTCTCCGACCTGGGCCGGCTGGCGCGGGCGAGATCGAGCGCGTGTCGCATGACCGGCTCGGCCACAGGCACCTTGCGCACGAGGCGCTGGAACGCGATGAGATCCCCGCCGGTGACCGGCCGTTTCAGCTTCGGATCCTGCAGCGCCGTCGTCGTGCGCACGACGTCGTACTCCTCATTGTACGGCGGGTGGTCGATGATGATGTGGTACATGAAGCGATCGAGCTGCGCCTCGGGCAGCGGATACGTGCCTTCCAGCTCGATCGGGTTCTGCGTCGCGAAGACGTAGAACGGCTCGTCGAGCGTGTAAGTGCGCCCCTGGATCGTCACGCGGTGCTCCTGCATCGCCTCGAGCAGCGCCGACTGCGTCTTGGGGGGCGTGCGGTTGATCTCGTCCGCGAGCACGATGTTGGCGAAGATCGGCCCCGGCGCGAACACCATCTGGCGGCGGCCCGTCGCCGGGTCTTCCTGGACCAGGTCCGTGCCGGTGATGTCCGATGGCATCAGGTCGGGCGTGAACTGGATGCGCGAGAACTTCAGATCGAGCACGCGCGCCATCGTGTGGATCAGCAGCGTCTTGGCCAGGCCGGGCGCGCCGACGATCAGGCTGTTGCCGCCGACGAACAGCGTGTTCAGCACCTGATCGATGACTTCCTGCTGGCCGATGATCACCTTGCGCAGCTCCGACAGGATCTGTTCGCGCCCCGCCTTCATCTTGTCGGCGAGCGCGAGGTCATCCGGCGACTCGAGGTCGACGACGTCGCTCAACGTTTGGGTCAGCACTCGATCGGTCATGGTGTGGGGTCTCCCTCGAGTTTGCGGACTTCGCGCGTCTTGAGCGCGAGGTCGGTGACGAGCCGTTCGAGCTCGCTCGCGTACTTGGCCGGCGGCATGCTGTCCTTCAGCAGCCGCAGCGACTCGACGCGGCGCTCGAGATCCCGCCGCTCCAGGTAGAGCGCGCGGAGCTTCGGATCATCGGGCAGCGGCGCCGCGTCGGCCGCCGAGCCGAGCGACAGCCCCGCCGCGAGCTTGCCGTCGGCGCCGGTCGGCGACGGCGTCTGGCTGCCGTTCTTGTCGCCGTTGTCGTCGAGCATCGCGTGCTCGGTCGCCAGCAGCCCCTCGCGCTCGTAGGCGCGCGCCACCTCGGCGCGCGCGTACTGGAACGCCTCGAGCATGCTGATGCGCCCGTTCTTGTCGGCGTCGGCCGAATCGGTCGAAAACGCCTCGACGAAATAGCCGCCGAAGAGGGTCGTGAACTGCTCGGCGCCGCTGCGCGTCGCGGTGATGATCGTCCGCCCCGGCGCCGAGAGCTCCTCGAGGAACGGCCCGCTGGAGCTCGACGTGTTCACGAACACCAGGTTCCGCGTCGGCAGCCTCCGGAGGAGCGCATTGAAGTCCGCCGCGGTCATGTCGCGTCCCGGCAGATTGAACCGCGCGGTCTGCCCGTCGAAGCTGCCGTGCCCGAACAGGACGACGTAGACGACGTCGTCGGCGGCCGCCGCCTTGGCGAACGAGGCGAGCGCCTTCTCGATCTCCTCGCGCGTGGCGCGGCCGTCGGCGCCGGCACCCTCCTCCTTCCCGTCCGCCAGATAGGCCAGCCGCTCGCGCGCGACGCCCACCTTCGCAGACGCCTCCGCCAGCGCGCTTCCCCACTTGTGGAACAGCTCACCGTGCTCCGGGTCTCCCGCGAGGCCGACGATGATGAGGAGAAAGGCCCTGAGCATGAACCCCTACGAGAGTCCCACGGCGCGGCGGTAGCCCCACTCGGCGCAGACGAGCCCCATCAACGCGATGAGGATGATCGGCATGTTCCAGAGCTCGCGTTCTTCCACGGTGGTGACGCCGCGCCCGGCGTAGCGCACGTCCTCGGCCATCCCCGCCGCCGTGTCGGGCGTGTAGAACCGGCCGCCGGTTTCCTCCGCAATCCGCCGGAGCGGCCCTTCGTGCATCGTCGGGTCGAAGTACTCCGCATCGCTCGGGCCGGCGCGCATGTAGGTGACGCCGCTGCCGAGGATCGCGGACGAGCGGGAAGAGTCCACCGCCACTTCGTAGGTCCCCGCTTCGGCGCTGACGAAGGTGCCGCGGTAGAGGCCGTCGCGCTCCCCCGTCCACTCGAGCGGCACGTCGAGCGTGGTACCGTTCGGCCTGGTCACCCGGGCGGCGACGCTGGCGTCGTTCAGCTCGACGTACGACTTGTCGACGATCGTCGCCTCGATCGTCACCGGCTCCCCCGGTTCGACGCGCTCGGTGGTCGTCCGTGCCTCGACCACCCCCGGCACGCCGTCGACGAGCCAGCGCAGCATCTGCCGCCAGAAGTTCTCGTGCGTCTGGTCCTCGAGCGCGATGCTGGCGTGCATCTGCCACTGCCACGTGTCCTGCAGCGCGAACGCCACCACCTTGCCGCGCCCGTACTGATGCCACGCGAGCACCGGCTGCGAGCGGCCGCGCTCCTCGGTGCCGGTGAGGAGCACCGTCGCCGCCGGCTTCGGCGCGAGCGGCGCATTGACGCTGGTGACCTGCGGCAGCTCGCGCCAGCGGTTCGCCGAGGCCGCTTCGCTGGCGGCAATCTGCGTGGCCGCGTGCGTCTGGCCGGCGCGCGTCGGCGTGATCTGCAGCCGCGCCAGGTCGGCCGGCTCGGACGCGCGCGTGCCCGGATCGATCGCGAGCGGCAGCGCGTCGGCCACGGGCGTCCCGCCGTAGCCGCCCTCGCCGAACGAGCGCGCGCCGCCGAGCATCAACAGGCCGCCGCCCCGGCGATCGACGAACTCCGCGATCATCTGCAGCTGGTCGCCCGTGAACGCGCCCGCCTCGATGCTTCCCAGGATGAGACCGCGGCACGAAAACAGCTCCTCGCGCGTCTTCGGGAAGCCGCCGAACAGCTCGTCCGGGCCGTCGACGCCCAGGCGGAGGAACTTGTTATCGGCGGTCCGCTGCAGGACGACGAGCTGCAGGTTCTGGTCGTCGGCCACCGCGCGCCGGATGAACTTCATCTCGAACCGCGGCTCGCCTTCGAAGTACATGACCTTCTCGCGCACGTCGCGGACCTGAATGAGCGCCTCGCGGACGTTGTTCTGCGTGACGACCTCGTCCGGCTGCGGGGCCACGCGGAACTTGAACAGCCGCGGCCCCGGCTCCGAGGCGGCCGCGCGCACGCGCACGGTCGCCGGGCTCCCGTCAGCCGGCAGCCGCACCTGCTCGGAGCCGATGATGCGCCCCTCGTCCTCGACGTCGACCGTCACGGTGCGTCCCGCGTAGCCGGTGTGGGTCACCACGACGTCGAGCAGCAGCGACGCGTCCTTGAGCACGCTGCGCGGCATGCTCACGCGGTCGATCTGCACGTCGCGCGGCAGGCGCGCGCTGCCGACGCCCACCGTATAGACGGGGAGCTTTTCCGCCTTCAGCGCGAGAAGCGCGTCCGAGAGCGACGCCTCGCTCGTGTCCGCGCCGTCGGACACGAGCACGATGCCCGAAACCGGCAGCCCCGCGAGCTCCTCCCGTGCGCCGTCGAGGGCGGCGCCGAGCCGCGTCTGCGATCCGTTGAACGTGAGGCCGCCGACCGACTCGAGGCGGCCGGCCGTCGACGAGAACCGGAACACGCGGACGAGGAAGCGGTCCGACAGCGCCTTCAGCAGCGCGCTGTCCGGCGCGCCGAACTGCTGCTTGATGAACTCGCCGCGCGGGCGTCCGCCCCAGTCGGGAATCTGCATGCTGCGCGAGTCGTCCAGCAGCACGGCGACGACGTTCTGCTGCGGGACGGCGGCACGGACGATGAGCGTCGGACGGAAGAGGCACAAGAGGACGACCGCCAGTGCGGCCATCCGGAGGACGGTCAGGACCAGCCGGTCGCGCACCCGTCCCTTCGCCCGGACGCTGCGGTAGGTGACGATGGCCGCCACCATGACCGCACCGGCGAGCCCGGCGGCCACCAGCGCGCCGGTGCCGGCGTCGAAGCGAAACTCGCCCTGTTGAAACACGACCGGGCGGTAGCTGAAGAGTGCCTGAAAAATCGCGTCCAGCACGGCAACTCCCCTTGAAAAGCGCAAGGCCTCAGGGCACAGGCCTGAGGCCTCAGATCCGGAAGCCTGAAGGCTTCCGGCTACCGTAGCCGGGGACCTTCAGGTCACCGGGCCTGGGCCCCGGGGCCTGGGGCCTGAGGCCTTCTGTTGAGCCGATCATACCTTCTGCCCCAGCCCGAAACTAGATCAAACGGGCGACGAGGACGACGCCCGCCGTCACTGAAATCCACCGCGCCGCAACCGGCCGAATGTGCTTGAGGCGGTTCCAGTGCCAGGCCAGCGCGACCATCGCGGCGACGACCGCGACCGCCATCAGCGCGGTGCCGGCCAGCGAGAGCGCCTCGCCGTACAGCCGCGCCAGGCCGGGGTTCCAGATCGAGCCGTACACCACGCACAGGTGCACGAAGTAGACGACAAGCGATTCCTGTGCGACGGCGCCGAAGACGTGCGGCAGTTGCGCGAGGTGGCGGCTCACGTGCGCGATGATCCCCAGCACGGCCAGACACGTCCCGGTGCGGATTGCCACGTCGGACGGGATGCTGCCGCTGCCGATGGCCGCGCCCGCGGCGACGAGCGCGGCGCCCGGCACGAGCATCGCCCATGTGGCGTAGCGCGCGAGATGCGCCGCGCCCCACCGCGCGTACAGCTGGCCGGCGCCGGCCCCGACGAACACGTACGCCGCCCACGGGAACAGCGGAAACTGGGATCCGGCCGCCGGCGACAGGTACGCCGCCAGCGACAGCGGCAGGGCCGCCGTCCAGTCGCCGCGCCACGCCGGCGGCGCGGCCGTGACGATCAGGAACGCGACGGCAAAGGTGGCGACCATGAACACGCGCCGCGACCGGAGCAGGAAGACGAGCGCCTGCAGCGCCAGCAGCGTGACGCCGATGAGCTGCAGCACGTCGACGGCGAGAAACGACCGCCACTGCGCCTCGCTCGCGGCCGCCAGCTCGGCGAGGTCGAGCACCGGAAAGTGCAGGCCGTAGCCGAGGACGATGAACAGCAGGAACCGGCGGACGCGCCTGAACACCGGCGCCGAGAGCTGGAGGTGCGACGACCAGTGGCGCGTCGTCGCGAGGCTGAACGCAAACCCCGAGAGGAGCAGGAACAGCCCGGACGTGAGCCCGCGCTGGAACGTCCAGGCCTCGAACCACGGCCCCGAGCGGTAGTCGGAAGCCAGCAGGGCGCCCGAGGTGTGGCCGGCCACCATCAGCACGACCGCGAGCGCACGCGCGAGATCGACGAATACGACGCGGTGACGACGCTTGTCTGGAGACCTGTCGTTCACGGTTCTTGGACCGCTATACGGCTCCACACGAGAATTTTGTACCCGCCATGACAAGCCGTATAGCGGTCCTAGGCGCGCGAAGCGCGCCAAGCAGATACTGGCCAACCAGCCAAGGGCTTGCATCTTCTCCCTCACGAGTACGGGATATCAAGGGCGAAGCCCAGGGCTGGTTCACGGTTCAGTGCGTCATCGCGTACAGAAGCACGTTGATCCCGAGCGCGTAGCCGTCGGGCGAGAACTGGTAGAAGAATCCCGGATCCTCGCCCTCGCGCTCCCAGGAATCGGCCACGTCGGTGTTGTGCGTCATCGCGACCATGATCCGGCCGTGGTCGTCCCGGATCGCCCGGAAGTGCGCTTCGCGGCTGTCGGCGCCCCGTTCGGAGGTCTCGCGCCCGCCGGTGCGGCGCCAGAAGCCGATATTGGTGATCTGGGGAATGTCGGTCACGACGAACTGGCTGCTGAAGATCGGATCGCTCAGCGGCACGTCCTCAATCGGGTAGTCGACCGGCGGCAGCACCTTGGCGAGCTCGCGCGTCCAGTGCTCCCACGCGCGCGTGCCCCAGAAGTCGTCCACCCACAGGAACCCGCCTTTCAGCAGGTACACCCGCAGTTGCTCCGCTTCGGCGGGGCTCAAGCCGATCGTGCCGACGTCGGACGCCATCGTGAACGGGCACTCGAACAGCGCCTCGCTGGTCAGCCGCACCACGTAATGCGTCGGCTGCCGATCGCCCTCGAACGGCACCGGCGTCTTGGTGAGCTCCGACAGGCGGATCATCAGATTGATCTCGCCGTACGGGTAGTCGGTGCGCCACCCGCCGCCCGCCGGCTCGCGGCGCACGCTCGTGTACAGGAGCCGGCAGAAGGAAAAGGCGCGGTCCGCCCGCACCGCCGGCGGGAAGCGCGGCGCGAAGTAGCCGTCGCCCCGGAAGAAGTCGACCTGCGCGTAGGCGGCGGCCGCCGCCGCGACGACGCCAGTCATGAGCACCGTGCGCACCTTCGCGCGTCGAGCCATCCGAGAACCCTCAGTCACCGGCTCAGCCATCGTACCGCGTGGCCGGCGCAGTTGCCACCCCGCGTCCTCAGGCCGCGGCCGCGGGCGACTCGGCCGGCAGCGAGATGGTGAACAGGGCGCCCCCTTCGGGGCGGTTGGCGGCCGCAATCGTGCCGCCATGCTGTTCCACGATGTGCCGGGCGATCGCGAGCCCGAGGCCGAGCCCCCCGTGCGTCCGCGTGACCGAGTCGTCAGCCTGGCGGAACTCCTCGAAGACGTGCGGCAGGAATGCCGGATCGATCCCAGGACCGCTGTCGGCGACGGCGATCTCCACCCGATTCCCGTCCCGCCGGACGGCAATCTCGACGGCCCCATCGCGGCGCGAGAACTTCACGGCGTTGTCGAGCACGTTCCAGACGACCTGCTGGAGCCGCTGCGCGTCGCCGACGAGCGGCACCGGCTCGTCGATGCCGGTCGTCCGGAAGCTGACCCCCCGGGCGGCCGCCCCGGCGCGCACCGTCTCGATTGCCGCCTGCACGACCGTCACGACGTCCACCGGCGCCCGCTCGAGGCCGAGCGTCCCCGCGGCGGCGCGCGAGACGTCCATGATGTCGGAGACGAGGCGGGTCTGGACCAGCAGGTTGCGATAGATCGCCTGCGCCGCCCGGCTCGCGCGCTCCCCCGCGTCGGGCAGCTCCATGAGCAGCCGCGCCCACCCGAGCGCGGCATTGAGCGGCGTGCGCAGCTCGTGCGACAGCGTGGCGAGGAACCGGTCCTTCGCGCGGCTCGCCTCCTCCGCCTCGCGGCGCGCCGCCTGCTCGCGGATCAGCTGCTCGCGCGCCTCCTCCGCCCGCTTCCGCTCGGTGATGTCGTGGCCGGTCCCCATCATGCGAATGGGCCGCCCCGCCTCGTCCATGACCACGCGGCCGGCGCCGTGCAGCACGCGGATGGCGCCGTCCGGGCGCACGATCCGGTGGTCGAAGGCGAACGGGCGGCCGTCGGCCATCGCCTGGCGGACCGCACTCTCGATGAGCGCGCGGTCTTTCAGATGGACGTACTGGAGGAAGGCCTCGTAGGTCGGCGCGGCGCCGCGATCGATGCCATAAATCCGGTACAGCTCGTCCGACCACCACAGCGTATTGGTCGTGACGTCCCACTCCCAGCTCCCGATGTGGGCCACCTGCTGCGCCTCGGTCAGCCGGTCGTGCGTCCGGGTCAGCTCCTCGGTGCGCTCGGCGACCCGCCGCTCGAGCAGGTCGTTCAGCACCCGCATCTCCGCCTCGGCCGCCTTGCGCCGGGCCACCTCCGCGGCGACGGCGAGCATGACGGTGGTGGTGACGCCGACGAAGGCCTGCAGCAGCAGCAGCGACTCGTTCGGCGAGCTGCGCGCGAACGGCCCGAAGCCGCGGAGCGTGCCGATCACCGCCACAGCCGACACCGCTACCGCGCACGTTGCGGTCTCGCGCGCGCCGAAGCGAAACGCGGCCCAGAGGAGGACCGGCATCACGAGGAACTCGAGCGGATACCGCCGGGCGCCGACGGGCAACCCGCTGAACACGGCGACCGAGACGACCGCGAGGCAGGCGGCCAGGCCGGCCGCCTCGGACGCGCGGCCGGGCGTCCAGTCGATCCGCGGGTGGCGCACCCACAGCAGCACCAGCGGCGCCACCAGGATCGTTCCCACCGCATCGCCGAGCCACCAGGTGATCCAGACCGATGCCGCCTCGCCGGACTGCGCCAGGCCCGCGGCCACGAGCGAGGTCGTGCCGATGCTGGCCGCGATCGTGCTCGCGACGACGGCGGCGAGCGCGAAGCGGAAGATGTCGGCCGGGTGCTCGAACGCGGCGCGGCCGCGCGCAAAGCGCACCGCCAGGCGCGCGGCGACCACGCCCTCGATTGTGTTGCCGGCGGCAATCGTCACCGACGAGGGGACCACCCCCGACGTGGCGAGATTGACGAGGAAGGCGCCCACCGCGATGGCGGGCCAGACGCCCGAGCCGAGCAGCAGCAGCGCCGCGACGGCGATGCCGGTCGGCGGCCACACGGCGCTCGCGCTTTCGTTGACAAAAGCCAGCGACAGGCCGAATCGGCCGGCGATGAAGTAGATCGCCGTCAGCGCCGCCAGGACGCCGAGGCGCTTCAGCTGCGGCTCAGCCATGGACCGCGCGATCTTAGGCTAAATTGATGCGCATGCTGCGCCGATACTTTGCCGCCTGCTGTGCCGCCGCCGTGCTGGCGGCCGGCTGCTCCAATGCGCCGCGACAGGACGCCGCGGTGGGAGCGCCGGGGGCCGTCACGTCGGCCGCCGCATCCGCCGCCTCCGATCGCCGCTATCTGCTCGAGCGCGTCGACGACGCGGCCGTGGTGCAGCTGTATGCGGACGGGTTCGCGTCGCTGCCCGTGCGGGAGAAGACGCTCATCTGGCACCTCTATCAGGCGGTGCTCGCCGGGCGCGACATCTTCCTCGATCAGAAGCACCGCGACGCGCTCGAGATGCGCGGCGTCATCGAGCAGATCGTGGCCCGTCCCGGCGGGGTCGATCCGGCAGTGCTGGGGGAAATCCGGCGCTACACGAAGCTCTTCTGGATCAACAACGGGCCGTACAACAATCTGACCGCCCGCAAGTTCGTCCTGAGGCTGACGCCGCAGCAGCTTGCGGGCGCCGCGAAGGCGGCCGCGGCGGCCGGCGCGACGTTTGCCACGCGCCCCGGCGAGTCGCTCGACGCGATGCTGGCGCGCCTCGGGCCGATGTTCTTCGACCCGAACGTCGATCCGATCGTCACCAACAAGAATCCGCCGCCCGGCCAGGACATCCTCACCGCCAGCGCCAACAATCTCTACTTCGGCGTGAGCATGGCGGACCTCAAGGGGTTCACCGAGAAGTACGGATTGAACTCACGCCTGGTGAAACCGCCTTGGCCTGACGGCTTCGGCGAGTCTCGCCAGGGGCGGTCCGCATTGGCGGACCGCCCAGCCAGCACTGGCCGGTCGGGTCGCACCGCGACCCGACCTTTTAGCGGAGGCGGACGCGACGGACGCCTGGTCGAGGAGGTGTACCGCCTCAACGGGCGCTACGGCCCGCAGATCGCCAACATCGTCAAGCATCTCGAGGCGGCGGTGCCGTTTGCCACCGAGCCGATGGCCAACGCGCTGCGGGCGCTGGTGCAGTGGTACGGCACCGGCGAAGACGCCGACCGTGCGAAATACGACATCGCGTGGGTGCAGGACCGGAACTCGCCGGTCGACACCATCAACGGCTTCATCGAGGTGTACATGGACCCGCGCGGCATCAAGGGGTCGTGGGAGGGGCTCGTCTTCTACGTCAATCAGGAGAAGACGGCGGGGATCCGCACGCTCGCGGCCAACGCGCAATGGTTCGAGGACCGGCTGCCGATTAGTCCTACGTACCGCAAGCCGAACGTCACCGGCATCATCGCCAACGCCATCGACGTCGTCGTCGAGGCGGGCGATGCCGGGCCGGTGACGCCCGTCGGCATCAACCTGCCGAACGACCAGCGGATCCGCGAGCAGTACGGCAGCAAGTCGATTTCGCTCTCGAACGTCGGCGAAGCCGCCGATCGGGCGACGCCCGGCTCGATGCGCAGCGAGTTCGCCTGGACGCAGGAAGAGATCGATCGTGGCGCGAAGTACGGCGCGCTGGCCGCGGAGCTGACCACCGACCTTCACGAGGTGCTGGGGCACGCCTCCGGCCGCCAGAAGCCCGGCCTCGCCGGCACGCCGCAGGAGCTCATCAAGGAGCACTTCTCCGCGCTCGAGGAAGGGCGCGCCGATCTGGTCGCGCTGTACTTCCTGGCCGACCCGCAGATGGTGGACCTCGGCGTCATTCCCGCCGCCGACCACGAGGCCCTCGTCCGCGCCGAGTACGAGGCGTACACGCGCAACGCGCTCGTCCAGCTGCGCCGCGTCCGCGAAGGGACGACCATCGAGGAGGACCACATGCGCAACCGCCAAATGGTGGTGCGCTGGCTGATGGCGAACACGAAGGCGATCGAGGAGCGGACGCGCGACGGCAAGCGCTACCTCGTCATGGTCGACCCGGCGGCGTTCCGCGAGGGCGTCGGCCGCCTGCTCGGCGAGGTGCAGCGGATCAAGTCGGAGGGAGACGCCACGGCCGCCGCCCGGCTGTTCGAGACCCACGGCATCCACTTCGATGCGGCGGTGCGCGACGAAGTGCTGAAGCGCGTCGACGCGCTCGACCTGCCGTCCTACTTGGGCTTCGTCATGCCGAAGCTCACGCCCGTCACAGGCTCGGATGGACGGATCACGGACGTGACCATCTCGTACCCGATGGATCTCACGGCGCAGATGCTCGAGTACTCAGGCGTGCGGCGATGAGCGCTCGTCGAACAGGTCCGCCGGCCTGAGCCGCAGCCCCGGCAGCACGCGCGAGCGGACGATCGCGCGACCCTCGAACACGCGCGGAACGGCATCCGAGGTCAGATCACGCACCTCGATGTGCCGTGCGATGAGATCCACCAGCCAGTACTCGCGCACGCCGTACTGCCGATACCACTTCGCCTTGTCGATGCGGTCGTGGCGCTGGTTGCCTTGTGAGAGGACTTCGACCGTGAGGTCGGGCGCACCCCAGATTCGGTCCCTGCAGATCGACTCACGCTCCGTCGAGACAAACAGGAGGTCGGGCTGCACGACCAGATGCCGTTCGAAATCGAGGATCACGTCCACGGGGGAGATGACCACGCGCCCCAGCTTGTGCTTCCGGACGTGTTGGTCGAGACGCCGGTACAGCGCGCCGACGACGATCTGATGTTCGAAGGTGGGCGTCGGCGGCTCACGCAGGACGCCGTAGGCAAGCTCCTGCGGCCGGTTCGTCTCCTCACCGCTCAGGTATTCGGCCACGGTCATCCGGCGGTGCATCGCGTCCCTCTTTCTGACGACGATGCCATCGTCGCGGGGAAAATGCAATCAGGGGATGGGAGCCTCGGCGGCGGCGCCCACCACGGTGGTCCACTCGCGCACGTACCACCGGGTGACGAGGCCGTTCTTCACGTACGGATCCTGTCTCGCAAACGACTCGGCGACTGCCGGCGAGGAGCCGCGGAAGAGGAGTACGGCGCCATCGACCGGATTGGCAAAGGCGCCACCCAGCATCAGCTCGCCTCGCACCACCGCCTCACGCGCCAGCGCCAGGTGCGCCGCGCGGAACGGCGCGCGCCGGCTCACGTAGTCGTCCACGACTTCGTAGAACAGCAGATAGTGCATGGGCTTTGGGCTTTGGGCTTCGGGCTACCGGCTACCGGCTACCAGCTACCGGCTAC
>JACPTI010000018.1 GCA_016192845.1 Acidobacteriota bacterium
ATGCCGAGGAACTGGGCGACGCCGTTGCGCAGCCCGTACGACTTCATGTCGTTGGAGTAGATCGTCAGCTGGCCGTTCGACGGATCGGCGGTCGCGTGCGCGGGACCGATGGCGGTGTGCCCCTGGAAGGGCACCTCGTACTCGGCCTCGATCCGCGTGGCCGCACCGGCCAGCGCCGCCTCGACGTCGCCGCGCACCTGCGGGTCGAGCGTGCGCGTCGGCTTCGCGCCGCGCATGTAAGCAAAAAGGTTCTCGGAGGACGGGAAGGGCGCGGTCGCCGGCTTGCGCCAGTTCACCTTCAGTCGCCGCGCGGCCGCAATCGCCTGCTCCTCGCGCTCGCACACCACGGCCACGTAGTTGCCCTCGCGGACGACCTTCACGAAGCCGGGCATGTCGCGCACAGACGACTCGTCTATGGACACGACGGTGGCGCCGGCCAGAGGCGGCTTGACGTTGCGCGCGTGCAGCATCGCCGGAAGCTTGACGTCGATCGCCCACTCCGCCGTGCCGTCCACCTTGGCCGGGATGTCGTCTCGGAGCGGCGACTTCCCGACGTTCTTCATCTCCTGCACCGCCTTGATCTGCGCGATGCCGGTCGTCTCGTTGATGTCCTTGCCGGTGAGCGTCACGTTGAAGCGGCGGCCGCCAATCAGCTCGCCGTACGTGATGCGCCGGGACGGGTCGGCCTTGACGGTGATCACGCCGTCGCTCACCGCCAGCTGATCGACCGGGACGCCGAAGTGCTTCGACCCCATCTCGAGCAGCACGCGCCGCGCCTCGGCGGCCACGCGGCGCATCGGCCAGCCGTCCACCTGCAGCGCGTCGGAGCCGCCCGAGCCGCCCTGGTCGACGGTGATGTCGGTGTGCCCCATGATGCAGGTCGTCCGCTCGAACGCCATGTCGAGCTCGTCCGACATGATCTGGCGGAACGCCGTGCCGGTGCCCTGGCCGAGGTCCGTCTTGCCGACGTAGAAGGTGGCGGTGTTGTCCTGGTGGATCACGATCCACGAGTCGAGCTGATGGAAGTCGGGATCGGGATAGGGGCCGGCGCCCTGCGCCGGACCGGCCGGCTGTGCGCCCGCGACCGATACGAGTGGCGCGGCGTGCGCCGCGGCCGCAAACGAAACAACGAGGCGGCCGGAGGTCTTGAGGAACTCGCGGCGCGAGGGGGTGGAGAACTTGTCGAGGATGTCGTCAATCATCATGGCGTTTGTTCCTCGTGGCGCGAACCCTTCGGGTTCGCGAGGCGAGCCTGAAAGCGTCGCCCCACATCCTTATGCAGAGGTCGTCACAGCGCCCGCGGCGCGTTTGATCGCGGCCTGGATCCGGTAGTAGGTGAAGCAGCGGCAGAGCACCGGGGCCATCGCCTCGCGGATCTGCGCGTCGGTCGGCCGCGGGGTGCGCTGGAGCAGCGCCACCGCGGTGAGCATCTGGCCGTTCTGGCAGTAGGCGCACGCGGGCACCTGCTCGTCGATCCACGCCTGCTGCACCGGGTGGAGCCGGCCGTCCTTCGCCAGCCCTTCGAGCGTGGTGATCTCGCCCTTCACGGCCGAGACGGCGGTCACGCACGACCGCGTGGGCACGCCGTTCACCAGCACCGTGCAGGCGCCGCACTGCCCGAGGCCGCAGCCGAAGCGGGGGCCGTGCAGGTCGAGGTCGTTGCGCAGGACGTAGAGGAGCGGCGTCGCCGGGTTGACGTCGACCGTGCGCCTCTGTCCGTTGACGTGCAAAGTCAGGTTGGCCATAACCCGGCGATTATGCCGCTGCCGGCGGGAGAGTCAAGCGGAAGCGGAACGGTGCGATGGTGCGATGGTGCGATGGTGCAACGGTGCGAGGGTGCGTCGCGACGTGCGACGGTTCCGCGCCGCCCAGGGCTCAGTCGGCGAACGGATCGACGATTTTGACGCCGGCCTTTTCGAAATCCGTTCGATTCCGCGTCGCGACCGTCAACCCATGCACCAGGGCCGTGGCGGCAATCAGGCTGTCTTTGATCGGCATGGCGCGCCCAGACGATCGCAGGGAGGCGAGCAGTGCGGCCCACCGCAGGCCGGTGCCGGCGTCCCACGGCAGACACTCGAGACGCCGAACACCTGCGTCGAACCAGCGCTCGAGCCGGGAACGCCGCTTTCCTTTTGGCAGCAGCAGTATGCCGAAGCGGATTTCGCCGAGGATCACTGGATCGACGGCGATGTCACGTTCGTTGCGCCTGAGCCAGTCGACGACCTTCTGATGGGGTGTCGATCTCGTCGGCTCGCTGAGGACGTTGGCGTCGACGAGGAACCTCACAGCGTGTCCGTCGATTCGGACTCGATCGGCACGAAGAAATCCTTCTCGGGACACGCCAGCAGCCAGTCGACAACCCCCTCATTCGGCGGCGCCCCACGGCGCACGAGCCGGTACTCGCCGCGATCGAGCCGCTCGACGTCGAACTCCTGGCCTGCTTCGATACGGTCCTGCTGTCGCAGTTCCGCCGGGAGGACCACCTGGCCCTTGGACGAGACGCGGGTCTTCATGTTCGTAAGATATCGTCTTACATGCGGCCCGATCAAGCCGGGACATCGGCACAGGGCGGGGCTTCCGCGCGGATGATTCCGGATGATATAGCCTCGCCTGCAGCCGCGGGTATACCATGTGCGCCATGACGAAGCAGAGCACCCGCCGCGACATCCTCAAGGGCGGCCTGGCCGTCGCCGGCCTCGGCCTTTTCGGCATCCCCGAGTGGGCGCTGCCGGCCCTCGCACAGGGCGAGGCGCTGGTGCCGTTCACCGACCTGCCGGACAACATCAACTGGGTCCCGGCGCCCGACCGGCGCCTCTACGACGTCCGCACGATCGACGGCATGTTCACGCCGCGCGACAAGTGGTTCACCACCCAGCACTACGGCCATCCCGACGTCGACCCGACGACCTACCGTCTGAAGGTCTCCGGTCTGGTGGAGCGGCCGCTGTCGCTCTCGCTCGACGAGCTGAAGAAGATGCGCGCGACGGATCTCGTCTTCGGCTTCGAGTGCTCCGGCAACCGCCGTCCGATTCAGGGCCTCTCGAGCAACGGACGCTGGACGGGCGTGCCGCTGCGCGAGGTGCTGAACCGCGCCAACGTCAAAGACGATGCCCGGGAGTTCGTGTTCTTCGGGGCGGACCGCGGGCCCGAGGAAGTCGAGTTCCGCGGCAACACGTTCAAGGTGGAGCAGCAGTTCGGCCGGAGCCTGCCGCGCGACAAGGCGCTCTCGCCGCAGCCGATCCTCGCCTACGCGCTCAACGGTGAGCCGCTCACCAAACACCAGGGCTTCCCGGTGCGGCTGCTCGTGCCGGGGTACTACGGCGTCTGCAACGTGAAGTTCCTCGCCGAGATCCACGCGCAGCACGACGGGTACCTGGGCAAGTACCAGGCGCGGTGGTACCGGACGCTGCGCGGCGAGATGATCAACGGCGAGATGAAGTGGACCGAGACCGCCGTCACGCACATGCAGCTCAAGTCATGGATCGCGCGCGTGACGAAGGCCGCCAACCGCCACAACGCCTTCGGGATCGTCCTGAACGACGGGACGCCGATCAGGACGGTCGAAGTGAGCATCGACGGCGGCCCGTGGCAGCCGGCGACGCTCGATCCCGCGACGATGAAAGAGAAGCACTCGTGGAAGTTCTTCAACTACGTCTGGACCGGCGCCACGCCGGGTGAGCACACGCTCGTCTCGCGCGTCATCGACGTCAACGGGCAGGTGCAGCCGACGGCTGAGGAGCTGGCCAACAAGAAGACGTTCCTCGAGGACAACTCGCAGCATCCGCGCAAGGTGATGATCTCCTGAACCGGGACTGAGGACGTGTCGTTCACACATCTGCCACCCCAACGCGCAAAGTCCGCGCGTTGGGGGCCCCGGCTTGCTTATATGGCTTCTCGGTTCGTGTTCGGGTTCGTCGTGCCGGCCGGCTGCGCGCTGTCGGCGGTCGTGCTGGCGTACGCGCAGGCACCTTCCATTATTCCGGCGCCGGCGTTCACCGCGCGTGAGCTGACGCAGTACCCGACCACCGGCTGGCTCACCAATGGCGGCGATCTGTTCAACCGCCGCTACTCGCCGCTCACGCAGATCACCCGCGACAACGTGGCGCAGCTCAAGGCCGTCTGGCGCCGGTCGCTCGGCGGCTCCGGCGTCGGCGTCAAGTACTCCGGCGAGGCGCAGCCGATCGTCCACGACGGCGTCGTCTACGTCGTCACCGGCGCAGACGATGTGTTTGCGATCAGCGTCGATTCGGGCGAGATCCTCTGGAAGTACGAAGCGAAGCTCGACGACAAGATCACCGTGGTCTGCTGCGGCTGGACGAGCCGCGGCGTCGGCCTCGGCGACGGCCGCGTGTACGTCGGCCAGCTCGATGGGAAGCTCGTCGCCCTCGATCAGCGCACCGGCGCGGTCGTCTGGTCCACGCAGGCCGAGCGCTGGCAGGAAGGTTTCAGCATCACGAGCGCGCCGCTCTACTACGACGGCCTCGTGATCACCGGCTTCGCGGGCGCCGAGTACGGCATCCGCGGCCGCGTCAAGGCGTACGACGCCAAGACCGGCGCGCACGTCTGGACCTTCTACACGATCCCCGGCCCGGGCGAAGTGGGCCACGACACTTGGCCGAAGGACAACAACGTGTGGCAGCACGGCGGCGCCTCCGTGTGGCAGACGCCGGCGGTCGATCCCGAGCTCGGCCTCCTCTATTTCTCCACCGGCAACCCGGGCCCCGACTTCAACGGCGCCGTGCGCGCGGGCGACAACCTCTTCTCCGTGTCGATGGTGGCCGTCGAGGCAAGGACTGGCACGTACCGCTGGCACTTCCAGCAGGTGCGCCACGACATCTGGGACTACGACGCAACGAACCCGGTGGTGCTCTTCGACCTCGAGATCGGCGGACGCGTGCGGAAAGGGATCGCGGAGGCGAGCAAGACGGGCTGGGTCTACGTTCTCGACCGCACGAACGGACGGCCGCTCGTCGGCATCGAGGATCGCCCCGTCCCGCAGGAGCTGCGGCAGGCAACCGCCCGCACGCAGCCGTACCCGGTGGGCGACGCGTTCGTGCCGCAGTCGATCGCGATTCCGCCCGAAGGGTACCGTCTCGTCAACCAGGGGCGGATCTTCACGCCGTTCTGGACGGATCCGGTCGTCGCCAAGCCGGGGTAGAGCGGCGGCGCGAACTGGCCGCCCAGCTCGTACGATCCGCGCACTGGTCACCTGTACGTGTGCGCGACCGACCGGACCGGCGTCTTTCGCGGCGGCACCGACAACGAGATCCCGCCCGACGGCGAGCGCTACATCGGCGGCGCGTTCGGCAACATCCCGTTCGGCGTGACCGGCACGTTCACGGCGCTCGACATGCGCACCAACAGGGTCGTCTGGCAGCAGCAGTGGGCCGAGCGCTGCTACAGCGGGTCGGTCGTCACGGCGGGCGGCCTGCTCTTCGTCGGCCGCAGCGACGGCCGACTCACGGCGCTCGACGCACGCGACGGCCGGCTGCTCTGGGGCTTCCAGACCGGTGCCGGCGTCAACGCGCCCGCCAGCGTCTTCGAGCACCGCGGCCAGCAGTACGTCGTCGTCCTCTCCGCCGGCAACGCGTTCGCCGCATCGCGCCGCGGCGACAGCGTGTGGCTGTTCGGGCTGAACGGGACGATCGCGGCGACCGAGACGCAATAACCCAGCGCCCAAAGCCCAACTCCCAACGTCCAAAGCCGGGGAACCTTCGAGCCGAGAAGATCGATCGTGGGAGCGCCTGTGGTCCGCTGGTGTGCCGGCGCGCTGATCGCGTACAGCCTCATGGATGTTCTCGATTGGGTGGTGGAGCGACGAGCGCGGCGATCCCCGCCGGCTCCTGCTGGAAGTCCGCAGCGGCCAGGCGCACGTATCGGCGGCAGGTCAGCCGAGCAGCCGACCGAAGTACTCCTGGAGCGCCGCGTCGAACGCGCTCCATTCCTCGCCAAACGCCTCCGCGAAATTGGCGAAGCGGTCGTCGGAGTTCGCGAACAGCTTGAAGTACCTCGTCACGGCGTCGAGCCCGTGCCGCCGGATGAGGAAGTCGGTGGCGAGGAACGCGTACGGGTAGAGCGAGTCGCGGGGGCGGCCGTTGTGGAGCTTCACCCATTCAGGAAAGGTCGCCATCTCGGCGAGCGGAGGCAGACTCCGGCGGGCGTACGCGTCGCGAACCCAGCGGGTGCTGCGTCTCCGGATGTCGTCCAGGGTGAAGACGCCCAGCGCGTCGAGCACGTGCGCCTGCACCCACTCGGCAAAGCCTTCGCGGAGCCACTGGTCGGAGGTGCCGCGCTTCCCGCCGGAGAAGTCGTACTGCAGCGTGTGGGCGAGCTCGTGGGCGAGCACCGCGATGCGCGAATTCCAGTTCAGGTCCGCAAACGCCGCTTCGTTGATGAAGACGCTCCCGGCCCCGCCAATCGCCATCATCACGGCGGCGGCGTCGCGCGCCACGTCCGGCGGCGCACCCTGGGACTGGAGAGCGGCGCGGAGCGCATCGCGATCGGGGAAGAAGCGGAGCGACGCCCGCAGCCTCGGCAGGCCGAGCTCGCGCTCGGCGACGGCGGCAATCGAAACGAGCGCGCGGTCGTAGTCGCCGATGAAGATCGCCTGCCGCGACGGTCCGACGCGGATGTCGTCCATCGCGATCACGCGCGGCTCGCGGGGCGCGGTGGCACACCCGGCCGCCGCCAGCGCCACGAGCGACCATCCAGCGAGCGCGCCGATCAGCCGCACGATATTCAGGCCTGCGCTGTTTACGGATCGATCGGCCAGGGCCGTTCCCAGGGACGCAGTGGTCGCTGTCTCTGGACGAGCGGCAGTTCCTGGCGCTGAAGCTCGAGCAGGATACGCACCTTTTCGCGGATCGGCAGCGCGGCCTGCTCGCGGTGCCAGCGTGCCTTGCTCTCGATGATGTCCGGCGGAACGGCGGGCCTACTCTTCGCGTCCATCGTTTATCGTCACGTTTATACCATGCGTCGAGAGCAGCACGCGGAACGCGTCGCGATCAACATGCCCAGACTCGAGCAGATGCCACGCGCGCTCCCGCTGGCGTCGCCCGCCGACCTGCAGCGCCAAGGCGACCAGATGCTCGGGCGAGATGACCCGCACTGTGGTCCCGGCGTAGTCCATCACGCGCGCGCTGATGACGGCTTCTTCCGCGAGCGCATTGTGCGCAGGAGGGAACTGAACAGGGACCCCGTGAATCACGACATGCTCCGCTGTTTCCGTGAACCCGCGATTCCGCGCCCACTCGTAAATCGGCCGCAGGGGAACGAGCGATGAGTCGGACGCCACCGGCATCAAGACGAACACGTCGACGTCGTAGGTTCTGACAGGCTCGCTATAGAAGAGCGCCGCAGTCGCGCCGCCGAGCGCATACTCGCGGGTTACTCCTCTTGCCTTGAGCGCGTTGAGCTCCTGAAAGACGTCGGCGAGAGTGGCCACTGTGAACCGCATCTGATCTTAGTCCCGGCAGACGCACCTCTTGGCATCCGGGATGCTCGATGGCATAGTGGCGAATCACATGTCGTCCGGGGCGGCCGCGGCGTCAGTTCAGCAGCACGGCTCGGCGGCCGATGCCGCCTGGAGCCTGCTCCGCGCCGCACGCGCGCTGGCTGAGCCGGTGGACGACTCGGGCACGGTGAATCGCATCATCTAGATTCCTATGCGCCGGCTTGGCGTCGCGCTTCCCGTCATGGTCCTCACGGTCGTGGCCGCGACCTCCGGCCGCTGGGCCGCAACAGCGCCCGAACCGAAGCCGACGTTCCGCGTCGCCACCTGGAACATCCACAAAGGCGCGGATCGCCGCGGCACCTACCATCTCGAGCACACGATTGACGCGATCGCCCGCTTCGGCGCGGACCTCGTCGGATTGCAGGAGGTCATGCGCAACCAGCTCGAATCGAACTGCGACGATCAGCCGGCGCTCGTCGCCGAGGGGCTGCGGTGGCGCACCGGGCAGCCGTGGGCGCACGTGTACGTGAAGGCGTGGATCAGCGAGAAGCGGTACTGCCAGGAGCGCGGCCGCGGCGACGGCGTCGAGACCGAAGGGCTGGCGCTCTTCGCGGCGGAGCCGATCGTGGTGTCGAGGTCCACGCGGCTGCCGGAGAGTCGCGTCGCGGTGGAGGTGCGCCTCGCCTCGCTGCCGGACGTGCCGGTCCTCGTGACGCATCTGGCACCGAATCGCGAGAACCAGGCGCTTCGCGTCCGGCAGTTCGCGGCACTGCTGCCGTGGGCCGCCGGGCGCGGGCCGGGCATTCTCATCGGCGACTTGAATGCCGAGCCCGACGCGAGCGAGCTGGCGCCGGTGCTGGCGCGCTACCGCGACGCGTGGGCGGAGGCGACCGCGAAGGGCGTGACACGCGGCGTGGCCACCGGGCAGACGCGGCCGCACCGCGTATCGCGCATCGATTACATCCTCTACGCCCCGGACATCGGCCTCACGCTCGAGTCGGTGGAGGTGATCGACACCTCGACGCTCGGCCTCGGCGAGGTGTCGGACCACAATCCCGTCGTCGCGACGTTCCGGCGCACACGACGCCAATCTCGGTAACGTGTGGCGCGAACCCTTCGGGTTCGCGCGGGCGAGCCTGACCCCGGGGTCCCCATCGCGCCCGCGCGATGGGGTGGCGTGGCTCGCCCCACGCTGCTGAAACGTGCTGATCTACACGCGTCGAAACACGGTGAAGTCGTAGCCGATCGACCCGCGCGCGAGGCACTGCTGCAGCGCGCTCCCGCCGACGAGATGGAGGAACCGATCGCCCCCGACCCGCAGCTATTCCAGCGCGGCAGCCAGAGATCGATCGCCCGGTCGCGTAGCCGGCCAATTTCCAGCATCGGTGTGAGATCAGTCGTCGACTCGTGCTCGAACCCGGCACGGCGCGCCATGGCGCCGAGCTCGTCCCGTCCGAGGAGCGTGTTGACATGCCACCCGCGGCAGAAGCGGTCGACTGCCCGCGCCGCTTTGGCGCCTCCATCCGGCCGCCTCAAGTCGTCCACGACGACCAGCAGCCCGCCGGAACGAACGAGGACGCGGCATTCGGCAAAGAAGCGCTCGGGGGACTCGCGGCATTTCCCATTCAACCGTGGCGCGGACCTTGTCAGGTCTGCGCCGGCGAGCCTGGGAGCGGGGTCCCCACCGCGCTTGCGCGGTGGGGTGCCGTGGCTCGCCCCACGTCCCCCGGCCACGCCGCCAGGTCGTCATGGCCGACGATGATGTGCGAGCGGCCGGCGTCGATATGCGCGAGGCGGCGCGCGCGCCAGCTCGCAATCGCGTTCGCGCTGTTCGGCGCCATCTCGGCGGCCGCCTCCGCCCAGCCGTCGACGAGCATGCGCTGCATCTCCGCGCCGGCCGGGCCGAGGCGCCAGTCGCTCGGCTCGCGCTCTACCTGGTATCCAGCCTCCGCGAAGGCGCGCTCGGCGGACGCCACGGCATCCGGGCCTGCCGCCGGACCACCCAGTCCTTTGTCACTCCTCTGGTGCTGGTTGAGCAGCTCACGTACCCAGTCGTCCTCGGGCTCGTCTGGAACGCACGTCGACCACCCGTTGTAGGTGACGGTGAAAAGCGCCGACGCCCCGACCGTCCGGCAGTGCCCGGCGAGCGCACGCAGCCAGTCGTCCGAGGCGAGATCGAGCAGCGCGGACGCGGTCACGAGGTGACGCCCGGTGAAGATCGACGGATCGAGCGTGCCGAGATCCAGCCGCCGCGTCTCGATCGCGACATCGAGATGCACGCTCCTCTCGCGCAGCTCCGCCAGGAGCGCCGCGCTCCGATCGACGGCGAGCCACTGCTGCGGGCGCGGGAGGCCAGGCGCCAGGTAGCGGATGTTCGATCCGGTGCCGGTCCCGAGGTCGATCAGGCGCAGCGGCGTGCGACCCGCGAGCACTTCCGCGATCCGGTGCGTCAGCGTCGCCGACCGGGCGCGCGCGTCGGCCGCCTCGCGCAGTCGGAGCCAGGCTAGAAGCGAGTCTTCATTCATTGCAGATTGAGGATTGTCGATTGGCGATTGTTGACGATTGTTGAATGATGATTCTTGGAATTGATCGTCGGAATCGAAAATCAGTTCGACAATCGACAATGGTCCCTCGGCAACAATCTGCAATCGAACAATCTGAAATCGACATCAAAGGTCGCCGAGCGAGGCGAGCGCGGCCGCCATCCCGTGGGCGGCCTGATTCCATGTCGGGAGGCGGACGCGCACGCGACGCGCACCTTCCGCAAGCCGCGCGCGCAGCGAGGCGTCGGTCAGCACGCGTGTGAGCGCGTTCATCAGCATCGTCCTGTCGCCGGCGGGCACCAGTAGTCCCGCGTCGCTCCCAACCAGTTCCGGAATGGCGCCCGTCATCGTGGCCACCACCGGCAGGCCATGCGCCAGCGCCTCGGCAACCGCCATGCCGTACGTCTCCTGCCGCGTGGCAAGCACGAAGAGGTCCGCGCGGTCGTAGCAGGCTTCGAGCGCGTAGCGGTCGAGATCGCCGGCGAGCGTAACGCGCTCGGCCAGGCCCAGCTTCGCAATAGCGGTCTGCACGCGCGCCGCGGTGGCAAGGTCGCGCGTGGGGCTGCCGGCGCACGTCAAGTGCCAGTTCTGCTGGGGTACGGCAGCAAGCGCCTCGAGGAGCATCTCGTGCCCCTTGGTGGCGTTCAGCGTGCCGACGCAGAGGAGTTCCGTGGAGGTCCGGCTAAAGCCGGACGCTACGTACGATTGGGCGAGTACGTGGTGTCCGGCTTCAGCCGGACCATGTGAGCCCCGCGCGAGCGGCGCTGGATCCGTGCCGGGCTCGACGACAGCCATGCGGTCGGGCGGCACGTCGTAGCGCGCGACGAGCGGCAGCGCCGCCTTGCCGGTGACGACGACGAGCGACGCGGCACCAAGCGCGCGGCGCTCGCCTTCCTCGAAA
This sequence comes from Acidobacteriota bacterium, assembly GCA_016192845.1. Classification (GTDB taxonomy): domain Bacteria; phylum Acidobacteriota; class Vicinamibacteria; order Vicinamibacterales; family UBA2999; genus MELF01. Next base: position 10,898 of record JACPTI010000018.1, read on the forward strand.
CGCGCGGCGGTGTCGCGGTCGAGTCCGGCGGTGGCCGCGAGTGGCAGGTGCATCAGCGCGACGATGCGCAGGCGCGAGGCTTCGCGGACGATGAGGTCGGGCATGGCGCCGAGCGCCAGGCTGTCGACAATCGCGATCGCACCCGTGCAGACCGCGGCCAGCGCGCGGTCTGCCTGATCCAGGGCCGCCGGCGTCGGATGAGGAAAGCTGGGATCGAGCTCCTCGATATCGACGCGGTACCCCCGGCGGCGGAGCGTGTCCGCCATCCGGCGGTCGTAAATCGAGCCGCCGGTGCGCGCATCGAGGGGGCCGGGGAGCAGGAACACGATCGGTAAATGCCCAATGCCCAATGCTCAATGCCCAATGCTTAATCGCACGCGTTCAGTCTTTCACACGGCCTTCAAACGACGCCGCCGCGACGTGCGATTCGTGCAGCGTGACGCAGATCTGCTCGACCGCACCACCGCCCGGACCGAGATCGCCCCGCCGGATGGCTTCGACGAGCCGATCGAACACGACGTGCGCGAGCACCTCGGTTGTCGTGTTGCGTCCGGCAAGCTCCGGCAGCCCGTCCAGGTTCCGGTAGTTGAGGTCGGCGAGCACGCGGTGGAGCGCATCGGACGCGCGGCCGATGTCGACGACGATGCCGGAAGGGTCGAGGTCGCGTCGTCTGAACTCGACGTCGACGACGTAAGTGGCGCCGTGCAGCCGCTGCGCCGGGCCGAACACCTCGCCCTTGAGGCTGTGCGCGATCATCATGTGGTCGCGCACCGTCACGCTGTACATCAGCAGTTCCTCCTACGTGTATCGGATTCGGTGGCAGAGCGTGTCGCCCGGCGCGCGAACCAGCCTCGCCATCACCTCGGGCAGGGTCTCGAAATCGCTCTCGCCGGTGATCAGCGCGTCGAGCGCCGGATCCGCGAGCAGGCGCAGCGCGAGCTGCATTCGCCGTCGCGTGTCCCACCGCGCCCGCTGCGACGCGGCGACGCGGCCCACCTGCGACGAGGCAATCGTCAGGCGCCTGGCATGAAACGGCCCGCCAAGCGGCAGCGCGACATCCCGGTCGCCAAACCAGCTCACCTCGACGATCGTCGCTTCCACCGCCGCCAGCTCCAGCGCCAGCGCCAGGCCGGAGGGGTTGCCGCTCGCGTGAATCACGAGATCGGCGTCGCGGCCGGCCGCCGGAGGCTCCGCGAATCGCACGCCGAGCGCCTCGGCGACCGCCGCTCGCTGAGGACTCACGTCGACGAGCTCGACCTCGCAGCCGGCGATGCGTGACGCCAGCCAGGCGGCAAGACATCCGACAGCGCCGGCGCCAATCACCGCGATACGATCGCCGACGTGCGGCCGGCCGTCCCACAGCCCGTTGATCGCGGTCTCCAGATTGGCGGCCAGCACCGCGCGCGCCGGCGGCACCTCATCCGGCAGCGGATGCACGGCGTCTGCGGGCACAATGAAGCGCGTCTGATGCGGATGCAGCACGAAGACCGTCCGTCCGGCCAGCGCGCCCGGTCCCCGCTCCACGCGGCCGACGCTCGCGTAGCCGTACTTCACGGGCGCCGGAAAGTCGCCCGCCTGAAAGGGGGCGCGCATCCGGTGCCATTCGCTCCGCGGGACCTGCCCGCCAAAGACGAGCGCCTCGGTGCCGCGGCTGATGCCGCTGTACAGGGTCTGCACGAGCACCTCGCCGTCGGACGGCGCTCCAAGCGGTTCGGTCCGGATTTCGCCGCGGCCCGGAGCAACCACCCAGAAGGCGCGCGCCTCCTCACGCTGCATGTGTGGACATTCTGATGCGGTACCCACGCCGTTACAATGTCGTCGTCCCTGTTGCGCTTGGCGTCGTGGGCACCGCTGCCGCGGGAACGCTGGCCGGCGTGTGGGTCGGCGCAGGCTCGGCGTATCCGCTGACCGCCGCCGCCGTCGCTGCGGCCACGCTCGCGGCCATCGTCGGCGTTGCCGGGCACGAGCACCCGTTCACGACATTCGGCGCCGCGAACGTCGTGACGACGATCCGCGTGGCGCTGGTGGCGCTCGTGGCGGCGCTCGTCGGCCGTGACGCGGATGCCGCGGTGCTGTGGTTCGCGCTGGCGCTTGCCGGAATCGAAGTGGCGCTCGATGGCTTCGACGGGTGGCTCGCGCGGCGCGGCGGCCTGGCGAGCGAGTTCGGCGCGCGCTTCGACATGGAAACCGACGCGCTGCTGATCCTGGTGCTGTCGGTGCTCGTCTGGCAGCACGAGAAGGCGGGCGCGTGGGTGCTGCTGTGCGGGCTGATGCGGTACCTGTTCGTGGCCGGTGGCCGGCTGCTGCCGTGGCTTCGCCGGCCGCTGCGCTCGACGCTGCGCGGCAAGACGGTGGCCGTGCTGCAGGTAGGCGGCCTGGGCGCCGCGCTCGCGCCAATCGTGCCGCCGCCGCACAGCACGGTCGTTGCGGCGGTCACGCTCGCGGCGCTCCTATGGTCGTTTATCGTCGATATTCTGTGGCTGGCGAAGGAGACCTGAACGACGGGAGACTGAATGCCCCTTCGTGTGCTGTCGATCGCCCTCGGCGTCTTCCTGCTGTTCATGGGCCTCGACAAGCTCGAGTGGTTCTTGGACAGCGGATTTCTGGCCCGCCGGCTGCAGGAATGGCGCGGCACGGCGCGCCCGATCGTACGGTGGTACCTCGACACGATTGCGATCCCCGGCGTGCCCGTCTTCGCGCGCCTGGTCCCGCTGGCCGAGTTCGCCGCCGCGACGGCGCTGATCCTGGGAACATACGTGCGCCTGGCGGCCGCGCTCACGATGCTGATGATCATCAACATTCACTTCGCGGCCGACATCATTTTTCGGTACGACTATCTGATTAACCCCTACGGCGTGCCAATCCTCGGAGGGCTGCTCGCGCTGGCGCTCGGGGGGAAGAAGCTGCCCCAGAGCCTGTCGAGGAAATAGCCGTCGCCCACGACGGAACACCGAGACACCGAGGCACCGAGATTATTTGAATTGTTCTCGGTGTCTCGGTGCCTCGGTGTTCTGTGGGTGTCCCGTGGGAGCACCCGGTGCGCTCAGTCCTCCACTTCACTGAACGCCTCGAAGAACATCGGCACCAGCCCGTGCATGCCGCCCGTCGTCAGCCGCTCGGGCGTGAGTCCGGGGCGGAAGCCGTGCTGGAGCAGGCGATCGAGGACGTGCGCGTTGCGGCCAATCACGTGCACCGGCACGTCCCACGGCGCGCCGGTTCCTGAGACGGCGGCCGGCGGCTGATGGTCGCCGACCACGAGCAGCACGAAGTCGTCTGCGTGCTGGAGGAGGTAGCCCGCCAGCGACTCGAACTCGTACGCCATCGCGCGGACGTAGCTCGGCCGGAGATTCGTGAGGTCGGGACGCGCGGCCAGCGCCCGCGCCGCCTCGCCCTCGTCATACGGCTCGTTCGTCAGGAGACGCGCCCAGTCCGGCTGATACGGCGCAACCGGGCCGAAGGGGACATGCGTCGTGCTCGTCGGGAACACAGCGAAGACCGGCGCACGCGGTCGCCGGTTCCGCTCCAGATCGTCGAACTTCGCGAGCGCGTACTGATCCGGGATGCTCCACCACCCGAACTGCGGCCCCTGGTACGCGAGATGGTCGCGGCCGTAGATGACGTCGAAGCCGTAGAACTCTCCCTCCGGCCACGCCTGCCGCATCCCCGGCATCAGCGCCACCGTGCGGTAACCACGCCGCTTGAACGCGGCGAGGATCGTCTCGCGGCGCGAGGCCATGAGCGCCGTGTACGCATACTGGTCGCGGATCTCCACGCCCGTGAGCAGCGTCAGATGCGCCAGCCACGACGAGGCACCGAACGTTGGCGACGTGACGTAGGCCGAGACGACCCGGCGGCCGGTGTCGTGGATGGCGGCCTCGAGCGCCGCGCGCGCGTCGGCAAGGCCGGCGGCGACATTGGGCTCGTCGTACGTGATCGCGCCATACGACTCCACGAAGACGAGCAGCACGTCTGCGCCGCCCAGCGCGCGGAGGTTGGCGTCGAGCGGCGGGCCTGGCGGCAGCGGACGCGCCGCCGGGCCGGTAGTGGCCAGCACGAAGCGCGCCTGCCGCACGTAGGCGGGCGTCACCGGATGCGCAAACGCCACGCGGACGGGACCGGCTCCAAGATCGGCGTCGACGTGCGGATTCGTGTCACGCGGGGCCGCGACGCCGTACGCCAGGACCACGGCCGCCGCCAGCGAGCCGAGCGCCACCCTCGGGCCGCGCTGCTCCATGGCGGCCGCCACCTGCCCAAACGCGGCGCGCGCGAGCACGTACGCGAGGCCAATCACGAGCACCGCCGACACAACGACCGCCGCGATCAGCCACCACGGCGCGGCGCGCGCGAGCATCGCTGCCACGTTGCCCAGGTGGGCCGAGTCCCAGTAGAGGTTGAACTCGCGCCCGTACAGCCCGGGTCCGGTGACCGCGAGGTAGCGGCCGACGACGAGGACGACCCAGAACGCCGCAAGGATGCGCGTGAGCCGCCCCGCCCACCGATACGCGGCGGCGAGGAGCAGGATGCAGACGGCCAGCTCGATCGAGAGGGCGTACCCGAAGCGGATCGCCGGCGTCGGCCACACGTTCTCGAAGGTGAGCGACGCGTTGAGGAGGACGAGCGAGGCAAAAAGCGCGGTGCTTCGTCCCTGGACCACGCGTTACACCGAGGAGAGCAGGTGTCCGAGCTTTTCCTTCTTGGTCTTGAGATACCGTTCGCTCGACGCCGTCGGCGGAATCTCGATCGGCAGCCGCTCGCTCACCGACAACCCTTCGCCGGTGACACCCGCCAGCTTCCTGGGATTGTTGCTCAGCAGCCGCATCGTTTTCACGCCGAGGCGGCGGAGGATCTGGATGCCGGCGCGGTAGTCGCGTACGTCGGCCGGAAAGCCGAGGCGCTCGTTCGCCTCGACCGTATCGACGCCCTGATCCTGCAGCGCGGCATGGAGCTGCCGGCCGCAGTCGCAGCGCGCGGAGTGGAACAGGTCGCCGGTCAGGCACGCCGAGTGGACGCGGGTCAGGACGTTCTCGCCGGTGCCGATCTCGCCGCGCACGAGCGCGACGTGCGTTTCGCCGGAGAAGAGGTTCTTGAACACGTGGATGTCGAAGAGGCCGTATTCAGTGGAAAGCTTCGCCGAGGCGACGCAGCGGACCGGCGGCAGGCGGAGCAGGGCGTTGAGCGCGGTGAACAGGCGACGAACCCAGGACATCATGTGGGGCACCCGAACTTGTTCTCGTGAAAGCCGTGGGCTTGTAATCCTAGGTGGGCGCGGAGACGCTGTCAAACCGGCACCTGGACAATATGGCTGTCACAGCTTCAGCGCGGCACGCTCATACGACCGCCGCCTGCGCGGGCCCCGCACACAACCGGCCTTGCGGGCAGTGCCGGCCGGTCGCCTTCGGGCCGTTGAGCGGCCCCTTAGCTTAGACGGCAGTCCGTAGTACTCGGAGGGCGCTGTGGCGGGCGATCTGCTCGCGCCCGGCGCCACGCGGATCAGCCAGCCGGGGCGATGATGCGGGCGCGAAAGCTCGCATCGCCCCAGGCTCAATGAGGTCGCAGGCGCACGAACGATTCGGGCATCCTGCCGGTCAGCGCGTGCAGGAAGGCAACGATGTCGTCCACCTCGCCGTCCGCCAGCTCGGACTTGAGCATCTCCCTGCCCATGAAGCGAACCATGCCGGGCAGGTCGTTGATGCTGCCGTTGTGGCCGTAGGGTGGCGTGCGTGCGACGTTGAGCAGCGACGGCACCTTGAAGAAATAGCGGTCTCCCTCGTTCTTGGTTGTCCGCGCCCGCCCCTCGTCGTTCTCCCCGCCGGGCAACTGCACCCGTCGCAGACTCGAGTTGGAGAAGGCCGGGCCCGAGTGGCACGTGACGCACCCCTTGTCGACGAAGGCTGCCATGCCGCGCTTCTGCGCCTCGGTCATGGCAGTCTCGTCGCCGCGCAACCAGCGAGCCAGGGGGTAGTCGGGCGTAATCAGGGTGCGCATATAGGTGGCCAGCGCTTTTCCGATCGCCTCCTCGGTTACGGGCGTGCCGAAGGCCTTCAGTGACAGTTCCCGGTACTCGGCAAGACGGTTGAGGCGCTCGGCCACTTCGTTGGGCCAGCTTCGCATCGCCACGTGGGACTGAACCGCGCCCAGAGCCTGCCCTTCGAGATCGGGCTGCTCGCCGGCCCAGAACTGGCTTTTCAGGAAAGCGGCGTTGAGGACCGTCTGCGCGTTGCGCAGATGCACATCGCCGCTAATACCAACCGACTTGCGCATCGGCTCCGCACCGTAGTACGCCGGATGATGGCAGAAGCCGCAGCTGGTGGCGCCGGTCTTCGACACGCGCCGGTCCCAGTACAGCATGCGTCCCAGCTCGACCTTTTCGGCGCTCTGCGGATTGCCCGCTGGAATGGGCGCGGTTTCGGGTAGCGGCTCGAGCACGCTGCGGTATCTGGCATAGCGCGACGCTGACTGCGCGTTCGCTCGCGGCAGCTCGGCTCCCACGAGGGCCACGCCGAGAACAATCAGGCTCAAAACAACCCTTGTCATCGAGTCCTCCGCTTTAGTCCCACGTGCCAGGTCTAACGAGCACGTGGGACTAGCGATGCGCGCGCCGTGGCGCGCGCCTATGAACGACTA
>JACPTI010000151.1 GCA_016192845.1 Acidobacteriota bacterium
ATCTGCCGTCCAGCGTGTACTTCAGCATCTTGTGCGTGTTGCGGTCGAAGGTCGCCAGCGTGCGGTCGGCGCCAATCTCCACCATGTGCAGGCTCGAGGGGGTGACGTTGATCTTCCACTCGGAAAGATACTTGCCGTTCTCGTCGAAGATCTGAATGCGGTGGTTGTCGCGGTCGTTCACGAACACGCGCCGCCCCTCGATATCGACGGCGACGCCGTGCACGTTGTTGAAGTAGCCCGGGCGCGTCTCCTTGCCCGCCTCGCCCTTCTGGCCCCAGTCGAGCAGGAACGTGCCGCTCGCGTCGAACTTTGCCACGCGCGTGCCGTTGTAGCCGTCCGACACGTAGAAGCTGCCGTCCGGCATCCACGCCATGAACGTCGGACGATTGAAGTGCGTGCCGTCGGCGCCCGAGACGTTCGGCGTGCCGATCGTCTGCACGAGACGGCTGCCGTCGTTGGTGAACTTGTAGATCGCGTGCGTGTGGTCGTCGACGACCCACACGTGCTTCTCGGGATCGTACGGGCTGACGTAGACGGCGTGGGGGCGCTTGAACAGCTTGTCCCACTGCGTCCACTCCTCGATGATGTTCCCCTGCGTGTCAACGACGATGAGGCAGTGCTCCCAGCGGGCGTCGACGCCGAGCTCGCGGTAGGGCGGCGCGTTGCCGCGCCAGAGCTCCATCCCTTTCGCCGGATCCTGGCCGGAGCCGCCGGCGCCGGGCGGCGTCACCTGGTTGGCGTTGCGCCACGGCAGCCCGCCGACCGGGAACTGCACGCTCGGCCCGATCTCCGGGTAGCGCTTCACGGGCGGGCGCTTCAGGTTCGGCAGCTCGCCGCCGCCGAGCAGATACACGCGATTCGGGCTCTCGGCGAAGATGCCGCGGGCCCCGCCGTACGTCCACTTGTCATGGCCTGGCAGGGTGCTCAGGTCTTTCGGCCATTCTTGGACGACATCGTACGGGCCGGAGACGTCCTGCGCACCGATGGCATCGGGGACGGCTGCAGCCGACGCGACCGTCGCGGTTTCGGCCTCAGCGCCCGGCGACATGAGACGGCTGCCCAGCGGAATGCCAGCGGCAAGGCCGACCGCCAGCGCCAACAGCACGGTAACTGTCTTGTTCATCACGCTCCTCCGCGCGGGAGACTATACAAGTCACAAGTCACAAGTCACAAGGCACAAGGCAGAAGACAGCCGGAGCTGGTAGCTGGTAGCTGGTAGCTGCCTCGTCCACCTCGCCGGCGTTGCAGATTTTGCCGCGATTGTCGCATTTGCCTGGCTCATCGGACTCCTCGACTGGCTCGCGCGCCGCCGTGGCCGGAAACACGGACACGCGTAGCCCGCCGGCGACGTGCCTACCGCTTCGTCGGCGGCGCGACGTCCACGCCCACCAGCTTGGCGCGCTCGAGCGACGCCTTCACGAACCCCGACGCCCGCACGTCCGCCAGGAAGCGATTCAGATACGCTACCTGCGACACCTTCCCCTTCTGCACGACGATCGCCTGGGTCGTCTGCATGAAGTCGTCGGGCAGCACGCGCACCTTGGGGAATTCGCGCACGAGCTCTTCCATCCGCGTCCGGTTGGCGCCGACGGCGTCGACCTGGCCGCTGAGCAGCATCTTCGCCAGCTCCGCGTTCGGCGGCGCCGTCGGCAGCGAGTGGAGCCGCGCGGCCTTGAGCGTCTCGCGCAGGGTGACTTCCTGGGTCTGGCCGCGGATCGCGGCGACCGTGATGCCGGCGCGGTCGACATCCGCCGAGCGCTTCAGCGGAGAGTCGCCACGCACGGCATACGTGCTGCCCGTGACGGAATAGTCGTCGGAGTAATCCACCAGCGTGGCGCGCGCCGCCTCGTACGCGAGGAACCCGATGTCGACCTGGCCGCTCCGCACGCTCTCGAGCACCGCGCCCGCCGACGGCAGCGGCCTGATCTCGTACTTCACCCCGAGCCGCCGTGCCAGCTCGCGCACCAGATCGGCCGCGGGACCGGTGATCGCCTTCGTCTGCGGGTCCACCCGCGCCTGGTTGGGATTGTTCTCGATGAACGACGCCCGCAGCGTTCCGGTCAGCGCCAGATCGGCGCTCTGCGCCGGCGTCAGCACAAGAACGAGTGGAAGCACAAGAGACACCGCCTGCATGCTTTACTAGTCGGCCGCGTCCAGCGTGAGGCGGTAAATACGAAGCGCCAGCTTGCGTCGGTCGCCGTTCCGCTGCCGCTCGTCCGGCACGAACGATTGTGAGACCGTGATCCCCAACTCCCCCCAGGGCTGCGCCGGCGATCCGGTCACCTCCTGTGCGATCCGGAACCGCGGCACCCCAATCGCGAACGACGCGACCGGGCGCCCGTTCCAGGCGAGCGACACCTGAACCGGCAGCTGGTAGTAGTCGCCCGGAAGCCATCCCTCAATCGTCACGCGCCCTCTCGTCGCGGGGAGGTACGCAATCGCCAAGGCATACGGGGCGGTCCAGCGGAAGATCTCGTCGTCCTCGTCCCGCTCGGCCAGATAAAAGCCGTGGGACGGCCGGATGAACGCGCGATTGGCCGGCTCGAGCCAGACATCCGTGAACACGACCGGCACGCCTGCCTCGAACGAGATCGGCACGTACCCCTCGCCCTGTGTTAGCGGTTCGAGGATCGTCCGCAGGGCAAACTGCTCACCCACGGTCCATACGGACCGCCGCTCGCCGCGCAACTTCAGCGCCACATCAGCAGTGCGGGCGCCCTGCAGTGCCCCGGTGGCGATCAATGCCCGTCGAAGCGGCGACGGGCGCACGAGCAGTCGCGACCTCTCCTTCACCACCGCATCAACGGGACCGGCTTCGTCGCTCATCAGAAAGCCGGCTTCGGCGAACCACTGCGGCGCCTCGAGGCGCAGCAGCTCGACGCGGGCGGGCCGCTCGCCCTGCATGAACGGCTGCACGGCTGCCGGCCAGGCCCAGCGCCCCACGAGTTGCTGGCGATCGTGGCCGAACAGGAGCAGCGTCGTTCGCCGCGGCTGCCGGAAGAACAGCACCGGCCTGCGCCCGCCTTCCTGCCAGTACTGCATCAGCATGCGGCGCGCGCCGTTGGTCGGCAGCACCACCTCATGGTTCCGCACCTGCTGCAGATAGCGCTCGAACACGTGGTGACCCGTGACCACGATCGAACCACGCGGCGCCGCGAGCCGATCCAGTGCTGTCAGTGCCTGAACAGGTGGGCTTGGCGTGTCGGCATACGCCGCAAGAACAGGAATCGTCACTACCATGGCCACGATGACGGCGGTTGCGGCGGCCATCGGCGTGAGCCAGGGCGTCCGGCGCCCGCCGCGGACGACGGCCACCGACGCGAGGCAGGCGACCAACGGGACAATGGGAATCGCGTATCGCAGATTCGGTGTGGCCTGCACCGCATAGTGATACGCGGCGTACGGCAGAAACAGCAACGACAACCACCCGAGCAGGCGCGGGTTCGTGCGCACGAGGACCACGATGCCGGCCCCCGCGAGGGCGAGGATCGCGGCGCCGAGGCCCGGCTGCTGCCACGGCCCCAGCAGGACGTCGGCCGCCGCAACCGCCGCACGCCGCACAGAGGGATCCGTCGCCAGCGGCTCCACGGGGAGCGAATAGGCGACCATCGACGTAAAGCTGGCGAGGAACTGCGACAGCCCTCCCGACAGTACGAGAAGGGGCGCGAGCCAGAGCGCAATCGCGGTGCCGAACGCGAGCGCCGTCGCGGCTGCCGCGCGCGGCGAGCGCAGCCGCAGCGTTCCCAGCAGCAGCGGCCCGACCAGCCATAAGGCCTGCAGCCGGATGCCGACGGTCAGACCCGCCAGCGACGTCCCGAGCAGCCACCGCGTTCGGCGGCCCGCGGGCGGAGAGGCGTTGTCGAACGACGATACCAGCAGCCACTGTGCCGTCGTGACCGCAGCAAACCCGGCCAGGTCGCTCATCGGGCGCACGCTGTTGAACCACACGATCGGATTGAACAGCGTCAACGCGCACGCCAGCGCGGCCTCGGTGCGCAACATCAGGCGGCGCAGCAGCAGGTAGAGCGGCACGACGGCAAGCGCGCCGAACAGCGCGGAGACGAACGCCAGGCCGGCGGCGTGCGTATCGAACCAGGGGTGCACCAGGCGGGCCAGAAAGATGTAAACGGGAAAGCCGGGCGGGTGCGGCTGGTGGTGCACCGGGTCGTAGTCGTGCACCCCGAGGTCGAAGTTCACGCTGTCGATATCCTCGAGGGTCGAGGGGAGGAACGGCAGGCGGAGCGCCAGCAGCGCGGCAACGGCGCACGCCAGCGCCAGCCATTCGACGCGCCGGACGGGGTACGTAGGCGCACTCATCGTCTCGGCCTGGAAAACGGATTTGCGGGTGGAAAAGCCGAGAGGCAGAGTCTAGCACGCGGACCAGCCAAGGGCTGCGCCCTCGATATCCCTTCGATCGCGAAGGCGACGATGACAGCCCTTGGCTGGTTAGCCAGTATCTGCTTGGCGCGCTCCGCGCGCCTAGGACCGCTATACGGCTCCTCAAAACGGATACAAAATTCTCGTTTGGAGCCGTATAGCGGTCCAAGGCGGCTCGAAACGCCGCCACCGGTCCAGGCGTATGATTGGCAGCGGCCCCTTAACGCCGGAGGGTATCGCCATGATGCGTTGGCTGGTTGCGGGCGCCTGTGTCCTGGCAGCGGTCGGCACGGCTCACGCGCATCACTCCATCTCGGGGTACTACAACACCTCGCAGGAGGTGACGATCGATGGCGTGATTGCGGCGTTCCAGTTCGTCAACCCCCACCCGTACCTCGTCGTCGACGTCCGCCGCAACGGCGCGCCGGAGCGGTGGGAGCTCGAGATGGACAATCGCTTCGAGCTGGCGCAGATCGGGTTCACGGAGACGACGTTGCGTCCGGGCGATCGGATCGTGGTGATCGGTAGCCCCGCCCACCGGGAACCGCGCCGCATGTACATCCAGCGGCTCGACCGGCCGGCCGACGGCTTCAGCTATCACCAGGTCGGGAACCGGCCGCAACTCCGGTCGCAAGGGCGCTCGCGATTTTGAGTTTTGCGTCTTGAGGTTTCAGCTTCGCCAGATAGATCCCCGCGCCGATTGCCGTCGTCACTGAGACGCTGAACACCCCCGACAGCCAGACGCCCTGATACTCCGCCAGCGCGCTCGTGCCGCCGCCGCTCAACGCGATCCCCAGGTAGCCGCTCCACGCCAGCGACGTGGCGCCGACGAGTTGCCCGCACATATTGACGAAGCCGGTGATCGACGCGGTCTTCTCGGGTCCGTAGGTCTCCGACACCGACGCGGTGATGAGCGTGAAGCAGTTGACGGCCGTCCCGGCGAGGACCGCGACGACCGCCAGCGGCCAGAGTCCCGTTACCTGCATCGACAGCAGCTGAAAGAGCGCGATACTCAGGACGAGCCAGCCGATGACGACCGCCGTCCGCGAGATGCCGCGCCGGACGAGGCCGTCGGACAGCTTGCCGGCTAGGGGGACTCCGAGGCCACGGCCGACCAGCGAGAACGCCACTGTGGCGAACAGCCCGCCGGCGACGACGGCCGCGTTCGTCTCGTACCCGTACGCGGAAGAGTAGACGTCCGCCAAGTAGATGGAGATCCACGCCTGCGCCGTGCGCGTGCCCACCATGAACCCGGCGAAGAGGGCCGTGTAGCACCACAGGTATGGATCGCGGAGCAGCCGCCAGGCAAACGGACGCTTCGTCGTTGCGGGCTGGCCGGGCGGCGCCGAACGCAGGAAGGCGAAGCACACCAGCGCTATGGCGACGAGCGCCAGCGCCATCGTGTTGGTCGCCTCCCGCCACCCGGACGCGAACGAGATGGCGAGTACCGGCAGCAGGAAGTACGCGGCGCCCTCGCCGAGCGCGCCACCCATCCCGCCGAACGCCGACTGGCTGAAGCCGCGCTCGTTGGTCGGAAACCAGCGCGCCACGCCGCCCGACACCGACACGTACGCCGCGGCGGCGGCGACGCCGGCGGCGGCGCGCCACAATAGGAGTTCCACTTCCGACTGACTGGTCGCGAACCCACCCATCGTCGCCGCCATCAGCAGGATGCCGAGCGTGGCGGCAATGCGGCTGCCGAACTTGTCGGCCGCAATCCCCCACGGCATCTGAAAGAGCGCGTACGCGTAGAAGAACGCGGCGCCGAGCAGTCCCAGCGTGCCGCGGTCGAGCGCGAAGTCGGCCTGCATGAAGCGCTGGATGCCTGTGTAGTTCTGGCGGGTGAAATGGCTGGTGGCGTAGGCGAGGATGCCGAAAACGAGGATGACCCAGCGATAGGACGGGGGTGCCATCACGATACGCTCGCGGCAACGGTCGACATATGCGGACTCCTCACCCTGCGTAGATCCAGAAGTCGCTGACGAGGCAGGCCCCTGACAGCGGCAGCGGACCGGGGACCTGCACCGCCGCGAACGGGTGGGGCTGCTTCCCGTAGCGATCGGACCAGGCCGCGGACACGCCGGCAAAGTCCGCGATGTCGGTGAGGAAATACTGCGCCCGTACAACGTTGCGCATGGAGAGCCCGAGTGCGGCGCAGACCGCCTCGGCATACGACAGGACCATCGCGCCCTGCGCGTGGCCCCTGAGGCTCAGGCCGTCGAGCGCGGCCGCGTTCTCGACCGACGGCACGACCCCGTCGCGCCCCACTGCCATGAGGCCGGACGGAAAGACCAGTTCGCCCGCGCGTACGCATGGTCCATAGGCCGCCGTCGGCGGGATTCCGGCCTGGATCACCTGCTTGCGTCGTCTGGCGCCGTTCCTGAGCGCAATGAGATTGATCTCGAGCATGCTCTCGGAGCTGGAATAGTCCTTCGCAGGCACCAGCGTGATCGCGCAGGGGATGTCACGAAAATACTGCGACCACACGTCCAGGAAATCGGGAAAGTGCTCCACGCCGCGGATATACACCTGGGCCTTGAGGCTCTGCTCGAGCGAGGATCCCGCCGCCTGCAGCGACGGCACGAGCCGCTGCTCGATCACGTAGTGCACCTGCCGGCGAAAGCTCGTCTCCCCCTGCCAGCGACTGGTCGCCGGCACGCCGACGCCCGGAGCGAGCCGGCCGTCCTGAAGAGCCTGATTGCCGGCGACGAAGACGAAGTCGTCGACCACCACCGCCGGGGTATAGCCGGAGGCCGAGATCGGCTCGCCGGGAAGCGTCATCTTCTCGACCGTCCACTCTGGGCCTGGGACCACCGCGATCAACGACGTATGGATGTTGGCGCGCGCGCTGAAGCACCGCTCCATGATGATCGAGGTGCTCGGCGGGATGTACGCGCCGAACTCAGCAAAGCGCGCCAGGTGGTACGCCGAGACCGCGGCGCCCGACGTGTAGTACTGGTCGAGGCGCACGGCATTCGGCAAATTCGAACCGAACTCCTTGAGAATGGTGCGCATGCGCCGGAGGATGTAATCGGCCTCACGCCGCAGCGGCGGCCGGCCGCTCAGGCGGTTGCCGGCGGGCCCCTCTACTTCCGGCGCCAGTCCTTTTTCGAAATCGTAGGCCTCATGGCCGTTCAGAAAGAGCCATGGCCCCGCCTTGACGGCGTAGGCGTAGCTCGCCGGGCTTCCGGCGAGACGTTCGACCGATTTGACCGAGAGGGCGGATTCGCCTTGCGCTCGAGCGGCCTTCGCAGAAGCCAAGGTTGCCGCGAGCGTGACACCGCTCAGGAGAAAATCGCGCCGCTCCATGTTGCCTGCACAGCATGCCACAAATCTGCGAGGCTGAAGCCGTATAATCCCGGGCCATGGCCACTATCATGAGTCGTCGAGACGCCGTTGCCTCGTTCGCGCTGTTGGCCGAGTGGCTCGCGTTCGCTCGTCCCGCCGCCGCGCAAACACCGACCGCGCCGTCCCCGCCGACGGCGGGCCCTCGCCGGCCAGTATTCCAGCAGGACCTGCCGAATGTGACGCTGGAGGAGTGGGAAGTAACGGTCAACTATGTCGACTACGCACCGGGACACGTCGGTGCGCCGCATCGTCATCCCGGGTTCGTGCTCGTGTACGTGCTCGAGGGCACCGTCATCGCCAGGATTTCCGGGCAGGGCGAGGAAAAGACCTATACCGCCGGCCAGATGTTCTACGAACAGCCCGGCGCGACGCACGAAGTCTCGAAGAACGCGAGTCAGACGCAGCCCGCGCGCCTGCTTGCGATGATCTTCGCGAAGAAGGGTTCAACGCTGACCGTGCCCGTGTAGCTAGCTGGTAGCCGGTAGCCGGTAGCTGGTAGCCGGTAGCTGGTAGCCGGTAGCTGGTAGCCGGTAGCTGGTAGCCGGTAGCTGGTAGCGGGCCGTCACGTCACGCTCGCCGCG
>JACPTI010000152.1 GCA_016192845.1 Acidobacteriota bacterium
AAAGTAGACCGTTTCGCCGTCGACGGCGGCGCCGATGACGTCGCCGCCATTGCGCCACTTCCACTCCTCCCGGCCGGTGCCGGCGTCGAGCGCGTAGAAGAAGTTGTCGGTCGAGCCGACGAACACGCGGCCGCGCGCCGCGGCCGGCGGGCTCAGCGTGCCGGGCAGACGCTGCTCCCACAGCGGCTCGCCGGTGTCGAGCGCCATGGCGGCGACACGGCCGTCGGCCAGCGTCACATACACCGCCGGTCCGCCCGCTGCCGCAGGGTGCACCGTGGTCGCGCCGAGCGGACGGCGCCAGACGAGGCGACCGTCGAGAGCGCGGAGCGCGAGGAGATCGCCCGGCTCGACCGATGCAATCAGCCAGCCCTCGTGCCAGAGGAGCGGCGCCGTCACGCGGCCGTCAACGGCAATCGACCAGCGTTCGTATCCGCTGGCGGCGTCGACCGCCCGAAGCCCATCGGCCGTGACCAGGAAGAGGTCGCCGCCGCCGGTTGCAAGGGACAGCACCGTATCGCCGGCCCACGTCCACGCGAGGATTCCTGTCTCCCGGTGCAGCGCGACGAGCAAATGATCGCGGAGCGGGATGTAAACGTAACGATCGTCCATGACCGCGGGCGCCGATGGTGGGGCGCCGAGCTTGAGCGACCAGGCAGTTTCCGCCGGCAGCAGCGGCGGCGGCAGAGGCTTCTCGACGGTTTCGCGAAAGCTGCGGACGATGGCGTCGTAGCGCTGGCGATCGGTGGCCTGAGCGGCAACGCGGCTGTCAGGGCAGAAGCCCGAACAGACGAAGAAACACGACGCGAAGAACGCGAGCGCGCGGGGTCCCCAGCGCGCGGGGTGTGCGCACTGGGGTGCCAGAACGCAAGATGTCGTGGGTACGCGGGCGCGCACCACGATATAATAGCGCCTAAGGAAGTTGGTGGTTGGTAGTTGGTGGTGGTAGTTGTTTCACCACCAACCACGAACCACCAACCACCATCCTCAGATCAGTGTCCCATCAAACCATTCTCGTTCTCGATTTCGGCTCGCAGTACACCCAGTTGATCGCGCGGCGCCTTCGCGAGCTGTCCGTGTACTCCGAGGTGGTGCCGTTCAACACCCCGATCGAGACGCTGCGGGCCAAGAAACCGGTCGGCCTCATCCTCTCCGGCGGACCGCGCAGCGTCTCGGAGCCGGGCGCCCCGAAGTGCGTGCCGGAGGTCTTCGCATTCGGCACGCCGGTGCTCGGCATCTGCTACGGCATGCAGCTGATGACCGACGTGCTGGGCGGGGAGGTGCGGCGCTCCGGCCATCGTGAATTCGGCCACGCCCTGGTGCGCGTCTCGGCGAACGGCACCGCGGGACCGCGACTGTTCTCGCATCTTCCGGGCGAGCTGCGCGTCTGGGCGAGCCATGGCGACGACGTGGCGGCGGTGCCGCCGGGGTTCTCGGTCGCGGCGACGAGTGCGACGGCTCCGATTGCGGCAATGGAGGCGCCCACCCGCGGCCTGTACGCGCTGCTGTTCCATCCCGAGGTCGCGCACACGGACCACGGCGTCGACATCCTGCGGAACTTTGTGTTCGAGATCTGCGGCTGTACCGGCGATTGGACGATCGCCTCGTTCATCGAGGAGGCAACCGAGCGCATCCGGCAGCAGGTCGGGGACGGCCGCGTCGTCTGCGGCCTGTCGGGCGGCGTCGATTCGACCGTCGCGGCGCTGCTGATTCACCGCGCCGTCGGCGATCGGCTGACGTGCATCTTCGTCGACAACGGGCTGCTGCGACACGAGGAGGCGAGCCAGATCCGGCACCGCTTCGCCGAGAAGCTGCACCTGCCGCTCGATTTCGTGGACGCCTCGGATCTGTTCCTCGAACGGCTGCAGGGCGTCAGCGATCCGGAGCAGAAGCGGAAGATCATCGGCGCCACCTTCATCGACGTCTTCGAGCGGCGCGCCGAGGAGCTGGGCGGGTTCGAGTTTCTCGGACAGGGGACGCTCTATCCGGACGTCATCGAGTCGGCATCGGTCCTGGGCCCGGCGGCAGTGATCAAGAGCCATCACAACGTCGGCGGGCTGCCCGAGCGCTTGCGGTTCAAGCTGGTCGAACCGCTGCGAGACCTGTTCAAGGACGAGGTGCGCCGCGTCGGCCGCGATCTCGGCCTCGACCGCGAGTTCGTCGTGCGGCAGCCGTTTCCAGGGCCGGGGCTGGCGGTCCGCATCATCGGCGAGATCACCCGCGAGCGGCTGGATCTGCTGCGATGGGCCGACAGGATCGTGGCGGAGGAGATTCGGAAGGCGGGCTGGTACGAGCGGCTCTGGCAAAGCTTTGCGGTGCTGCTGCCGGTCCAGAGCGTCGGCGTGATGGGAGACGCGCGGACCTACGAGTACACTGTGGCGATTCGCGCGGTGGAAAGTCTCGACGGCATGACGGCGGACTGGGCGCGGCTGCCGCACGACCTGCTCGCCACCATCTCCTCGCGCATCGTCAACGAAGTCCGCGGGATCAATCGCGTGGTGTACGACATTTCGTCGAAGCCGCCGTCGACGATCGAGTGGGAGTAGCGGGTAGATGGTAGCCGGTAGCCGGTAGCTGGTAGCTGGAGCACATGGCCGAGTTCGTTCATCTCCACGTGCACACCGAGTTCTCGCTGCTCGACGGCGCGTGCCGCATCGACGAGCTGCTGGACGAGGCGGTCAGGCTGAAGATGCCGGCGCTCGCGGTCACCGAGCACGGCAACCTGTTCTCGTCGGTGATCTTCCACGACCACGCGCGCGACCGCGGCCTCAAGCCGATCCTCGGCTGCGAGGTGTATGTCGCCTCCGGCAGCCGGTTCGACAAGACCGGTCCGCAGAGCGACACGAACCACCTGGTGCTGCTCGCCGAGACGGACGAAGGGTACCGGAACCTGATTCGGCTGGTCTCCGCCGGCTACACCGAGGGGTTCTACTACCGGCCGCGCATCGACAGGGAGCTGCTGGCCCGACACGCGCGGGGGCTGATCGGGCTCAGCAGCTGCCTCAAGGGCGAGGTGGCGAGCGCGCTCAAGGCGGAGCAGCGCCGCGCGGCGCTCGAGGCGGCCGCCCGGCTGCGCGACATTCTGGGACCGGACAACTTCTTCCTCGAGATGCAGTACCAGGGGCTCGAGGAGCAGAAGGTCGTCAACGAAGGGCTGCTGCCGCTCGCGCGCGAGCTGCACCTGCCGCTCGTGGCGACCAACGACGTCCACTACCTCCGGCAGGGGGACCATCAGCCGCACGACGTGCTGCTCTGCATCGGCACCGGGAAGACGGTGCACGACGCGCAGCGCCTGCGCTACCACGGCGATCAGTTCTTCCTGAAGACGGCCGCGCAGATGGCCGCCGTCTTCGGCGACTGCCCCGAGGCGCTCCGGAACACGCTGCTCGTCGCCGAGCGATGCAACGTCACGATTCCGAAAGGGCAGAACCACCTGCCGTCGTTCGACGTGCCCCGGGACGTCACGCTGGAGGAGTACTTCGAGCACGTCGCGCGCGACGGGTTCGCCGAGCGGCTCGCGCGCCTGCGGCAGCTGGCGGCCGCGGGGCGCCTCCGGCACACCATCGAGGAGTACGTGAGCCGGCTCGAGTACGAGATCGCGATGATCAAGAAGATGGGCTACTGCGGCTACTTCCTGATCGTCTGGGATTTCATCCGCTACGCCCGCGAGCAGCGGATTCCGGTCGGCCCGGGCCGCGGGTCGGCGGCCGGCTCGCTCGTCGCCTGGTCGATGCGGATCACCGACGTCGACCCGCTCGACTTCGATCTCATCTTCGAGCGGTTCCTCAACCCCGAGCGGGTATCGCTTCCGGACATCGACGTCGACTTCTGCGAGCGGCGGCGCGGTGAGGTGATCGACTACGTCACGCGCAAGTACGGCCGCGAGAACGTCGCGCAGATCATCACCTTCGGGACGATGAAGGCGAAGGCGGTGGTGCGCGACGTGGGGCGGGCGCTCGACATGCCCTACGCCGACGTCGACCGGATCGCCAAGCAGATTCCGCCCGCGCTCGACATGACGCTCGAGAAGGCGCTCGCGGAGAACCCGGTCCTGGCCGACATGGCCGGCAAGGATCCGAAGGTCAAGGAGGTGATCGAGATCGGGCGGCGGCTCGAGGGACTGTCGCGCCACGCGTCGGTCCACGCCGCCGGCGTCGTGATTGCGCCCGGGCCGGTCACCGACTACGCGCCGCTCTACAAAGGGGCGCGGGACGAAATCACGACGCAGTGGAGCATGAAGGAGGTCGAGCGCGTCGGCCTGCTGAAGATGGACTTCCTCGGGCTCAGCACGCTCACGCTGATCCGCGACTGCCTGACGGAGATCCAGCGGACCGACGGGGTCGAGATCGACATCGACGCCGTTCCGCTCGACGATCCGAAGACCTACAAGCTCTTCGGCGACGGCCAGACCTACGGCATCTTCCAGTTCGAGAGCTCGGGGATGCGCGAGCTGCTGCGGAAGGCGCGCCCCGAGCGGCTCGAGGATCTGATCGCGCTCAACGCGCTCTACCGTCCGGGGCCCCTGAAGTCGGGCATGGTGGACGACTACATCGCGCGCAAGCAGGGGAAGACGGAAATCCGGTACGAGCTCCCGCAGCTCGAGCCGATCCTGTCGGACACCTACGGCATCATCGCCTACCAGGAGCAGGTGATGCGCATCGCCCAGGCACTGGGCGGCTTCACCATGGGCCAGGCGGACGTGCTCCGCAAGGCGATGGGGAAGAAGGATCCGAAGGTGATGGCGCTGCAGCGCGACCAGTTCATCGCGGGCGCCCGGAAGCAGGGGATCACCGCCAAGCAGGCCGCCAAGATCTTCGAGCTGATGGAGCACTTCGCGGGATATGGGTTCAACAAGTCGCACTCGACGGCCTACGCGTTGCTGGCGTATCAGACGGCGTACCTCAAGGCGAACTACCCATGGCACTTTGCGGCCGCGCTGCTCACGATCGAGGCGCAGAACACCGACAAGCTCGCGCTCTATCTGGGCGACTGCCGCGAGCGCGGCGTTCCAGCGCTGCCGC
This sequence comes from Acidobacteriota bacterium, assembly GCA_016192845.1. Taxonomy (GTDB): domain Bacteria; phylum Acidobacteriota; class Vicinamibacteria; order Vicinamibacterales; family UBA2999; genus MELF01. Next base: position 5,019 of record JACPTI010000152.1, read on the forward strand.
CGGACATCACCCGGAGCCAGCTGAACTTTGCGGTGGAGCCGGGCAGGGGCGTCCGGTTTGCGCTCGCCGCGATCAAGGGAATCGGCGAAACGGCGGTCAATGCGATCATCGCCGCGCGCGCGCAGCTCGGGGGGCGGATCCCCTCGCTGCATGCGCTGTGTGAGATCGTCGACCTGCGCATCGTCAACAAGCGCGTGCTCGAGGCGCTCGTCAAGGCAGGGGCCTGCGATTGCCTGGCGGAGGGCGATGCGCGCGCGGTGCGCGCGCGGCTCTTCGCGTCGATCGACGCCGCGGTCGAGCACGGGACGCGCATGCAGCGGGACCGGACCCTGGGCCAGACGCAGCTCTTTGGCGGCGACGAGCACGACCGGGCGGCGTCCGGGAGCGTCGTGCCGCTGGCGGACCCGCCGCCCTGGACCGAGATCGAGCAGCTGCACTACGAAAAGGAGGCGCTCGGCCTCTACTGGAGCGGTCACCCGATCGACCGGTACGCCGGCGCGCTCCGCGAGTTCGGCGCGAAGACGACGGCCGATCTGGTCGTGAAGCGAGACGTTGGTGAGCTGGGGAGTGGGGCGAGCCTTCTGGGCTCGCCGGGCGAACCCGAAGGGTTCGCCCCACAAGCAGGCAACGGGCGCAACGGGCACCGGACGGCCGAAGACGTCAGCATCGGCGGCATCGTGGCGGCGATGCGTCCGCTGAAGACGCGGAAGGGCGACCGGATGTGCGTCTTCACGCTGGAGGACGCGCAGGGGAGCGTCGAGGTCGTGGTGTTCCCGGACGGGTTCCGCCAGTGCGGCCACCTGGTCGAAGAGGGCCGGATGGTGCTCGTCAGGGGGCGATGGGAGCGCGACGAGGAGACGACGCGCGTGCTGGCCTCCGAGATTGCGCCGATCGAGATGATCCGGGAGCGCCTCGCCTCGTCTGTGGCAATCACGGTGTCGGCGCCGCATCACGACCGCGAGACGTTTCTGCGCCTGTGGGACGTGCTGATGCAGCACAAGGGCGACCGCCGTGTCGCGATCGAGCTGCTCGATCCCGACCGCCATCTGCGGGTCACCATCGACGTGAACGCGCAGATCCGCGTCCGGCCGTCGGAGCGGCTCGTCTCGGACGTCGAGAAGATCTGCGGTGCCGGGTCGGTGACGCTGCGGTGACCTGGGCTGTCATGCCGACCGCCTATTATCGACACGAGCCACCACGTGCGGGGTCCCCACCGCACACGCCTGCGCGGTGGGGTGCCAGATGCAGAGGCACAGAGAAAAGTGACCTCTGTGTCTCTGCGCCTCTGTGGCCCGGATGCGCACATGCCGCCTGACCTGCTGGAATTCGAGGAGCCGATCGGCGTCCTGCTGAAAGAAGTCGAGGCGCTCTCCATGCTGCCGCAGACGCCCGAGCGGCAGCGCTCGATCGAGCGGCTGCAGGCGCAGGTCGAGTCGATTCGCGCCGATCTCTATTCGAAGCTCACGTCCTGGCAGCAGGTGCTCGTGGCGCGCCACCCGAACCGGCCCACCGTGCTCGACTACGTGGAGCGGCTGTTCAGCGAGTTCACCGAGATCAGCGGCGACCGCCGGTTTGCCGACGACCACGCCATCGTGGCGGGATTTGCGCGCTACAAGGGCGAGCCGGTGATGGTGGTCGGCCATCACAAAGGGGGCGGCGACACGAAGCAGAAGGTCTACCGCAACTTCGGGTACGCCAAGCCGGAGGGGTACCGGAAGGCGCTTCGGGCGATGAAGCTCGCGGAGAAGTTCGGCCGGGCCGTGATTGCGTTCATCGACACCCCGGCGGCGTACCCCGGCGTCGAATCCGAGGAGCGGGGCATCGCCGAGGCGATCGCCTACAACCTCCGCGAGATGGCCGCGCTCGACACCCCCATCGTCGTGGCCGTGCACGGAGAGGGGGGAAGCGGCGGCGCGCTGGGCATCGCCGTCGGTGACCGCATCCTGATGCACGAATTCGCCATCTATAGCGTCATCCCGCCCGAGGGGTGCGCCGCCATCCTGTGGCGCGACGCCAACCGGAAGGTGGAGGCGGCCGAGGCGCTGAAGCTCACCGCCCCGGACCTGCTGGCGTTCGGTGTGATCGACGAGATCGTCCCCGAACCGACCGGTGGCGCCCATACCAACCACGACCTCGCCGCCTCGCTGCTCGACGGCCCGCTCGCGCGCGCGCTGGCGGACGCCTCCGCGCTGGAGCCGGCCGCGCGTCTCGAGGCGCGGTACCAGAAGTTCCGCGCGATGGGCAACATCGGGATCGCCGAGCCATGACGGCCGAGCGCATCTGGGCGGCTAGGCCGTGCGACGAGGCGCGCATCGAGCCGCTCGCGCGCGACCTGGCCGTGTCGCCGGTCACTGCCCGGCTGCTCTGCATCCGGGGCCTCGATGACGCAGAGCGGGCGCGGCGGTTCCTCTCGCCCTCGCTCGACCACCTGCACGACCCCTTCCGCCTGACCGACATGGCGGCGGCCGTGGAACGAATCCTTGCGGCGATCGCCCGCGCCGAGCGCATGGCGATCCACGGCGACTACGACGTGGACGGCGTCACCTCGACGGTGATTCTGCGCCGCGCCCTGGAACTGCTCGGCGCCGACGTCGTCCACTTCATCCCGGAGCGGCTGCGGGACGGATACGGCCTGCAGCCGGCGGCGCTCGATCGGCTGCACGCCGACGGCGTGCGCCTGGTGATCTCGGTCGACTGCGGCATCCGGGCGGACGAGGCGGCCCGGCACGCGGCCGCGCTGGGTCTCGATCTGATCATCACGGATCACCACGAGCCGGACGCGGTCATCCCGCGCGCGGCGGCCGTGATCAACCCCAAGCGCCACGATTGCCGGTATCCGGACAAGAACCTCGCCGGCGTCGGGGTCGCGTTGAAGCTGGTGCACGCGCTCTGTCTGCAGACCGGGCGCACGGCGTGGCTGCCCGCGTTCGTGAAGATTGCCGCCATCGGCACCCTTACCGACGTCGTGCCGCTGACGGGCGAGAACCGGGTGATCGCCAAGCTCGGGCTCGCCATGCTCTCGGCCGGGCCGCACAGGGTGGGGCTGCGGGCGCTGCTCGACGTCTGTGGCCTCAGCGGCCGGGAGATCGACAGCTACCACATCGGGTTCGTCCTCGGGCCGCGCGTCAACGCCGCGGGACGGATGAGCACCCCCGACATCGCGGCGCGGCTGCTGCTGGCGTCGGACGAGGCAATGGCGGACGAGGCGCGTGCACTGGCCGAGCAGCTCGATGCGGAGAACCAGCGCCGGCAGAAGGAGGAGGCGGAGATCCTGTCGGCGGCGCGCAAGGCGGTCGAGACCGATCTCGAGGTCGGTTCGCGCCCGGTGATTGTCGTCGCCGGCGACGGATGGCACCGCGGCGTCATCGGGATCGTCGCGTCGAAGCTCGTTGACGCGTTTCACCGGCCGGCGATTGTGCTGTCGGTGGACGGAGAGGTGGCGCACGGATCGTGCCGGAGCATCCCCTGCTTCGACATGCTGGCCGCGCTCGAGTCGTGTGCCGGCATGATGACGAGATTCGGCGGCCACCGCCAGGCGGCGGGGCTGACGATCGAGGCGGGCCGCATCCGCGAGCTGCGCGCCCACGTCAACGAGTACGCCGACGCGCACCTGCAGCCTGACGATCTGCGGCCTCGCCTCTGGATCGACGGGGCGCTCCCTTTCCGCGCGATCACGTCGCAGGTCGCCTCCGAGCTCGTGGCGCTGGCGCCGTTCGGCGCCGGGAACCCGAGCCCGCTGTTTCACGCCAGCCGTGTCGAGATCATCGACGGCCCCCGCCTGCTCAAGGAGCGGCACCTGAAGATGGCCTTCCGGCAGGACGGCCGGGTGATGCGCGGGATCGCCTGGCGCGCGGCCGAGCGCGAGCAGTTCGTGGCCGAGCACCGCGCCGCGATCGATCTCGCCTTCTCGCTCGAGCGGGACACCTGGAACGGCGAGCGATACCTGCAGCTCTCCGTCGCGGATTTTCGGGCGCCGGAGAGCTGATGGTCAGTCCCTCGTTCCTGGTGCCTGGACCGCTATGCGGCTCCTTACGAGAATCTTGTACGCGTTTCGTCGGCCGCCGGGAGCCGCATAGCGGTCCTAGGCTCGGTTGCGAACAATGGGATATCAAGGGCGAGCCCTTGGCTGGTTCTTGGTCCGTGCTTGGTGCTTGGTCCCTCGTCGGTGCTCGGTTCCTGGTGGCGATTGGAATCGGCGGCGCGGACCACCCACCGCCAAGCACCAAGGACCAACCACGCCCAAGCACCACGCACCAGGAACGGACAAAGGACTAGGCACGAAGCACCAGGCACTGACGCGGTAAGATCATCTCCAATGGCCAGGTGGCAGAAGCGCGCCCGGATCGGCGTGGGGCTGTTCGGGATCGCCTTTGCCATCGCGGTGTATGCCGCGATCGGCGAGCGGCGGACCGCCGGCCCGGTCGAGCGCCCCGCGCGGCTCGATCCCCGCGCCATTCTCGAGAGCGCCGGGGCCGTGCTCCAGCAGTTCCGCGAGGCGAAGAAGGACTACGTCGTCAAAGCGGAGCGGCAGCTCCGGTACGAGGACGGCACGACGAAATCGTTCGGCGTCACGATCGAGGTCCGGAACCGCGGAGGCCGCGACTTCGTCGTGTCGGGCCGCGAGATGCAGGCGGACGAAGAGCGGAAGGTGCTGGAGATCACGGGCGGCGTGAGGCTGACCGCCAACGACGGGTTCACCGTCACGGCCGAGCGCGCCACGTTCAGCGATGCCGACGCCAGGGTCGCCGCGCCTGGGGCCGTATCGTTCGGCAAGGGGCGCATGTCGGGATCGGGCGTCGGCATGACCTACAACCAGACGAGCGATGTCCTGTCGCTCGCCGGCGAGGCCCGCGTCACCATCACCGACGAGACCGGGAACCCGGTAACGGAGTTCAGCGCAGCGACCGCGGTCCTGTCGCGCCAGGAGAACTATCTGGCGCTCGACGGCGGCGTGCGCGCGCTGCGGCACCAGCAGGTGCTCGAGGCGGACCGCGGCGTGGCGCGCCTCTCGGAGGACGATCAGTTCATCACGTTCATCGAGCTGCGGGGGAACGCGCGCGTTTCGGGCGGCGACACGTTCGACGCGATGAGCGCGCGCGACATCGACCTCGACTATACCGAGGACGGGGCGACGCTCGAACGCGTCGCGCTACGCGGCAGCGGCGGCATCGCGATGCGCGGCGAGGGCGAGGTATCGGGACGCCAGTTCGCCGGCGGGTCGCTCGACCTGACGTTTGCGCCTGACGCGTCACTCACGGGCGCGGCCGGCCGCGGCAACGTCCGCGTGGATCTGCCGGCGCGGGCGGGGTCGGCGGCGCGCAGCGTACGGTCCCAGTCGTTCGACGCGTTGGGCGAGGCGGGCAAGGGGCTGACCTCGGCGCGCTTCAGCGACGCCGTCGAGTACAGGGAAGACGCGCCGGCGGGACGGCCGGCGCGGCTGGCGCGTTCGAATACCCTCCGCATCGCGCTTGCGGACGACGCGGTCACGCATGCGGCGTTCGCGGGGCGTGTACGGTTCCAGGACGGTGCGCTTCAGGCATCGGCGGCCGCCGCCGAGTACGAGCCGGTCACCGGAACGCTGCGGCTGGCGGGCGTGGACGAGGGCGGCGGGCCGCGCGTCGCCGACGCGCAGATCCAGATCGAGGCGGAGGCGATCCACGTCACGCTGGAGGGGCCGCGGATGAGCGCCACGGGAACCGTGAAGACGGTCCTGCAGGCGGGGACATCGGGGCGCATGCCCGGGCTGCTCGAGCAGGGGAACCCGGTGAACGTGAACGCCGGGGCCCTCCAGTACCAGGGACCGGCGGGCACGGCGGTCTACGCCGGCAGCGCCACGCTCTGGCAGGGCGAGACGGCGGTGCGCGGCGACGTCATCACCATCGATCGCAGCCGCGGCGATTTGATCGTCTCCGGATCGGCGCGCTCGAACCTCGTGCTCGACGCGGGGGCGTCGGTCGGCCGCGCCCCGGAAATCCGCTACGACGACGCCGCGCGACGCATGACGTACGGGCCGCCCGCACCGACGAGCGCAGCGGGGATTGCATCGCCCCCCGGCGGTGCTCCCGCACCGACCGGGGCAGCGCAATTGAGCGGGCCGCAGGGCGACCTGCGTGCGATCCGCATCGACGTGCTGCTGGCGCCGGGCGCGTCGCGTATCGAGCGGCTGGAGGCGTACACGGACGTCACCATTCGCCTCGACCGGCGGGTCGCTACCGGCGACCGTCTCACCTATCACGCGGACGAGGAGCGCTACGTGATGACCGGCATCGCGACCGTGCCGGTCAAGATTGTCGAGGAGTGCCGCGAGACGATCGGCCGGACCGTCGTCTTCTTCAAGTCGGCCGACCGGGTCATCGTGGACGGCAACGAGGAGGTCCGCACGCAGTCGAGCCGCAGCGGCCCGTGCCAGGCGCCCCCCCGTTGATGTCGACGCTGCGCACGCACGAGCTCACCAAGTCCTACAGCGGCCGTACAGTCGTCCGCGGCGTCAGCGTCGAGGTGGCCTCCGGCGAGGTCGTCGGCCTGCTCGGCCCGAACGGCGCCGGCAAGACGACCACCTTCTACATGGTCGTCGGCCTCACCGCTCCCGACGCCGGGCGCGTGGTGCTCGATGGCGAGGACGTCACCGACGACCCGATGTACGTCCGCGCGCGGAAGGGGATCGGCTACCTGCCGCAGGAGCCGTCGATCTTCCGCGGCCTGACCGTCGAGCAAAACATCCTCGCGATCCTCGAGACGCTGGAGCTGCCGAAGGCGGAACGCCAGGAGCGGCTGACGAATCTGCTGGCCGAGCTGAGCCTCACGCCCCTGGCGAAGTCGCCGGCGCATACCCTGTCGGGCGGGGAGCGGCGGCGCGTGGAGATCACGCGCGCGCTGGCGGTGTCACCGCGGTTCATGCTGCTCGACGAGCCGTTCGCCGGCATCGACCCGATCGCGGTGGCCGACATCCAGAAGATCATCTTCCACCTGCGCTCGCGGGGGATCGGCCTGCTCGTGACCGATCACAACGTCCGCGAAACGCTCCGCATCACGGATCGGGCCTACATCGTCCACGACGGCGTGATCTTCCGGAGCGGCACGCCCGACTCCCTCGCCGCGGATGAGGACGTCCGGCGCATTTACCTGGGGGCCGACTTCCGTCTGGATTGAACGACTACCGCCTGAAAGGCGGTAGTCGTTCATAGGCGCGCGCCACGGCGCGCGCATCGCTAGTCCCACGTGCTCGTTAGCTCGATGCAGCCGATCAGATCGGACCTGCTGAAAGCTTACCGCCTGAAAGGCGGTGG
>JACPTI010000012.1 GCA_016192845.1 Acidobacteriota bacterium
GGCACCCCACCGCGCAGGCGTGCGCGGTGGGGACCCCGCCGGCGAGCGCTGGCCGGGCGGTCCGCCTTCGCGGACCGCCCTTGATGGTGTCTGATCGACCGTCTCGAAGATGCTCCGGATCTCGCGCTTGACCAGTTCGCGCAGGCTCTCGCCGCGCCGCGCCCGTTCGCGGACGGCGGTGACGATCCGCTCGGTGGCGGCGACGCCGACGTCGGCCGAGATGAGCAGCTCCTCGAGCGCCTCTACCGTGTCGACGTCGATCGGTTTCGCGTGCTGCACCTCGTCGTCCGCGCGGCGGACGATCTCGTCGAAGCGGTCGACGATCTGCTGTTTGGTGCGGCTCAGGCCGTCGCGGAGGCGATCAAAGAATCCAACTCCCACACTCCAACTCCCAACTTCCAACTCGACCCACCACGTCCGCAATGGCGATGACCCGCGCCGCATCAATTGCGTGAGCCCCCATTGGCGGCGTCGGGTCCATCGCCACTTTGATTATCCCGTCTCGGCGCGCTGCGGGCGCAGCATCAGCTCTTCCAGCGCGACGCGCGCCCCCTTGCGGCCCGCGAGCAGCTCGGCCACCTGCGCCGTGATCGGCAGCTCCACGCCGTGCCGCGCGCCCAGCGCCAGCGCCGCGTCGGTGGTGCGCACGCCTTCAGCCACCATCTTCATACCGGACAGCACGTCGTGCAGCGGGCGCCCGCGCGCCAGCTCGATGCCGACGTGGCGGTTGCGGCTGAGCGATCCCGTGCACGTCAAGACCAGGTCGCCGAGGCCGGTCAGGCCCGCCAGCGTCTCGCGCTGTGCCCCCTCCGCGCACGCGAGCCGGGTGATTTCCGCCAGCCCGCGCGTGATCAGCCCCGCGAGCGCGTTGTGCCCGAGCCCCAGCCCTTCGGCGACGCCAGCGGCGATGGCGATCACATTCTTCAGCGCGCCACCGATCTCGACGCCGACCACGTCGCACGTGCCGTAGAGGCGGAAGTACGGCGCACGGAAGTCGGCCTGCACCTGCTCGACGACCGCGGCGTCGCGCGAGGCGACCGACACCGCCGTCGGCAGCTGGCGGGCGACCTCCGCGGCGAAGCTCGGACCCGACAGCACCGCGACACGCACGCCGGCGTCGAGCTCCTGCTCGATGACCTGCGACATCCGGAGCAGCGTGTCCTGCTCCAGGCCCTTCGTGGCGCTCACGACGGTCAGGCCGGGTCGTATCCGCGGGGCGACGTGCCGGAGGATCTGCCTCGTCCCGTGCGACGGCACCGCCGAGACGAGGAAGTCGACGCGGCCGAGCGCCTCGTCGAGATCCGCCGTGACCCGGAGCCGTTCGGGAAAGACCACATCGGGCAGGTAGACGGCGTTGGCGCGCCGCGCCCGCATGTCGGAGGCGAGCGCAGGGTCTCGCGCCCACAGCCACGCCTCGTGGCCGGCCCGGACCAGGTGCACCGCGAGCGCGGTTCCCCATCCGCCCGCGCCAAGAATTGCGACCTGACGAATGTTTCCTCCCACTACAACCGAGAATCAGTTCGACCAATCATCCATCGACAATCTTCAACACTCGTCAATCGCAAATCCCAAATCTTCCTTCACCTTCAGACTCTTTGTCCGATGCGCCGCTCCGTGCCGGCAACGAGCCGCCCGACGTTGGCGCGGTGCCGGTGCACGATGATGAGTGCCGCGATCGCGGCGCCGACCGCCACCCCCGTCGGGCCGTCGCTTGCGAGCGCGGCGACGGCCAGCGTCACCGCCGACGCCATCGAGCCGACCGAGATGTAGCGCGTGGCCCAGGTCGCCAGCACAAAGACCGCACCGGCGAGCCCCGCGGCGGCGGGAGCAAGCACGCCGAAGACACCGGCGGCGGTGGCCACGCCTTTGCCGCCGCGGAAGCGGAGCCACACCGGATGGACGTGGCCGATGATCGACGCCAGTCCGGCCGCAACCGGCGTGGCGGGACCGGCCGTGAGCCGCTCGGCGACCACCACGGCGACGGCCCCCTTCGCGGCGTCGAGGCCGACGGCCGCGAGCGCTCGCGCGACGCCGCTCGTCCGGAGCACGTTGGCTGCGCCGATGTTGCCGCTGCCCACGCGGCGCAGGTCGACCCCGCGGCGCCGCGCCAGCAGGTACGCGAACGGCACGGACCCGGCCAGGTAGCCGAGGGCGACGGCAAGTATGTCTTCCATCAGGTTGCGAGCACGGTGCGCTGCAGGGCGACGTATACGTGGCCTTGCGGCGAGGGACGGCTCTGAAACAGTGTAATCGCGTTCACCCGCGACCGGCCGAACTGCCGTCCGCCGAGTCCCTCGAGCCACTGCGCGGCCCGCAGCCCGCCCGCCTCGCGCACGCGCGCCAGCGTCACGTGCGGATGATAGGGGCGCGGCTCGCGTGGAATGCCGCAGCGGTCCAGCCGCGCCGATACCTCCGCCTCGATCGCGCGCAGCGCGTCGAGCCCGCAGGCAATTCCGGCCCACAGCACGCGCGGCGGCCCCTGCCCGGGAAAGCTCCCGACGCCTTCGATCGTCAGGTCGAAGGGCGCCGCGGGCAGCGCGGGGCGGAGCGCCGCCTGGATCGCCTGCGCCCGCGGCTCGTCCACTTCGCCGATGAACCGCAGCGTCACGTGCAGACGGTCGGAGGGAACCCAGGTGATGCGCGCCCGCGCGGCGCGTGCCGAGCGGCGCCGCAGCTCCTCACCGCACGCGGCGACGCGGTCGACCACCGCCGGATCGATCTCGACCGCGACAAACAGTTTCACTGCAGCAGCATCCGTCGGACCAAGTCGAGCGCCGCCTGCGACGCCTGGAACTTCACCAGCTGGCGGTCGCCGACGAAGCGGAAGAGGCGCGACCGTGTCTGCTGCGGCATCGCCGCCGCGACCGCTACCGTGCCGACCGGCTTCAGCGGCGTGCCGCCGCCCGGGCCGGCGATGCCCGTGACGCCGACGCCGACGTCCGTCCCCGCGCGGGCGCGTACGCCTTCGGCCATCGCCACCGCTACCGGTTCGCTGACGGCCCCGTGCGCCTCGATGAGCGCCGCGGGCACGCCGAGGAGCGCGGTCTTCTCCTCGTTGGCGTACGCCACGACGCCGCAATCGACGTAGCGCGAGCTGCCCGCGACGTCCGTCAGCCGCGACGTCAGCAGCCCGCCCGTGCACGACTCCGCCACGGCGATGCGCAGGCCCCGCTCGACGAGCAGCGCCCCCACCACTTCCTCCAGCGTGCGCCCGTCGCGGCTGAACGCGTCGAGGCCGAGCGCCTCCTCCACCTGCCGTGAAGCGAGGTCCACCGCCGCCTCCGCCTGCTCGCGCGACGCCGCCCGCGCCGACAGGTGCAGCTCGATCTGGCCGAGCGACGCCAAGATCGTCGCCGTGACCGGCACCGCCGCCTGCGCCCGCTCGTTGTACAACGGCCGCACCGCCTCTTCGGTGTGCGATTCGGTGCGTCCTGCGACCCGCACCGTGCGCCTCACGATCGCGAGGCCGGACGCCCGCGCCCTGAGCTCGCCCTCGACGAGCGCGGCGAGGATCCCCTTGAGCTCGCGCGGCGGGCCCGGCAGCAGCACGATCACCCGGTCGCCCTCCTCCAGCCAGAGCCCGGGCGCGGTGCCGTTCGGGTTGTGGAGCACGACCGCGCCGGCCGGGACCATCGCCTGCCGGCGGTTGATGTCGGGCATCCGCAGGCCGCGCGCCTCGAACCGCGCCCGGATGCGAGCGGTAATCCGCTCGTCCTCGGCGAGCGGACGGCCCAGTACAGCCGCCACCACGTCGCGGGTCACGTCATCGTCGGTCGGGCCCAGGCCGCCGCTGCACACGACCAGATCGGCGCGATCGAGCGCGCCGCGGATGGCGCGCGCCAGCTCCTCGCGGTCGTCGCCGATGACGCTCTTGAACACCACGTCGATTCCGAGGAGGTTGAGCTGTTCGGTGATATGCAGCGAATTGGTATCGAGACGCGACGGGGTCAGCAGCTCGCTGCCGACGGCGAGAATCGCCGCGCGGCGGAGGGGCTTCACGTCAACCACCCCGGCGCCACCGCAATCAGGCCGCGCATGATCACGTTTCCGTACACCGCCGCCATGCCGTCGTCGGCCATCACACCAAGGCCGCCCGGCCATGCTTCCATGCGGCGTGCGGGCCACGGCTTCACGATGTCGAGCAGCCGGAACACCAGGAACCCCGCGAGCACGCCGGTGGTATTGACCGGAAGGAGCATCAGCGTGACGAGCTGGCCGAGCACCTCGTCGATCACCACCGGACCCGGATCGACGCGGCCGAAATGACGCTCCGCGACCCCGGCGCCCCAGACGCCAAGCGTCGCGACCGCCGCGACGACGGCGACCTCGAGGGCCGCGGATCCGGTGGTACGCACGGCCCAGAGCAGGACCAGCCCGGCGGCCGACCCCGCCGTACCTGGCGCAAGCGGAACGGACCCGAGAGGGCCGCAGGTCGCGATGACGAGCGCGAGGCGATGCATGGGACTACGAGCCACAGAGTCACAGAGACACAGAGGTCGAAGAATATAGTCTTCTCCGTGTCTCCGTGTCTCTGTGGCCCGTGTTAGGCAGAACGCAGGGCGATTACACGCGTGCGCGCCACGCGGTCGTGCAGCGCGCGTCGATCCGCACCAACGAGCGCAGGGAGAAACCCGAGGCCGAAGAGCGCCGCCGAGAGCACGCCGGCGAGCGTACGTCTCACCGCCAGCGCCGCATCAACCGGCCGATTGTCTGCGCCCACCACGCGGATGCGCGCCGCCATCTTGCCGATCGTCTGGCCGCCGACCGCCGTGAAGGCCCAGAAGTACGACAACTTGATGAGCAGCAGGAAGGCCACGAGCGGCGCGGGCGGCAGCGTGGTCCACTGCTCCATCGGGAGCCCCGCCATCCGGAGCGTGAAGTAGACGACCGTCAGATCGATCCCGAACAGCATGAGGTGATCGATTGCCGCCGCGGCCAGGCGCGCGCCGGACGGACTGATGGCGGCCTGCGCGTCCGCTTCCGGACGCCGAGGTTCCGGTTCGGTCCACACGCGCGACCGGGGCCGCCGGACGACCGGCGGATGGTGGCCATCCTCCGCCTCGAACTGCAGCGACGGCGGCGGCTCCGGCTCGGTCCGTCGGATCGCCGGCGGCGCGGCGCGCAGCCGCGGCGTATCCGGTGTCCGTCTCACCGCGAGCGGCGGCCGTGGCGTTGGCGGCAGCTTGACGAGCGGCTCGTCTCCGCCCTCGTCCAACGCCGGTGTGAACAGGGGCAGTTTGGTGTAGGCCGGCGCGTTCACGAGCGCCGGTGCAGCCGGGGCTGCCGGCGGTTCGGGCGGTGCCGCCGCGCCTCGAGCTGGCGGCGGCTCTGGCGCGGTCGCTGGCACGGCCGACGGCAGCGCCGTCTCGAGTTCCGCGAGCCAGTCGCCTGACTCCGCGAGCTGGCTGCCGGCGTCGCGCAACTCCAGATCGATCTCGATCCAGTCCGGACCACTGTCCGCCGTCATCAGCGAAAAGTCGTACCCGCAGTTTTTGCACCGATCGCCTGTTTCGAACCCCAGATAGTTGCACTTGGGGCACTTCACGGCCGGGTCCCTGCCTCCCCGGGCGGCACGCCGGCGAGCCCCGCGGCGGCCAGAAGATCGCGCTGGATGTCGGCGCGGAGCCGGTCGGCCTCCGCACGGGCCGGGTCGCCGAGGCTGATGCGATCGAGCGCCCGCAGGGCGTCGCGCAGGCGCCCGTCGGAGTACAGGCTGCGCGCGCGGACGAGTGCGGTTTCCGAAGCGCGGACGACCGGGAGCGGCTCCTCGGGAGCGGGCTGCGGCGCGCGCACGGGAACGCCGCCCTGCAGCTCGGAGAGCCAGGTGCCGATTGGCAGCCCGCCAAGCAGCATCATGGCGGCAACGCCGAGCGCCGCCAGCGCGGCCGCCCACCCGCTGCGGCGCGGCGTCAACGGCACGCGCCGGCGGCGGACGGCCGGCGAGGGCCGCGGCTCCAGCCGGAGATCCGCCGCGACAACGGCCGCGCCGACGCGATTGAGGCGATCGAGAAAGAGGTGCGCGGTGTCGCTCCCCTGCTCCACGGCGCGCGTCAGGAGGTCGCGTGCCTTGCCGATGTCGCCGGCCTGATACGCGGCCACGCCGGTGTGCAGCAGCTCGTCGGATTGGCGCTGGCGTTCGGCGACCGCGCTGCGCGCCCGCTCGATGTAGGCCCGCGCCCGGTCGTGGTGCCGATCGAGGAAGACGATCCGCGTCCACACGCTGATCGCGCGTTCGTACTGGCCGGCAAAATAGTGATCGAGTCCGGAGAGAAGGAGCTCCTCGATTCGCGCCTCGCGCTCCGCAGCGTCCCGCGGTTCCGAGTCACGGACCGGGTTCGTGGACGAAGGGTCAGACATGCACTGGAGCGGCTCGCGGCGATTATGGGGCAAAACTCTTCTCAGGTCAACGAATTACAGGTGCTTCGTGCTTGGTGCCTGGTGCTTGGTCCGTCCTTGGTGCGCGGTCCTTAGGGGCACGGATCATCCAAGGACCAAGCACGACGAACGGACCAGGAACGAAGCACCAGGCACGAGGCACTGCTGTGGTACAAGCAACCCCATGGCGCTCATCGAGTGCGTTCCGAACGTGAGCGAAGGACGCCGCAGCGAGGTCGTCGAGGCGCTCGTCCAGGCCGTTCGGAACACGCCGGGCGTCCGGCTGCTCGACTACTCCTCGGACGCCGCCCACAACCGCTCGGTCCTGACGCTCGCCGGCGACGCCGCTCCTCTGAAGCACGCCGTGCTGGCGCTGTTCGAAGCGGCGCTGCCGCTGATCGATCTGCGGGCGCACACCGGTGAGCATCCGCGCATCGGCGCCGTCGACGTCGTCCCGTTCGTGCCGATCGAAGGCGTCACGATGGCCGAGTGCGTCGCGCTGGCAAAGGAGACCGCCGCCGAGGTCGCCCGCCGGTTCGTCGTGCCGGTGTACCTCTACGAGGAAGCCTCGGACAATCCGGTGCGGAAGAATCTCGAGGACATCCGCCGCGGCGAGTTCGAGGGGCTCGCGGCGAAAATGGCCGCGCCCGGATGGGCGCCCGACTTCGGCCCCGGCATACCCCATCCGAGCGCCGGCGCGTCCGTCATCGGCGCGCGGATGCCGCTCATCGCCTACAACATCAACCTGGCCACCGATCGGCTGGAGGTGGCCAAGAAGATTGCCGCAACGATCCGCTACAGCAGCGGCGGCTTCCGGTACGTGAAGGCCATGGGCGTCCGGCTGGCCGACCGCGGCATCGTGCAGGTATCGATCAACCTGACGAACTACGAGAAGACGCCCATGTTCCGCGTCTTCGACGCGGTCAAGCGCGAGGCGGCACGGTACGGCGTCAACGTGCTGGAAAGCGAGATCGTCGGGCTCGTGCCCGCTGCGGCGCTCGTCGATGCCGCCGAGCACTTCCTGCAGCTGGCGTCGTTCACGCCCGACCAGATTCTGGAGAACAGGCTGCGTCAGCCGTAGCGCGGGTCGTTTGGACCCTTTCTCGGGCTCGGTCACCTGACGTACTACATCCTCGCGCGACGCAACGCCGCCGCGCGGCCCGATTCGAGGGACATGCCCGCCTGAGGGAGTACGTCGAAACTGCACTCGATTCGGGCTCCGGCGGCGGCAAGAATTGCCACTCCTCGGGCGGGAACTTGTGAATTCAGGCCAGTTTCGGCTCGGCATCCTGCGTGCTCCTGACGATGTACGATGGGGCCGAAGGGCCCCGGGAGGAGCACCGTGGCCACGCTGGAGGAGCGAGTCGCCGTAGTGGAGACACAGTCCGACGCACACGCCCGGGCGATCGAAGGGTTGAGGGCGGAACTCGCCGCCGTCAGGAGCGAGATGGCGACGCGCAACGATATCGCTGCGCTCCGCGCAGAGATGGCCGACCTGCGCCGGGACATGATGGCGGGCGACGCGGCGCTGCGCGCGGAGATCACCGAGCTCCGAGCGGACATGAACCGCCGGTTCGATGTGATGGATCAGAAGTTCCTGTGGCTGGCCGGCACGCAGGTGGCCACGCTGCTGGCGGTCGTCGGCGTCCTTGCTGGAGCCTTGTACCGCTGAACGCGCACATGGCTCCACGCGCAGGCTGAAGGCCTGCGCGCGGCACTTCTTACTTCCGGACTTACTTTTCCACTTTCCACTTTTGACTTTTCACTTGTAGGATTCCCCCATGGTCATCTACGGCGTGGCGCTGTTGTCGTTCTGTACGATCGTCGGTCTGTACATCGGTGATCTGCTTGGCATCGCGATCGGTGTCCAGGCCAACGTCGGCGGCGTCGGGTTTGGGATGCTGCTGGTCATCCTCGGCTCCAACTGGCTGACGCGCCGTGAGGGCATCACGCCGGCGACGGCGCAGGGCATCGCCTTCTGGAACGCGATCTACATCCCGATCGTCGTTGCGGTGGCCGCACAGCAGAATGTGGCGGGGGCGCTCTCGGGCGGGGCGGTGGCAATCCTCGCCGGGGTGCTGGCCGTCGTGGCCTGCGCGGCGCTCGTGCCGGCGATCGACCGCCTCAGCCGAAAACGACCCGCGGCCGACGCCCACGCGGCGCGGGTGGAGCTCGTGCGATGACGCAGACGTTCGTCGACATCGTCCAGCGGAACAGCCTGGTCGCCGGCTTCGCGGTCATCGGGGCTATCGTCTGGGTCTCATACCTGATTTCGAACCGCCTCACGAACGGGCGCATCCACGGATCCGCCATCGCGATCTTCATCGGCCTCGTGCTCGCCTGGATCGGGGGGGTCCTCACGGGCGGCGAGCGGGGCCTGGCGGACGTGCCGGTGTTCGCCGGTGTCGCGTTGCTGGGCGGCGCCATGCTGCGGGATTTCGCGGTCATCGCCACGGCGTACGGCGTCGATCTGGCCGAGATGAGGAAGGCCGGTTTCTCGGGTACGGTCTCCCTGCTCGTGGGCGTGGTCGGCAGCTTCGTCGTGGGCGCCGCCATTGCCTGGGTGTTCGGCTATCGCGATGCCGTCAGCCTGACAACGCTCGGCGCGGGCGCCAATACGTTCATCGTTGGGCCGATTACCGGCGCCGCAATCGGGGCGAGCTCCGACCTGATCGCCTTGAGCATTGCGGCAGGTCTGACCAAGTCCATTCTCGTCATGACTGCGACGCCGTTCGCCGCGCGCGCCATCGGTCTCGACAATCCGCAAACCGCCATGGTGTTTGGCGGCCTGATGGGTACGACAAGCGGCGTCGCGGGCGGCCTGGCGGCCACCGACCCGAAGCTCGTGCCGTACGGCGCCATGACGGCGACGTTCTACACCGGCCTCGGCTGCCTGCTCTGCCCCTCGGTGCTGTTCCTTGGACTGCGTGCGCTCGTCGAATAACGGTGCGATAGTGCGACGGTACGACGGTGCAAAGCACCATCGCACCATCGCACTATCGCACCGTCGCACTGCTTCTGTGCTCCGAATACCCTCGCGCCGCAATCGGCCAGACGCCGACGACGTGGTCTCCCTCGATCGCATAAAACACGTCGTGGAGGTTGATCGTCGGATCCGTGTGTGATGGCCGCAAGTGAACGCGATCGCCGACGCGAACAGGCGCGTCGGGCGGGAGCGCGATCGTCGCGTGCTCGTCGTGCAGCGCCACGACCGTCGCGCCCTCGAGATCGCGAACCGTCGGCAGGCCGTGGTCCTTGGTCATCGACTTGTGGCCGCAGTCGGCGACGCACCGGGCCGGGTCGGGCCGGCTGATCACCGTGCCGAGGACCCAGAACGCCTGCTCGAACGGGACATCCAGGCGCCCGTAATCGCTGTCCATCAGCACATACGACCCTGCCTGGATCTCGGTGATGCCGGCGATCCGGCCGCTGATGTCGTAGGTCCCAGTGCCGCCGGCCGACACCACCTCGCTCGGCAGGCCGGCGGCCTGCAGCATCTCCGAGGTATCGACGAGATCCCGCATCGCGCGCCGGGCGCGCGCCTCGCGTTCGATGCGGTCCGGCACCGCGACCAGATGTCCTTCGTAGCCCATCAGCCCGCGCAGCACGACGCCGCGCGTGGCGGCCACACGGCGCGCGAGGGTCACCGCGTCGGCGCCGGGCGCCACCCCGCAGCGGTTCTGCCCCACGTTGAGGTCGACGAGGACGCCGATCGCGACGCCCGCGCGCCGGGCGGCGGCAGCCACTTCGGCGAGCCCCGCAGCCGAATCGACCGCGACCGTCAGCTCGGCGCCTGCCGCCAGCGCGGCAATGCGGTCGCACTTGCTGCGACCGATCGGCTCGTTCGCGATGAGGATGTTCGGTGACAGCCCGGCGGCGACCTCCGCCTCACCCACGGTGGCGCACGTCAGGCCGGTGCAGGCGCCCGCGGCGAGCTGACGACGGGCGATTTCGGGCGTCTTGTGGGCCTTGAAATGGGGGCGCAGCCGGCAGGGGCCTTCCGCAAAGAAGGCCGCCATGCGACGGATGTTGCGCTCCATGGCGGCCACCTCGACGAGGAGCGCCGGCGTCGGAACGTCGGCGACCCTCATGCAATCTCTTCGTCCTCGGGTCGCCGCTCGCCCTCGCGCGCGTTGCCGCGGTGCGGCGGCGGCGCGATGCCGAAGCCGCGCATCTTCCGGTAGAGATTGCTCCGCTCGATGCCGAGCGCTTCCGCGGTGCGCGAGATGTTCCCCTGCTGCTCGGCCAGCGCCCGCAGGATGTAGTCGCGCTCGAACTTGTCACGCGCTTCGTGCAGCGGGAGCGACGCGTCCGCCCGGGCGGGCGGGTCGCCGGCGGCGACGACGCCCTGGTCGAGGAACGTCAGGTCCCGCGACGAGATCCGGTCGCCGGGCACCATGATCATCAGCCGCTCGACCACGTTCCGCAGCTCGCGCACGTTGCCGGGCCACGGATACTGCCGCAGCGCGACGATCGCGTCGGCTTCGAACGTCTTGGGGCGGCGGCCGTACTCCCGCGCGAGCAGCGCCATGAAGTGATCGGCGAGCAGCGGAATATCCTCCTGCCGCTCGCGGAGCGGAGGGACGAAGATCGGCACCACGTTCAGGCGGAAGTACAGGTCCTCGCGGAAGCGGCCGGCGCGGATCTCGGCGGTCAGATCCCTGTTCGTGGCGGCCAGCACGCGTGCGTCCACCCGGATGCGCGTCGACCCGCCCACCGGCTCCATCACCTGCTCCTGCAGCACGCGCAGCACCTTGGCCTGCGTCTTCAGGCTCATGTCCGCGATCTCGTCGAGGAAGATGGTGCCGCCGTGCGCGAGCTCGAACTTGCCGCGCCGATCGGCGACCGCGCCCGTGAACGCCCCCCGTACGTGGCCGAACAGCTCGCTCTCGATGAGGTCCTCGGGAATCGCCGCGCAGTTCACCTCCACGAACGGCCCCGCCCGGCGGCGGCTCAGCTGGTGGATGTTGCGCGCGACCAGCTCCTTGCCCGTCCCGTTCTCGCCGAAGATGAGCACCCGGCCGTTGGTCGGCGCCGCCATCGCGATCTGCTCGCGCAGCTTCACCATCGAGTAGCTCTCGCCGACCATCGTGTGCTGCGCGTCGACGCGCGCCCGGAGCGCCCGGTTCTCCGCCTCGAGGCTCCGCTGCCGCATCGCGTTGCGCACGACGAGCACGGTCTTCTCGAGCGAGAGCGGCTTTTCGACGAAGTCGAACGCGCCCATCTTGATGGCGCGCACCGCCGACTCGATGTTGCCGTGCCCGGAGATGATCACCACCTGCGAGTCGATCTGCCGCTCGCGCATCCGCGCCAGCGTCCCGAGGCCGTCCATCCCCGGCAGCCAGATGTCGAGCACCACGACGTCGTAGGCCTGCCGCGACAGCCGCTCGAGGCAGGCCTCGCCCGTGTCGACCGCGTCGACCTCGTACCCTTCGTCGCGCAGCACGCCTCCCAGCGCGCTGCGCACGCCCGGTTCGTCGTCCACGATCAGAATGGATGGCATGAACCTGAACAGGGAACGTGTCGTTCACGCCTCTGGCTTCTCTCTTCTCCGTTCGTGTTCACGTTCGCAGTTCCGCATTCGCCGGAACCGCGAACCGAACCTGAACACGAACCGCGAAGGGAGAAGTCAGAAGTGCGAACGACGATCTTCAGCATGGCAGCTCGATGGCGAACCGCGTTCCGCGCGGCACGTTGTCGGTCACGTCGATGCTGCCGCCGTGCTCGGCGACAATGCGGCGGACGATCGCGAGCCCGAGTCCGCTCCCGCGCTGCTTGGTCGAGTAGTACGGCAAGAAGAGCCTCTCCCGCTCGCTCGGGGGAATGCCGGGGCCGTTGTCGGCCACGACGATACGCACCAGGTTCTCCGCCGGCGCGTGATGTGTTTCGACGTCGATCGTGCCGCGCTGCTCCATCGCCTCGACGGCGTTGTCGATCAGGTTGATGACGACGCGCCGGATCTGCTCGGGGTCGACCGACACGTGCGGCAGCCGCTCCGCGAAGCGCGGCCGCAGCTCGACGTTCGCAAAAATGCCGCGGTAGAGCGCCAGCACGTCGGTCAGCAGCGCGTGGAGATCGGTCGCCACGGCTCGCGGCGCCGGCATGCGCGCGAACTGCGAGAACTCGTCGACCAGCCCCTTGAGCGACTCCACCTCGCCGACGATCGTGCCGGTGCACTCGTCGACGAGCGCGCGCGTCTGGGGCGGGGCGCCGGCAAAGTGGCGCCGCAGCCGCTCGGCGCAGAGCTGAATCGGCGTGAGCGGGTTCTTGATCTCGTGCGCGAGCCGCCGCGCCACCTCGCGCCACGCCGCGACCTTCTGCGCCCGGATGAGCGGCGTCACGTCGTCGAAGACGAGGACGATGCCGTCCGATACGCCGTCCTCGCGGCGCAGCAGGGTCGTCATCACCGCCAGGTGCAGCTCGCGGCCGTCGCGGGTAACCGCCACCTCCTGCGGCAGCGCCTCCTCGCGACTCCGCGCGGCCTCCTCGATGAGGATCGCCAGCGGCTTGAGCTCCGGCGATCCGAACACGGTCGACACCGGCAGCCCGGACACGCCCGCATCGAGCCCGAGCAGGCGCGACGCGGCGGAATTGAGCGTGCGGATGCGGCCCCCCGTGTCGACCGACACGACGCCGGTCGCGATGCGCTCCAGAATGGTCTCGACGTACCGCCGGCGCGCCTCGACGTCGCGGTGCTTGCGCTCCAGCTCGATCGACGAGCGCTCCAGCCGCCGGCGGCTCGCCGACAGGTCGGCCGCCATCCGGTTGAACGCCTCGATCAGCGAGCCGAACTCGTCGCGCGTTTCCGGCTCGACGCGGTGATCGAGGTGGCCCGCGCCGATCTCGTTCGCCGCGGCCGCGAGCATCTGGACCGGCCGCGTGATCCGCTTCGCGAGGTAGAGGCCCATCCACGTCGCCGCGACGAGAATCATCAGCGTCAGCATCAGGAAGAACGAGAGGTAGACGCCCGCCAGCGGCTGCTTGAGCACGCGCAACTGCTGGTAGTCCTCGTACGCCTGCGTCATGCGGCGGGCGCGGGTCGCGAACGCGCTCCTGATGTACTCGCCGGCGACGACGACCCCCTGCGGGCGGGCCTCGGGCGAGGGGCGGATCGCGACCGCGGTCTGGATCAGGTCGCCGCCGTCCGGGAGCCGCTCGACGACCGGCGCGGTGGCGGCACCGCCCGAAGCGCGTTCGGCAAGGCGCGCGGCGGAGGCGCGCATCGCTTCGGCGGGCAGCAACGGCGCCGCGACGTCGACGACCGGAATCAGGACGGGCCGATCGAGGTCGGCCGCCGATTCCAGCCGATATACGCCGACGCGTCCGATGCGCTGCTGCGTCACGTCCGGCTCGACGATCGCTCGAACCGCAGATGCCGGCGCCGACGCCAGATCCAGCTCCCCGATCGTCCGCGCGAGCCGCTCGGCCTCGGCGCCGACCAGCCGCTGGCGCTCCTGGTAGTAGTCGCCCGCGATGGCGTTGGCCGACGACAGCACGTCGTCCATCGGCGCGTTGAACCAGCGGTCGACGCTGTTGCGGATGAGTTCGCTGCCGACGAGCAGCACGAGGACCGCCGGAATCAGCGTCATCCCGAGCAGCACGGCGACCAGCTTGGCGCGGAAATGGGCGAACGGCAGCGCCCGCCGCTTCTCGACGAACAGCTTGATGATGTTGCGGGCGAGCACGAACCCGAGCGCCACCAGGATCGTGAGGTTCGTGGCCGAGAGCGCGTAGAGGACGACCTCGGTCAGGAAGTCGGGCGCGAGCGTCGCGGAGCGGCTGGCGAGCGCCAGCAGACTCGCGAGCCCGGCAATGAGGACCGCGATCCCCGCCAGCAGCAGCTTCGTGTTGTCGCGGAACGGCCGCCGTCGGGGCGCGGAGCTTCGCCGCGGCGGCGGCGCCGCCGGTCGCGGCCGGGTGGGAGGTTCGCGAAGGGTGAGGGCCATGCCTACTGCCTACTGCCTACTGCCTACTGCCTACTCCTTGGCGTTCAGCAGTTCCTTCAGCTCGGTCATGAACTCGCCGATGTCCCGGAAGTGCCGATACACGGACGCAAACCGGACGTACGCCACCTTGTCGAGGCGCTTCAGCTCCTCCATCACGAGCGCGCCGATTTCCTCCGTCTTCATCTCTTTCTCGGGGCGCTCCTGGACGGTCGCCTCGACGCGATCGGCCACCGCCTCGACCGCGGCGACGCTGACCGGCCGCTTCTCGCACGCCTTGAGCAGGCCCGCAATCAGCTTCTGGCGCTCGAACCGCTCGCGGCTGCCGTCCTTCTTGATCACCATATACGGGATCTCGTCGATCCGCTCGTAGCTGGTGAACCGGCGCCCGCAGTCGAGACACTCGCGCCGCCGGCGAATGACCTCGCCTTCCTTGCTCTCGCGCGAGTCGACGACCTTATCGCCCAGATGGCCGCAGAACGGACATTTCATGGGTGTCGGGCACCTCCTCCGGTGCCGCCGCGCTCGGGCGCCCGGGCCGCTGGCCGCCGGCCAGCGCCCGCAGCCGGCCGAACGTGAGCCCGTCCTGCACCATGAACAGCAGGCCGGTGAGGATCACCGGGAAGTACGAAATCGCATGCGTCACGATCGCAGCGGCCACCGCCGCGTCCTCCCGGGCGCCGAAGAACGTCGTCACCCCGATGCGGTACGCCTCATGGTACGTGCCGACCGCGCCGGGGGTCGGCGCGGCGACTCCGATGACCAGCAGCGCCTGCACCAGGAACGTGCCGGTAAAGGGCATCGCGATGTCGAACGCGATTGTGACGAGCCAGACCTCGGCGGCGATGGCCAGCCACAGCGGAAGCGACAGCACAATCGCGGCGGCGAGCTCCTGCGGTTCCCGCGCGACGGCAAAGCCGCTGCTGAAGGTGCGCGCCAGCCCGGCGAGCCGCTCGGCCAGCGCGCGCGGCATGACGCGCCCCGCGGTCAGGACGAAGCCACCGATGCGCTCGGGGTGCGTCGCCAGTACCCACATGATCGCCATCAGCGCGCCGGCGGCGGCGGCCGCCGTCGCCGACGAGATCTCGATCGGCCGCAGCAGCGCGGGCGGAATCATCGACGGATCCGCGATCCACCAGACGTAGACGGCGAGGAGCACGAGCACCGCCATGAGGTCGAGTACGCGCTCCAGGACGATCGTGGCGATCGCCGCCGACACGCTGAGCCCCTCCTGCCGCGCCAGCAGGTACGGCCGCAGCACGTCCCCCGCGCGCGCGGGGAGCACGCCGAGCGCCGCAAAGCCGATGACGGTGGTCCGGAACGCGGTCCGGAACCGGGTGGGCCCGATCGGATTGAGCAGGTACTGCCATCGCCACGCCCGGATGACGTAGGTCAGCACCACGGCGAGAAAGCTGGCGACGAGCAGATCCAGACGCGCGCGCTGCACCTGCGCCCACACGGCCGCGACGTTTGCGTGGCTCAGGAACCACGCAAAGATGGCGACCGCCAGCATCGACACGACGAGCGTACGCGCGCGCACCGTGAATCCTCCGAGGTACCACAATATATCAGGCCCCCGGAGTGAAACGGCCGGTGCTGTTGCGTACAGCTTCCACCCCAACGCGCAAAGTCCGCGCGTTGGGGACCCCGGCTTGCCAGTCGTGTATCGGACCTGTAAGATTTCCGCCTCCTCGTCGTCCTGAACGCACGCTCTCGGATGCCGCCACCCCCTCTCCTCGACACACGCCTGAACGGGCTCGTGCCGCACTGCCGCGGCAAGGTGCGCGACATCTACGACCTGGGCGACACGCTGCTGATGATTGCGACCGACCGGATCTCGGCGTTCGACTACGTGCTCGGGTCCGGCATCCCGGACAAGGGCAGGGTGCTGACGCAGCTCTCGGTGTTCTGGTTCGAGGCGACGCGCCACATCGTGCCGAACCATCTCATCGAGACCGACGTGCGCCGCTATCCCGAACATCTGCGCCGGCACGCGGACGTGCTTGCCGGCCGGTCGATGATCGTGCGCAAGACGAACCCCGTGCCGATCGAGTGCGTGGCGCGCGGCTACCTTGCCGGCTCGGGATGGAAGGACTACCTGGCAACCGGGACGGTGTGCGGCGTGCGCCTGCCGGCGGGCCTGCGCGAGTCCGATCGGCTGCCCGAGCCGATCTTCACGCCCGCGACCAAGGCGACGAGCGGCCATGACATCAACATCAGCGAGGACGATGCGGCCCGGCTGATTGGCGCGCCGCTGCTCGCCCGGCTTCGGTCGCTGACGATCGCGC
The DNA here is from genome assembly GCA_016192845.1 of Acidobacteriota bacterium. Taxonomy (GTDB): domain Bacteria; phylum Acidobacteriota; class Vicinamibacteria; order Vicinamibacterales; family UBA2999; genus MELF01. The sequence continues at coordinate 16,607 of JACPTI010000012.1, forward strand.
TCTACGGGTTCGGCACCGCCCACGCCGAGCGCTGTGGCATCCTGCTGGCCGATACGAAGTTCGAGTTCGGGCTGACGCCAGAAGGCGACGTCCTGCTCATCGACGAGGTCATGACGCCCGACTCCTCGCGCTACTGGCCCAAGGACCTGTACAATCCCGGGCGGCCGCAGGTCAGCTTCGACAAGCAGTTCGTGCGCGACTACCTCGAGCGGATCCGGTGGAACAAGCAGCCGCCGGTGCCGTCGCTGCCCGACGACGTGGTGGCGCGGACGCGGGAGAAGTATCTGGAGGCGTTCCGACGCCTCGCCGGGAGAGAGATCGAGTGACGCTTCTGCGCGAGCAGCTCGAACGCCTGATCGACGATCTGGTGGCGCGCGGCGTCCGGTACGAGGACGCGCAGCGCGAGTTCGAGAAGCGGTTCATCGCGCACGTCCTCGCCAAGGCCGACGGAAACCTCTGCAAGGCGGCCGGTCTCCTCGGTATGCACCGCAACACCCTGAGCCGGAAGATCACCGAGTACCGTCTACGGGACGGCGTCAAGCGGTAGTGGGTCAAATTGACCCACTACCCGTCAAGCGCCCGGCTTGACACCGTTTTTTCGCGCCCCATAGAATTAGCAGTTGGCTCGGGCGACTGCCAACGCCCAGCGGGGCCCCCAACGCGCGGACTGTGCGTGTTGGGGTGCCTAGAGCGGGGTCCCCAACGCGCGGACAGTGCGCGTCGAGGTGCCCGGAGCGGGCGCCGCCCGCCCCACATCCACGAGACCCAGTTTTTTGGAGTCGACACACATGAAAGTCAGACCGCTACACGACCGCATCATCGTCCACCGCCTGGAGGAGGGCGAGCAGAAAATCGGCGGGATCATCATTCCCGACACCGCCAAGGAGAAGCCCCAGCAGGGCAAGGTCATCGCCGTCGGCCAGGGGAAGGTGCGCGATGACGGCAAGCGTCAGCCGCTCGACGTGAAGGACGGCGACACGATCCTCTTCGGCAAGTACTCGGGTCAGGAGATCAAGATCGACGGCGAGGAATACCTCATCATGCGCGAGGACGAGGTGCTCGCGGTGCTTGATTCGAAGAGCACATAACTGGAGACAGTATCAATGGCAAAACAGATCATTTACGGCGAGCAGTCCCGCCAGGCGATTCTGCGGGGCGTCAACCAGCTGGCCGACGCAGTGAAGGTCACGCTCGGGCCGAAGGGCCGCAACGTCGTCCTCGACAAGAAGTTCGGGTCGCCCACGATCACCAAGGACGGCGTGACCGTGGCCAAGGAGGTTGACCTCAAGGATCCGCTCGAGAACATGGGCGCGCAGATGGTGCGCGAGGTGGCGAGCAAGACGTCCGATACGGCCGGTGACGGCACGACCACGGCGACGGTCCTCGCCCAGGCGATCTATCGCGAAGGCGCCAAGAACGTGGTGGCCGGCGCCAACCCGATGGAGATCAAGCGCGGCATCGAGAAGGCGGTGGAGGCCGTCGTCGACGAGATCAAGAAGATGTCGCAGCCGGTGTCGGGCAACATGGTGGCCCAGGTCGGGACCATCTCCGCCAACAATGACGAGACGATCGGCAAGATCATCGCCGAGGCGATGGACAAGGTCGGCAAGGACGGCGTCATCACGGTGGAGGAAGCCAAGACGCTCGAGACGACGCTCGAGATCGTGGAGGGGATGCAGTTCGACCGCGGGTACCTGTCGCCGTACTTCGTGACCGACGCCGAGCGCATGGAAGCGGTGCTCGAGAACCCGGTCATCCTGATCCACGAGAAGAAGATCAGCTCGATGAAGGACCTGCTGCCGGTGCTCGAGCAGGTGGCTCGCCTCGGCCGGCCGCTGATCATCATCGCCGAGGACGTCGAGGGGGAGGCGCTGGCCACGCTGGTGGTCAACAAGCTGCGCGGCA
>JACPTI010000013.1 GCA_016192845.1 Acidobacteriota bacterium
ATGGGATTTGCCGGTGGCGTGATGGTGGCGGCCTCGTGGTGGTCGCTGCTGGTGCCGGCCATTGCGTCGGGCGGCGTCTCTGCGGCCGCGCTCGGGCTGCTGGCGGGCGGCGCCTTCTTCTACGTCGCGGATCAAATCCTGCCGCATCTGCACCCGGAGTTTCCGGACGAGGCGAAGTTGGAGGGCCCCCACGTGGCGTGGCGCCAGCAGACCCTCCTGATGTTCGCGATGACGCTGCACAACTTTCCGGAAGGCATGGCCGTCGGCGTCAGCTTCGGGGGCGGGGACTTCGGGGCGGCCACGGCGCTCGCCATCGGGATCGGGCTGCAGAACATCCCCGAGGGGCTGGCCATCGCGCTCCCGCTGCGCCGCCACGGGATGTCGCGGGGACGCGCGTTCTTCTGGGGGCAGCTCTCGGCCACGGTCGAGCCGGTGGCGGGGGTCATCGGCGCGCTGCTCGTGCTTGGCTCGTCTGCGTTCCTGCCGTACGGGATGGCCGCGGCGGCGGGCGCGATGCTCTACGTCGTGGTCGAAGAGCTCATGCCCGAGACCGTGCGGCGCGGGACGACCGACGTCGCCACGCTCGGCTTCATCGGCGGCTTTACGGTGATGATGTCGCTCGACAACGCCTTGGGCTGACCGTCACTGCGGCTGCGCCTTATCCCCCCAGGACGACATCAATCCCAGCGAGAAGACACTCCGTCGTCCGGTCGCGGCGTTGGCGCTCTCGTACTCCCAGGCTTTCGTGGCCGTGCTCGCGGGAGCCGTCGCCGTCGATCGTGTCTTGGGGACCGAAGAAGTGGTCGGCTGAACGAGGTATTGGCGACCACTCGATGGGCGCTCGGACTGAGCGAGGCGGCGGTGGCGGGGCAGCGAAGCAGGCGGTCGATCTCGTGTTGGCGGACGGCCGTCTTGGGAGTCGCGAGGACACGTTCATCGACCAGCTTCAGACGGCGTTGCAGATTGAAGGCGACCTGGCCCGCAAGATCCTCGACGTGCTGCTCATCAAGAACCGCGTGAGCGGACGGCCCGACGTGTAGCGCCTCGCCCTCTACGCCAAGGCGCTGATGGTCGACAAGACCTGGCGGTCCTCGGGACCACCAACATCGGCAACCGGTCGTTCGAGCACAACGACGAGGTCAACGTCGCCTTTCGCGGTCTCTTCAGAAAGAGGGGACTGGCGAGTTCGTGGGGGAGAGTGCGTCTCCCTCCTCATGTGTCGCTGAGAGGGATTCGGACGACGAAGATGCTGCCCTTCGGTTGGTTCTCTTCAACCGAGATACGTCCGCCGTGTGCGCCGACGGCGATCTTGCAGAACGCCAGCCCGAGACCCTTGCCGAACGAGTCCTCCATTCCCTGGGCCGATGTAACCCGGTCGCCAGGCAGATGGGCGCCGGGCGCGATCTGTACGGGCTGCGGAAGGACGGCCGGGAGGTCCCCGTCGAGATCGGCCTGAGCCCCGTCACCACGGAGCAGGGACAGTTCGTGCTGGCATCCGGAGTGGCCATGAACATTCCCCGCTGTCCGGGATGCTGCGAGCGGAAGCGCTCCGGCACGAGGGTCTCCACCGATTTGCCAATCAGCTCCGTGCGGGCGTAGTCGAAGATGCGCTCGGCTTGCGCGTTCACCAGCGCGATCTGGCCGCCAGCCCGGCGAAAGCAACGATGGATGCGCTCGTCCTCCAGCCCGCGCAACGACCACGCGCGGTAGGTGGCTTCACGCGCTCGCTGCAACGCCGCCCGTGAAATGTCGGTCGCCAGCACCTGGCCTCGAAGGCCGGCTTCCTCCAGCACGATAGCCAGGGAGTACGGCTCTTCGCCCGTACTCAACACCTGGGACGATGTGATGCGCGTCTTCAATGTGCTGCTCGTCAACCTGCACGAGATCCGGAGCCCGATCGGCTCGCACCGCCACGACACGGGGTCCGACGTGCGCCACGATTAAATGGTCGGCATGGGACAAGGGCCGCGGCGGCAGACGAAAACGCGCTCGGATATCCAGGACGGGCACGACGCAGCCGTGGACGTTGATGATCCCTTCAACAATCGGCGGCGCCTTGGGGAGCGGGACAATCGTGACCGCACGCGCCAGCTCACTGACGTCGGACGTCGGAAGGGCGTACCGGAAACCGCCGAGCTCGAAGACTAGGACATCCATGCGTACACGCGAGCTGCGTACAGTAGAGGCGGCACAGCCGCCTCCCGGCGAGCGGGGCAACCGTTTCCCTCACATGCCCCGTGGGGAAAGGGGAATTATATTGAACTACCTCTCACCGTCACTACTGGACACGGGGGCGGTGAGGACAACTCGTTGGGCGACACTCCCCACGAAGAACTTGCTCAGTCCGGTCCTGCCGTGTGTGCCAACGACGATCAGGTCGGCGTGCTTCGAGCGCGCCGCGCGGACGATTTGGCGTGCCGGCTCGCCTTCCATCATCAGTCCGGCGGCCCGAACGCCAGCCGCCTTCGCCTTCTTGATGGCCTTCGCCAGTTGTCGTTCAGCCGACCGCCGTGCGTCGGCGTTCAACCGGTCCAACGTCGCGCCTCCGAGGTACTCCTCGGGAACCGCCGGCATGAACGGCACAAAGACGTGAACGATCATTAACGTCGCGCGAGATGTCCTGGCCAATGACGCGGCCGTGGCAAATGCTTTTACCGATGCTTTCGAGAAGTCCGACGCCAACAGGATCCGGCGCACGCCAGTCATACGAAACCTCCAACCGCGAAGAATTCGCACGGAACACCTGATCACATTCGAACGAGGCCGCCGAACGCCCGAGCGGCTGGCTGCCTTCAAGGGGCGTTACGCGCCTCGGCTTCCGCGAGCCACCCGCGGCGGATCGCCTCCTCTGGAATGCTGGACAAGTACGGTTTGATATCGAGAATCGGTGTGCCGTCGAGCATGTCGACGCCGCGCACGTGAAGAGTTGCTCCATGGCGGCGAAGGAGTTCGACCACCGTGAACCCAATCGGATTCGGGCGCTTCGGTGAACGTGTCGCGAACACCCCGTGCGGGCGGTTGTCGCTCGGCGGTGTGCCAATCAGCTCGAACCCTTCCGACCGATCGAATACCCAGAGGACGATGAGGTGCGAAAAGCCCTCGATGTCCGTGAGCCCTGCCTCGAACTCCGGGAGGATCTCCAACGCGCCCTCCGCCTCGCGCTTCGCGCGCCTAGGACCGCTATACGGCTTGTCACAGCGGGTACAAAATTCTCGTTTGGAGCCGTATAGCGGTCCAATCGCCCGCGGTGTGAACATCTGGATGAGTCTCCGTTGAATACACTGGCATGAGCCGGGCTCGCGCCGGTCAGGAGCGAGTCGGGACAAGCGCGCGTTCAGGCAGCCGCCTTCGGCATGGCGTCCACGACCGCCGCCTCCGGCCGAGCCCCGATCAGGAAGCAGGCAGACGGCGTGCCAGCAGCCTGTTCTTGACGAGCTGGCGCAAACGCTGACACGCCCGTAATCCCGTCTGATGGCGACAACGCGTCCAGTTGAGCCCGCGCCCGGGCGAATTGCTCGGCGAGCGATCCCGCCGGACAGTGAAGCTCCAGTATGATCCATCCGTCGAAGTGCGCCTCGACCAGATTGCGGCCCATCCCCCGCCAGTCGACGACGCCGTGACCGGGAGGCGAGTGGTCATCGGAGCGGGTAGCGGAGTGAGGAAGCGGGCTCTCGATGGTCAAGGTGAGCTCCAGGTGGTGGCACGCCCGCGCGAGAACGACCCTCATTTCCCAGCGAGCAGCTCCTCCAGAACGAGACGCGTTTTCGGCAGCAGCTGCTGTTCGTCGAAGTACAGGCCCACGATGTTGAGCGCCTCGTCGACGGTCGAGATGCCGAGGTGACGAAGCAGGTAGCGCACGTCGTCTACGTCGTGGAATTCCTCGCCAAGGCGCATCGCGGCGCACTTCATGGCCAGCAGGTACCGCGGATGCGCTACGAAGACGCGCAGGTGCGACAGCTCGAGGAAGCGGTCGAACTCCCCGCGCGGACTCAGATAGCCCTTGATCGCGTCGTTGAGCCAGGTCTCGGGCACCCCGGCCTTCCGCGCGACGCGCGCGGCCGCTTCGCGAACGACCCGGCTCGGTTTGAACAGGGCGTCGACGTCGCGCGTCGCGTCACGCGCGCCGAGGGCGAGGCACATCACCGCGCCGCCCACCAGGTACAGCTCCCCCTCGACGCCGGCGGCGGCGAGCTCGGCGTTCAGGAGCTCGAACAGACGACGGATGTCTTCCTTCGACAGCCGGACCACCGGGCAGCCCTCACACGCGGTCGCCGAGGGAGGAGTCGACGAAGAGGTTTCGCCGCTTGAAGGCCACCGGCGCCGCGCGCAGCAGGTGCGGACGCAGCCGGGGAAACGGCACGGCGAAGTAGGGTTCGTCGATCGGCTCGACCTCGCGCGCCCAGGCCGGGGGCGCCGCCCCCTTCCGGCTCGCCGCCTGCTCGACCATCGCGGCCACGTAGTTCTGCAGCAGCGGCGACAGGCCCCGTAGATCGGCATCGCTGACCGCATCGTGGAACTCTGCCCGCGGCACCCCGGTCAAGAAGTCGTTGAGTTCGGCGAGGGCAAAGCGGTGGTCCGCGCCCTGCCGGAGCGCGGCGACGATCTCGTGGAAGCGCTCCCGGGCGTTCGGCAGGGCCCGGGAGAGCACGTATGTCGAGACGTCGACCCCGGCGGCGCGCGCGCGCCGCTTGAGCGCGGCCTTCCGGGCGGGGGTGATGCGGATCTGCAGTTGCGCGGAGCGTGCCGCCATGGGGCGAGCATAGGATCCACGCATGTTCGCTGTCAATACGTGCGTATTGACACGTGACAGTTACGCCTGCAGGCGCGCGAGGGTGCCCTGCAGCCACGCGGCCGCCGCGCGATACACCTCCGAGTCAGCCATCATGAGCGTCTCGAGAAACGGCGCGATCCAGAAGCCGAGGTGATCCCGCAGGAGCGCCTCGTACGCGTGCGTGGTCACCTCCAGCTCCTCCTTCAGCTCCGCGTCGACGACAAATGCCCCTGAACGCGAGGTAGGCAAGGAAATCAAGCTCAACGGGATGTGATCGGGCACTTCAAGGGCGGTGCGCCGCGATCTGCTCGTACGAGAACTCAGGAATGCCGGCGCGTTCCGACGCATGCTCCACGGTGATCGCCGAGATGTCTCCCTGCGCGTCGAGGTCCAAGATCGTGTTCTCGTCCAGATCGCGCGTTTCACTCACTGGTACGTCACGGAACTCGATGTAGAGCGTGTCAGTGTCGGCAAAGTAGCGGATCTTCATGGTTTGAATCCACGATCGAAAAACGCATTATGAACCGTCTCTCCGTCGGCCAAAAGCACCACCCGCAAGTAACGCCCTTTCACCTCAGGCACCTGAATCCATCGGCGGATACGGCCATCAGCCTGGACGTGTTCTCGAAGCGGCTCGTGGATCGCGCGGTCAATCCACCGTCCCGAATCACCGCCCGATCGGGGCGCTTGCGTATCGCCTCGAAGTAGGCAGTGACCTTCACGGGTTCACCCTACCAGAAGGAATCGCAAGCTCCAAGGGTCACGCATGCAGACTCTTGAATTCTCAAGACGAAATACCCCCTCGAACTGGTGATCAGCCGGATTCAGGCGATGTCGTGATTCAGTCGATGGAACGTCGCCTGCAGCCACGCGGCCGCCGCGCGGTACGGCTCCGAGTCGGTGCCGAAGAGCGACTCGAGGAACGGCGCGATCCAGAAGCCCAGATGATCCCGCAGGAACGCGTCGTACGCCTGCGTGGTGACCTCCAGCTCGTCCGCGAGCTGCGCGTCGACCGCAAACGCTCCCTTGAAGGCGAGATAGGCGAGGAAATCGAGCTCGACCGCGATGTTGTCGGGCACCTCCCGCTCGCGGTCGTCGGGCTCGTAGGCGAACGCCTGATAGAAGCCGCCGATGGCGGCCAAGAGCGGCCCGCGCCCGGCGAGCGCCGCCTTGTCGAAAGACGACTCGCAGGAGGGGAGCCCGCCCGGGCCGAGCACGCGGTGGAACTCGCGCTCCCACGTGTCGAGCGGCACGTCGAGCAGCCCCGCGGCCCCGTCGCGCGCCTCGTCGGGCAGCATCGGCAGCAGCATACGCAGCTCGCTCAGCCCGTCGGCGGTCGGTGCGCGGAAGAGCGTCCCCGCAAACCGCCAGCAGACCGCGCGCTCGAGCCAGACGCGCAGCGCGGGTTCCTGGACCGTCACCGGCCGGGCGCCGCCTGCAGCACCAGGGGTATCCACATTGACCTCATCTTCCGAGCGCCCGCCTGCCGCGCCGCGCCGTCCCACGCCGCCACTGCCACGAACGTCTTCTGTCCGACCGTGAGCCGCGCCAGCCCCTCGCCTTCGTCCAGCGGCCGCGCGATCGTGACGAGCCATCGGCCGCCGCGCCAGGCACCCCGCCCGACCGCCTTCTGTGTGGTCGCCGCGGTTGTGGTGCCGTAGCCTTCCGCGAGCAGCTCCTGGACGGGCGACAGGCTCGGGCGTCGTGTGACCGGGTTGCCGGCCGCGTCGGCCGGCGCGTAGCGCCGCGCCATCTCCTCCTTCGCCGCCGGGTTCGCGAGAAACGGATAGTGATCGGTCGTCGCATTGGGATAGAGCGCGGCGATGCGGTCCTGACCCCTCGTGGCCCGCTCGGCGTCGTCCTGCCAGAGCGCTTTCCAGTAGAGGAGGTGCACCGCCTTGCCTGCCTCGCCCATCGCCGGGTCGGGCACCTGGCTGCCGGCCTGCACCGGAAGCTGGATCGCGACGCTGTCGGAGGTGACTCCGGTCTGCGCCAGCACGTTCTCGGTCGTGTCCTCCCAGCCGAGCCTGAAGACGATCCACTCGCCGTTGTGCAGCGCGCGGACGTCGACGCGCGTGACACCGGGCACCGCGAGCTTCGGCTCGACGATATCCTGCGGGACGAGCGCAGCCGGATGCTCCGGCGCGCGGTCCCAGAGCGCCGACAGCGGATCTTCGCTCGGGAGCGCGCCGCTGACCGCGATGGCGGTGACCTGGGTGGTGTCGATCGCCGGCCCGCGGCGGCAGCCGACGGCAATCACAACCAGTGCGACCAAACCGATCACCACACCTGGAACCTTGCGCCATGGCCCTCCCCTCGGGGGGCGTCCGGCTTCGCCCGGCGGGAAATCGCGCGTGGCTCGTACTCGTTCGCTCCCGCCGCGAGTAGTTCGAGAGGCGCTCCTCAGCCCCACCGCGCAGAGTCCGCGCGGCGGGGACCCCCTGTCGGCGTCGTGATCAGCGAAGTTGGTAAAACGGGCTCGGAGCGTGGGAAGCCGCACGGGTTGAGCGGCACACGATGCGCTTTGCGCATCGTGCCCGCGACCACGCGCGGATGGATCGGCCGCAAGGCGGAGAGCCCGTTTTTCCACGACGTCCGACCGGAGCGCCGGTTCGAACGCGGACGTGCCGCGTCGCTCCACACACACGAAGGACGGCATGATGGTCTGCCTCATGTGGTGTTCAACCTGATGATCCGGCGCGCGGGGTCCTCGGCCGGACGGATGAAGAGCGGCTCGTAGATCGGCACCCGCACGATCTCCCGGTGGTCGTCGTCGAGCGCGATCGCCTCGTCGCCCGAAATGCGGAAGAACGGGATCGTCCGCTCCGTCGATCCGAACAGCGCGAAGAGGCCGGCCAGCGTCTTGTCGTTGCGTGCGTTGCGATACGTCGTCACGGCCGCCGGCGCGCCGGGGCCGAACATCTGGACGAGAAACGGGTCGGGCACGTTCACCGGCGGCACGTAGTAGACGTTGGGCTCGAGGCCGAACTGCGGATAGAGCGGCAGCGCCATCTTCCGCACGTGGACCAGGTAGTCGATCGGGTTGTCCTCGCGCGCCCGCTCGGGAGGGTTCACCCATCCCTGCAGCCGGATCTTGCCGATGCAATTGACGAAGCACTGCGGCTGGATCCCTTCCTCGATTTTCGGGAAACACGCAATGCATTTCTCGCTCGTGCCGGTCGACGGGTTGAAGTAGACCTTCTTGTACGGGCACGCGCGCACGCACTCCTGATAGCCGCGGCATCGCGACTGGTCGAGGACGACGATCCCGTCTTCGGGGCGCTTGTAGATGGAGGAGCGCGGGCAGGAGGCGAGGCATGCGGGATACGTACAGTGGTTGCAGATCCTGGCGAGGTAGAACATCCAGATCTGCTGCGGGAGGCTGAGCGCCATCCCCTTGTCCACGCTCCCGTTGATCTCGTCTTCGCCGATGTTGGGCGACGCGTAGTCGATCGCCTCCGGCATCCAGCCGAGCACGCGCTCGCCGGCGGGCGCCGCCTCGAAGACGGTGCGGCCCGTGTACTTCGCGCCGTCCCAGGTCTGCGGTCCGAGCGCGTCGAGCAGCTTCACGTCCCACGCGAGCGGGTAGTAGCCGTACGGCTTCGTCTCGACGTTGTTCCAGTACATGAACTCCTGGCCGCGGCCGCTCGTCCAGGTCGTCTTGCACGAGAGCGTGCACGTCTGGCAGGCGATGCACTTGTTGATGTCGAACACCGCGCCGAACTG